>NZ_JAKDKW010000093.1 GCF_030453185.1 Yaniella sp. | reverse complement strand
CACCTCGTTTCAAGTTTTCCGCCACTATTTCGCCGGTTGAGTCAAGCGGACTCAGGTTTCTTGCCAAATCCAAGAGTTCTGGGAATAATCTCTATCTAAGACCTGTTACTTGAGTTAGATACACTCAACCTTTGATGCACTTCAGAAGTGCAACCAACTAGGAGGACATAATGCCCGCTTTCTTCGGCCCCGCCGGTTCCAACGGCGACTCCTTCGACGAATTCCTTGCTCGCTATCTTCATGGACAGCGTGCTGGACGACAAGGACGACCCGTCGACCTCAACCGGCTGCTGAGCAAGCAGACCCATGACGTTGTCGCGACCGCCGCAAAATTCGCGGTGGAACGTGGTCAAACCGATGTCGATGCGCTCCATATCTTGCGCGTTATGCTTGATCAAGATCCTGCTGCCGCTGGCGTGCGCCAGGCAGGAGCGGACCCACAAACTATTATTGATGCCGTAGACGAGCGCTTGCCTACCCCCGAAGAAAACAAAGGTGAGGCAACCGCATCGCTCAACGCGTCAGCGCAAAAAGTACTACTCGACGGCTACCAGGTTGCTCGTGCTTTCGGCTCAACCTATATCGATCCAGAGCATGTATTCTTTGCCTTTGTACTGAACCAAGAATCCCCTGCCGGATCACTTCTGGCACAGGCCGGTGTGACACCGCAGTCACTGCAGGCTGGCGCCCAGGGGGCCCACGCTGGTCAGCCACACGAGCATGTCAGCGATCAAGACTCACCCGAAGACTCCATGCTGGAACAGTATGGCCTAGACCTGACGGCCGAAGCCCAGGCTGGTCGTCTCGACCCCGTCATCGGCCGCGAGGACGAGATTGACCAAACCATCGAAGTGCTGGCTCGCCGTACCAAAAACAACCCGGTCCTGATCGGTGAAGCCGGGGTCGGTAAAACCGCCATCGCCGAAGGACTTGCACAGGCCATCATTGATGGCAAGGTTCCAGCACAGCTGAAAGATCGTCGCATTGTTGCCTTGGATCTACCAGGCATGGTGGCTGGTACGAAGTACCGCGGTGAATTCGAAGAGCGCCTGACCGGCGCGATCGACGAACTTACCGAAGATGAAAAAACCATCGTCTTCATCGACGAGCTGCACACCGTGGTGGGCGCTGGTGGCTCGGGTGAATCCGGAGGCATGGATGCCAGCAACATTCTCAAACCACACTTGACCCGCGGTGATCTCCACATGGTCGGTGCGACAACGCTCAAAGAGTACCGCACCATCGAAAAGGATTCCGCACTCGAGCGCCGTTTCCAGCCGGTGACCATTGGTGAACCATCGGTCGAAGACGCCGTCACCATTTTGGCCGGGCTGGCTGATCGGTACGCGGAACACCACCAAGTGACCTACACCGATGAGGCGCTCCGGGCCGCTGTCGAACTGTCCAACCGCTACATCACCGACCGGTTCCTACCGGATAAGGCCATTGACCTGATTGACCAGGCTGGTGCCCGTCGGTCGCTGCAGCGCGGCCCGGATGCTGATAGTCCTACGGTCGACGTCGAAGCACTACGTTCCAAACTTGCCGAGCTGGAAGCGGATAAGAATTCAGCGGTCAACGCCGAGAATTACGAGCGCGCCGGGGAATTGCGTGACGAGGTCAACGAGGTCAACGAACAGTTGTCTGAGGCCGCTGCCAAACCGCAAGTAGCCTCTTCGGTGATCGATGAGCACGCCATCGCCGAGATGGTTGCCCGCGCCACAGGCATTCCGGCTGCACGAATGACCGAGGCTCAAAAATCGCGGCTGGCTCGCTTAGAAGACGAACTCCACGAACGCGTAGTTGGCCAGGAGGAGCCCGTCGCAGCCATTGCAAAATCCATCCGTCGGTCTCGAACCGGGATGGCTGATCCGTCCCGCCCGGTGGGCAGCTTCTTATTCCTTGGGCCAACCGGTGTCGGCAAAACAGAGCTAGCAAAATCGCTGGCACACTCATTATTCGATGACGCCGATGCGATGGTCCGGTTCGATATGTCCGAATTCGGTGAACGCCACACGGTCTCACGTCTGGTCGGTGCCCCTCCGGGCTATGTCGGCTATGACGAAGCTGGTCAACTCACTGAACAGGTTCGTCGTCGTCCATATTCGGTGATCCTGCTCGACGAGATCGAAAAGGCCCACCCCGATGTATTCAACCTGCTGCTGCAGGTGCTCGACGACGGTCGTCTGACCGACGGGCAGGGCCGCACCGTGGACTTCCGCAACACCGTGTTGATTATGACGTCGAACCTGGGTTCCGAGTTCTTGTCTTCAACCGGTACACCGCTGGGCTTTGTATCCGGCGATGCTGCGGCGACACAGCGCGATATCAAGCAAAAGGTCATGGGCCGGGTACGTGAATTCATGCGTCCAGAGTTCTTGAACCGCATTGACGACACCTTGTTGTTCAACCCGCTCAGCACTGACCAGCTGCGCGAAATTGTTGGGCTGCAGCTGCGCGATTCCGAGCAGCGGTTAGATGCTCAGGGCATCACGTTGACAGTCGATGACGCCGCCAAGGACTGGATTGCTGAGGCCAGCTATGAGCCGGCCTACGGTGCCCGCCCAATGCGTCGGGTAATTCAGCGGCAATTGGACGATAAGATCGCCGACCTGCTGGTTGCCGAAGCAGTTTCGGAAGGCGATAGCGTCCGGGTTACTGTCACCGACGACGACCTGCGTGTCACACCGGTCCAGGCACAGAAACAGCTGGTCGCCTAAGGACCGAGGCAGCATAACCCCAGACCCCGCAAAAACGAGTCCGGGTGTCCACTGAACTTTCTCAGTGGACACCCGGACTGTTTTCTGCGCACTGTTAGCTGTCGACCTCAGGCACATCAGCGAAGGAATACGGTGGCCAGGGGCCTAAATACCTAATCTGCACTCCCGGTTGGCTGTCTCGGATGTCTGCTAGTTCAACGCCGACAGCATCCATGGCGTCTTGGTGGACAAGTAGCGATACCGTTAGGACCCCGACGCTGCCGGGATTGCGTCCGGGTCGGGTATTCTCCACGAGGTCTTCGGCAAGCGCGGCTAAACGACGACGGTATTCTGTGTAGAGCCGGTCGGCGGTTCGCTCCGCGATTTCGCGGGTGCGTTCCTCGAAACGCTTGCGGTACAGTCGCTGCACTCCAGCTGGTCGTGCCTCGGTAGTTTGGCGCATTTCGATGAGTTCTTGGCTGTTGGATGCAACGATTGACTCATCGAGTGCAATCTCCACCCGCAGTTCTACCCGGTCGCGAAGTTGTTCAAGATGCTCCATCGCGGTATCAGCAATGCCTGCAAGCCATTGGGCCAGACGGTCTTCAGCGGTTTCAGCCTCACCGGGGTTAACAATGACATTAAAGCTCACGGGCAGAACTGTACCGGCGGCATCCCACGCCGCGTCAACGACCTGGCTGTGTTCTAAGATCCAGCGTTCGACGTCAGAATCAGGGGGCCAGCACGATCCCGCTGGTACCGCCGATTATCATCCCGCGCTGACGAAGACGGATGCGTGCCACCACCGAATGCTCAAGGTGCTCAGGCAGTGGTAGTCCCACCTGCTCTGCGTGCTGGTTGAGTTTGGAACGTTCTGGGTTCCGCTTCCCACCGTCGGTTAGCGACGTTGCCGGAAGGACGAAACACACCAGTGCAACGACAATCCACAACCCACTCCCGCTTATTGCATCTCGAGTCCTTTGACAGAGTCAATTAAGACAGTTTCATTATTTTTGAGCTGTGCGTAGAAGAACACCTTATGCACTTCCCGCTGCTTGACGATGTCCATTTGCGGTATTCTATAGATCTTGTATTTATGTCTCAGCCACCTGAGTAGCAACTTTTCGGCCTCTTCAATCGCTGCTTCATGCGTTGTCAGTGCAGGTATGACAGCGGCTTCACTAATTTCAATTGCTTCAGATCTCGGAAATTTATTCGATCGAGCGGCTTCACCCTTGACAAGGTCAACAGTAACCGCTGAGTAAACAACTCGAGGCTGCATGAACAGTCGGAAAATCCGGATTCTAAAGTACAAAACTAGTTGTGGATAACAAACAACGTTTTTATCTTCTAAGTCATACGGCGTTTCGATGACCCGAAGGACTCTGACATCTTCGTTATTCAAATGCTTCGTCCCTTTGCAACTTCAGGAAAGGACGCGCCTGAGTAATCTTCTTTGCCATGAGGTCACTGACAATATGTTTGTCGCTTTTGAGTCGAAGCTCGTGCTTTTGAATACCCTTCAGGTACTCATAGTCACTTGGCAAAAACGCTGGAGTACCCGCTTCGTTTCGTTCTGTAAACGTCGACCACATATCTTCAAATTGGTCGCCCTCCGGAGGTTTTGTCAGCAGGCTAACGAGGACAATAGTTGTCAGCGCGGCTAAAAACGCCGGTCCACCTTCGTAGATGTCAATGGGCTTCCAGAAGTACCAGATGATTGTTATTGCAGGCCCGACAATCATGCCCGCAATCGCACCCCACTTCGTAACACCCTTCCAATACAACGATAGAACGACCGGTGGCCCGAAACACGTGGCTAAGCCCGCCCAGGCAAAGACCGCTAACCAGAATACTGAGTCGAAGGGATTCAACGCGATAACTATTGCGATGATACCTATGACGACCGTGGAAATTTGCGAGACTAAAATGGTCTTTTTCTCGTGCAAGTCGCCCTTATAGAACATCTTATTCCAGAGATCTTCTGCAATGGATGACGAGGTAATTAGCAACATTGAGTCAATCGAAGACATCAGCGCGGAGAGTGCCGCAGCGATGATAATACCAGCAAGCCACCATGGCAATAACTCCATAGCCATCATGGGGAAAATCTCTTCGGGGTTGCCGATATTGGGAAACAGCGCCAGCCCAGCCAAACCAATAAATACCGCCCCGTAGTACGCAATCATCATCCAAATGATGCCGATAATCGCGATTTTCTTGACGTCACGCGTAGTGCGTAGGGCCATATACCGGACCAACACGTGCGGCGCACCATTAAACCCAATACCAATGAATAAGTAGCTGATAATTGCGATAACGCCAGCAAAGGTTAACGTTGGGTTTTCAAAAAACGGTTTCATAAAGTCGGAACCCATGGACTCGGTCAGCACGGTTCCCATCTGAATGAACCCGCCAATTTCAGCAATCCCGACGATTGGTAGCACAACGAACGCCACTGCCAAAAGTATACCTTGCACAAAGTCGGTCAGGGTGACGGCAAAAATCCTCCCGCAACCGTATAGAGGATGGTAATGATCCCACCGACAATAACTCCAGTTGCAAATCCGGTATTTAGAACCACCTCAAACAGGACACCGAATGCCACAAATTGTGCACAAATATAGACGGTCTGAAACACCGTCATCATGACAATCGACACAGTGCGCATAATATTTGAGTGATCCTGATACCGAGCCGATAGATAATCTGGAATCGTTATCGACTTGAGAATCTCTGATATGCGGCGAAGCGGCTTGGCGAAAAATACCCAATTAAAGATTGAGAAAACGCTCGATACAGCATTCCACGCTGCGCTCATACCGGTCGAATAGGCCTCTCCTGGCAGCCCGGCCGTCATAAAGCCGCTACTCTCGGAAGCCTTTTCACTCATCGAAATGACCCAGGGGCCTATTTGCTTGCCACCAAGAAAGTAGTCTGACGATCCCTTATTGCTCTTCTTCGCGGACCAAATGCCAATCCCCAGCATCATCAATAAATAGAGGACCAGGATGGATATGATGCCTGTTGTCACGTCAACCATCCCTCTCGACGTCGCGCTTGAGCAAGTCGTCCTCTAATCGTTCACGCCGAACTTCTCTCAGGTAAAAAATAACGACGGACAATATCATCAAAACGGGCGGAACCGTCATGATAAGCCATCCAGATAATGGGAATGCATCCACAAGTATCGACCTCCTTGTGTAAGAGCGTAAGTTTCCACTGTGACGCATGTCAATGACACGCGTGACGTGTCAGCCTTTTATGTTCAGGGGCTACTAGGCACAGGTTTGGCGGACTGATGGAGTGCGCGAAGAAACGATCCGTATCAAAAAATCCGCTGGAGATATGAATCTTCAGCGGATTTTTCGTGCCGCTCAAACACGGCGGCTAACGTACAGGCAGTTATGCGGTGGCGGCAGCTGCTGCTTTGGCAGCGGCTGGCAGTGCGTCAGCGATGGTGTTCATGGCTGCATCATCGTGGGCGGCTGAGACGAACCAGGCTTCGTATACTGACGGCGCCAAGTAGACTCCGGCGTCGAGCATGGCGTGAAAGAACGGGCCGTAGCGGAAGGCTTCTTGGGCCTGGGTGTCCTCGTAGTTCGTGACGCCTGATTCGGCGGTACCGAAGGCAATCGAGAACAGAGAGCCGGCCGATTGAATCGAATGATTGACACCTTCGGTGTCCAAGGCTCCCGCGACCATGTTTTGCAGCTGCGTCGAGCGCTTAGCGATGGTTGCATAAGCGTCGTCGGTGGCGTTGGACAAGGTCGCGTAGCCTGCAGCCATGGCGATCGGGTTGCCCGACAGCGTGCCGGCCTGGTAGACCGGGCCCAGTGGTGCAAGCTGATCCATAACCGCGGCCGTCCCAGCGACAGAAGCGACCGGTAGTCCCCCACCGATGACTTTTCCAAAGGTAAACAGATCGGGTGCCCAGTCGGCGTTTTCAAGTCCCCAGCCACCGGTTTTGGTGGCGCGGAAGCCAGTGAGGACTTCGTCCATGATGAAGATTGCACCGTGGTCGGTGGTGATGTCGCGCAGGAACGTGTTAAAGCCCGTCTTCGGCTGTACCACGCCCATATTGGCCGGGGCCGATTCGGTGATGATACCGGCGATCTGGTCGGGATATTTTTCGAAAGCCTGTTTGACGGCCTCTTCGTCGTTATACGGCAGCACCAGCGTTTGGCTGGTGATCGCTTCGGGCACACCGGCGGAATCTGGCAGTGCATGAGTGGCGAGTCCGGAACCTGCAGCAGCCAGCAGGCCGTCGGAATGTCCGTGGTAGCAACCGGCGAACTTGATGATGAGGTTACGTCCAGTGGCACCGCGGGCTAGACGAATGGCGGTCATGGTGGCTTCGGTTCCAGTCGACACAAAACGAACACGCTCAACCGGCATGATTTTGGCGATCAGCTCGGCCAGGCGGGTTTCGCCTGCTACAGAGGTCCCGAAGGACAGTCCGTCATCGACGGCCTTATGGACGGCGTCGACAACCGCTGGATGGTTGTGCCCCAGGAGCATCGGCCCCCAGGAGCCGACGAGGTCGACGTAGGTTTTGCCTTCGATATCGGTCAGGTAGGGGCCGGTGGCCTTGACCATGGCGGCTGGTGTGCCACCCACGGATCCGAATCCACGGACCGGAGAGTTCACCCCACCGGGAATGATGGCGCGGGCGGCGTCGAATACTTCTTGGTTTGTGGTCACTGAATGGTCTCCTAGGCGAGTAGTCGTGCGGCTTCGGTGGCGTAATAGGTCAGGATGTTTTGGGCGCCGGCACGGCGGATGGCGGTCAGCGACTCCAGCATGGCCGGTTCGCGTTCGATCCACCCGTTGGCTGCAGCGGCCTCGATCATCGCGTATTCCCCGGAGATTTGATAAGCGGCAACCGGTACCGGGGAGATGTTGGCGACGTCGCGCAGGATATCGAGGTACGACATGGCTGGCTTGACCATGACCATGTCGGCGCCTTCTTGGATGTCGAGTTCGGTTTCCAAAATGGCTTCGGTGCGATTAGCTGAGTCCATTTGGTACGTTTTGCGGTCGCCGGTCAGGGCGGAATCGACGGCTTCGCGGAAGGGGCCATAGAACGCTGAAGCGTATTTGGCTGAGTAGGCCAAGATCGCGGTATTGGTGTGGCCTGCGGCGTCTAGGGCTTCGCGGATAACTTCGACTTGGCCGTCCATCATGCCCGAGGGTGACACCACGTGGGCGCCGGCTTCAGCCTG
>NZ_JAKDKW010000092.1 GCF_030453185.1 Yaniella sp. | reverse complement strand
CGTGAGAACACGCGTCCGAGTGGGTTATGCGGGTTGCACAGCAAGATCACCTTCGTACCAGCCTTGAGGCCGGCTTCGATCCCGTCTAAATCAAAATAGCCGCCGTTGGGCACGTCAGTCAGTGGAACTTCTACTGGCCGGACACCACCAACGTCGAGCCAATCGTAGAAGCGGTTGTAGACCGGCGGCATAATCATCACGCTACGATCCGCCCCGGCGTAGTGGCGCATCAGCTTGGCTGCAGCGGTCGCAGCATCAACATGGATGCTCACCTGGTCGGGTTCGATGTTCCAATTCCACCGGTCGCGTGCGAAATCGGAGAAGGCTTGCGTGACACCCTCGGCTGAACCGGGGTAGCCAGCGTCGTGCCGGGTGATCGCATTTTGTAGTGCATCGATGATGGCCGGAGCCAGATGAACATCCATCTCGGCCACCCAGGCGGGCAATACGTCAACATCTACGTTCGACCATTTGAGGCTTGCTCGCTCACGCAGACGGTCGTCTGAGATATCAAAGAGTTCGTCAACTGTGGGATGTGTTGTATGGGTCATAAGTCCAACGATAGGGGCGTTACCGGTAGAAGGCGAGACCTTCCGCAAGACTTCCGCTTGAGCCCGTCGTCGTGCGGGTTGGGTTGGACTTCAAGCGTACTACGGTCCAGCGGGACTGCATCGGAACAGCAGGGATCTAGTATGTGTGCTGCCGCTGGGGGATTATTGGCGCGACACCATTTCGTTGATCCAGGCAGGCGCGAAGGGCGAAGTGCAGTTTGGGGGAGTGGGGTAGTCTTTCAAAACTCCGAGCCGTTCACCAATATCCAGCGCTCGATTGCGCTGTTCTGGGTGGTGGATGCCAATGTTGGCTAAACATTCATTCATGGCCCATTGGAGTTGGGCCGGTGCGTGCTGCATTTTGATTTCGATGGTATCGAGCAGCTGATCGAGCTTGAGATGGGACGCATTCTTAGCGACGGCGTGGCTGGTAAGTGCCCAGCCCGCGCTTGCCACAACTTCGTCCGGATCGGTCATCCACTGGATCCGACGGTTTTCGGCTTCGGGATTCTTCTTCAAGATGTAGCTGACCAGCCAGTCATGGACTTTGGGCACCCGTGCCGCTCGCAGCATGGTTTCGAGTTGCTCGGCGGTGTATTTCTTGGGGCTGCTGATCAGTATGGCTACCAGTTGCGCTTGGGTATCGCCGGTGTCCCAGAGCTCGGTGGCACAGTCGTGTTGGGTTTTGAGTCGCTTGGCGATGGCCCGCAGCTTCGAGAGATTCACGCCAATATCGTTGCCGTGGCGTTCATTGACGGCACGGGCTTTTGGATCTTCTAACGCGGCCAGCTCGGCGAGCACTTCGCTGACTGTGACTTTTGGGGGTGGTGTGCGTGTGGCCAATCAGGGTCCTCCAAGTCGTTGGTTTGGTTCAAAGTCTATCGTTTGCGCTCACTGTGACGCACCTTAATTGCTGCAGTGTTCCACCCCATGTAATATCTATGCTCATAGGTATTTTTGTGATGCGCGATACACCAGAACGGAGAGCTGATGGTGGACCTTCGGGAAAAAATCGACTCAACCAAGATGGGCAGTTACCAATGGCTCATCATTGCTATCTGTACATTATTAAATGCGTTAGACGGTTATGACGTCCTGGCAATATCGTTTGCCTCGAACCAAATCACGGACGAGTTTCAGTTGTCTGGCCTAGCGCTTGGACTCCTCATGAGTTCAGCGCTAGTTGGTATGGCCATCGGAGCGCTCTTTTTGGGCCCTGTTGCGGATCGCATCGGTCGACGCAAGATGACGATCATCGCGGTCGTCATGAATATCGCCGGACTGTTCCTGTCTGCCACAGCCGCGTCTGCCTTTCAGCTGGGCATTTGGCGAGTCCTTACCGGGCTGGGAATTGGCGGGATTCTCGTCGGCACAAATGTTATTAGTGCTGAATTTGCCTCCCGGAAACGCCGCGGATTGGCCATCGGTATCTATGCCGCAGGCTACGGCATAGGGGCTTCCCTGGGCGGCACCGCGATGGTGGGACTGATCAACGCATTTGGGTGGCGGTCGGTGTTCCTCGCCGGGGGTATTGTCACAGCAGTTGCCCTAGTGATCGTGGTGTTCCTACTACCGGAGTCCCCGTCGTTTCTGTATTCACGGCGTCCAGCCGGCGCGCAGCAGCGTATTGACATGATCGTCGAACGGTTGGGATATGGCGAAAAATACGACTTGGACGCTGTGCCACAACCCACCGCCGCTGAGTCGAAAACCAGTATTTGGGATCTCTTCAGCCGCGAGAACCGCCGGGTAACCTTCGTTATTTGGACGGCATTTTTCGTGATTATGTTTGCGTTCTACTTCGTGAATTCGTGGACCCCGCGGCTCATGACGGCAACGGGGTTAAGCGAGACCCTGTCAATGTTCGTCACCGTCGCATTGACTCTTGGCGGAGCCATTGGTTCGGTCTCGTTCGGCCTCTTTACCGCCCGCTGGTCCACGCGAACAGTCCTCACCGGGTTTACCGTTCTTGCCTCGATCCTGATGATAATCTTTATCTTTACCACCCAGATACTCGTCCTGGTGCTGTTGCTTGGCTTGCTGGTTGGTGTGTTTATCAACGGCTGTATTGCAGGTCTCTACGTGCTGACACCACAGTCGTATTCCGCTGCGCTGCGTTCTACCGGTGCCGGATGGGCTATCGGGATCGGCCGGATAGGCGCAATTATCGCTCCCACGGCGACCGGTGCATTGCAAGATAATGGCTGGTCTCCCGAGGCCATCTATGTTCTGGTCGGGGTCATCATTCTGCTGGCCACGGCAGTGCTGTTCGGTATGCGCGGTGCCAACGTCGAGGCCAACCAACGCCCACAGCGTGTCAGCGCAGACGCATCGAACTAACAGCCCAAACTCACTGAGTGCGGATGCCCACAAACTGAGAATACGCCGTTAAACGACAGATGCCTGCGAACCAAAAGGTTCGCAGGCATCGTCATTGATCACACGTTGAGTGTGTTCGGGCCTTAGAGCTGGTTGCCGAGTTTGAACTCGCCCTTTTTCCAGTCTGGCATTTCTTCGTCATCGTCTGCACGAGTGTACGAGAAACCGTCAGCGCCAATGGTAACTTCCATTTCGCTGTCGTGAGTACGCTCGACGACATCCTGAGGATTGCCGTCCAGGTCCAGTACCAATGAAGCATCGGTGTACCAGGAAGGTACAACCGGGGTGCCCCACCAGTCACGGCGCTGGTTGTCGTGCACGTCCCAGGAGATAACCGGGTTGTCTGGGTCGCCGGTCCAGTAGTCCTGGGTGTAGATTTCTACGCGGTGACCGTCTGGATCACGCAGGTAGAGGTAGAACGCGTTGGAAACACCGTGGCGGCCTGGGCCGCGTTCGATGGCATCCGAGCGGCGCAGGGCACCGAGGCGGTCACAGATCGCCAAGATGTTGTGCTTCTCGTGTGTTGCGAAGGCAACGTGGTGCATCCGTGGGCCGTTGCCACCGGTCATCGCGGTGTCGTGAACGGTCGGTTTACGACGCATCCACGCAGCGTAAACGGTTTCGCCGTCTGCAATTTCTTCGGTGACGCGGAAGCCCAAGTCCTGCATGTAGCGCGCAGCGCGTGGGACGTCCGGGGTGACCTGGTTGAAGTGATCCAGACGGACCAGGGCGCCTGGTACGTGCAGATCGTAGCGCCAAGCGAGGCGTTCCATATGGTCAACTTCGTAGAAGAACTCGTAGGGGAAGCCCAATGGATCTTCAACGCGCAGGGAGTCGCCGATACCGCGCACGAAACCATCTTTGCGACGTTCAGTGCGGCAGCCGAGTTCTTTGTAGAAGGCTTCGGCTTTGTCGACGTCTTCTGGAGAACGTACACGGTAGGAGAATGCACCGACGGCGGCAACCGGGCCCTTTTTCAGGAGCAGGTTGTGGTGGATGAATTCTTCCGTGGAACGAAGGTAGATCTCGTTGTCATCTTCGTGGGAGATGTGGAGACCCAGGACGTCGACGTAGAACTCACGGGAGGCTGCCAGGTCAGTGACCTGCAGTTCCATGTACGCCACGCGCAGTACGTCTGGTGCTTCGGCCTTCGGCGTCGGAACGGGATTGTCCGTGTTGATCGACGCGTGCTGCGAGACGTAGAATCCCGAGCTGGTTTTGGTGCGGTTGTTTTTATCAATCTTCATGATGATCCTTCGGTTATGGTTCCAACCAGGTCTTACTGTTGACCGAATACTGGGTTGTGTACTTCGCCCAGGTTGATGTGGACTGCCTGCTGATCGGTATAGAAATCGATCGAGCGGTAGCCACCTTCCTGGCCAAGTCCGGATGCCTTGACACCACCGAATGGGGTGCGCAGGTCACGAACGTTGTTGGAGTTGAGCCAGACCATGCCGGCGTCAACGTTGTGCGCGAAGTTGTGGGAGCGCTTCAGATCGTTGGTCCACACGTATGCGGCCAGACCGTACTGGGTGTTATTGGCCAGTTCGAGTGCTTCTTCGTCGGTGTCGAACGGTGTGATCGCAACGACCGGACCGAAGATTTCTTCCTGGAAGATGCGTGCATCTGGGGCAACATCGGCGAAGACGGTTGGCTGCAGGAAATTTCCTTCTGGGAATTCTTCCGGACGGTCACCACCGGCTACCAGGCGTGCTTCTTCTTTACCGATCTGCACGTAGGACCAGACCTTGTCGAAGTGCTCTGGGTGGACCAGGGCACCGACTTCGGTTTTCGGATCGCTTGGCAGACCAACTTTGACGTTGGCGGCCTGGGCTGCGTAGCGCTCGACGAATTCGTCATAGATGCTGCGCTGAACCAGGATGCGTGAGCCGGCGGTGCAACGTTCACCGTTCAGTGAGAACACACCGAAGACGGTTGCGTTGATCGCAGCGTCCAGGTCGGCGTCTTCAAAGACGATGGCAGGGGACTTGCCACCCAATTCCATCGAGAGACCCTTGAGGTATGGGGCGGCGTTGGCCGAGATGAGTTTACCGGTGGACGATTCACCGGTAAACGAGATCAGTGGAACGTCGGGGTGCTTGACCAGGGAGTCACCGGCGAAGCCTTCTTCACCGTAACCATTGACCATGTTGAACACGCCGGTTGGCAGGCCAGCTTCTTCGAAGATGCCTGGCCACAGGGAGGCCGACAGCGGGGTGAATTCGGCTGGTTTCAGGACCACGGTGTTCCCGGTGGCCAGCGCTGGACCAAGTTTCCAGGATTCCAACATGAACGGGGTGTTCCACGGGGTGATCAGACCGGCAACGCCTTTTGGCTTGCGGTTGACGTAGTTCGCTTGACGACCTGGCACCTTGAAGGCGTTGTCGTGCTGGGAAACGATCAGGTCGGCGAAGAAACGGAAGTTCTCTGCTGCGCGACGGGCCTGGCCCAGGGTCTGGGAGATAGGTAGCCCGGAGTCCCAGGTTTCCATTTCAGCCAGTTCCTGCTGGCGGGTCTCAACGACGTCGGCAATGTTATGCAGAATGCGTGAACGTTCGCGTGGCAGCATGTGTGGCCATGGACCGTTATCGAAGGCCTCTTTAGCTGCTTTGACGGCGGCGTCGACGTCGGCGACTTTACCGGAGGAGCCCTTGATGTAGGTCTCGTTGGTGACTGGGTTCAGTATGTCGAAGGTGTCGCCGTCGATCGAGTCGACCCATTCACCGTTGATGTAGTGACGGATTTGATCTGGCATGTTTGCGGGTTTGCCGTTTGTCATGTCGTCCTTTCGAATGTTGCTAAAAATCTATGGTCGTGGATTTCGCGTGATGGTCCAGATAGGCGTGCAGGGTATTGAGCCGGTGGTTTCGAGCCGCCGATTCAATGATCGAGAACTCTGCGCCATCGGCGATGAGTTTCAGCAGTTCCTCGTGTTCGGCAACCGAGCTGATGGCCCGTGATGGGACGAAGGAAAAGGTTGACGAGCGAAGTGCCGCCAAACGATTCCAGCCGCGGTGCACAAGATCGAGGATGTGCGGGTTCTGGTGGTGTTCAAACAGTGCTGAATGAAATTGCTCGTTAAGTTCGGTGAACTTCTCGGGTGCGAAGTCGTGTGCCACGAGTGCTCTCATCTGCTCATTGATGCCGCGGGCTTTCTCCAGGGTTTCCTGGGTTACCAGTGGCGCACACTGAGCAGTGGAGTAGCCTTCGGTCAACGCCAGGGTTTCCATGGTGTGGCGGTATTCGACGGGGTCGATACCGGTGACCGTGGCCCCGACGTTGCGTTCAAACTGCACCAGATTATCGGTTTGCAACCGCCGAATGGCCTCTCGCACGGGTACAACCGACATGCCAAGCTCATCGGCGATCGTGGAAAGTACGAGCCGGTCACCGGGCTGGTAGTGCCCGGTGGTGATGCCCTTCAACACATGCTGGTGGGCCTGATCAGCTTTGGAGAGACCAGTGGGCTGCATTTACTTGCCTTGTTCTGCGCGGTAAGCCTCGTATTTGGCCTTCCACTCACCGGTCGGTGGGAACAAGCCGTCAACGGCTGCACCGTTCTTGACCTGTTCGTATACCCACCCGTCCTGCTGCTCTTGCTCAAAGGACTCGTCGATAATTTCGACGAGCATTTCTGGTGAGACCACGACGACGCCGTCGTCATCACCGATGATGATGTCGCCGGGCTGTACGGTGGTACCGCCGCAAGCGATGGTGCCGTCCATTTCCCACGGAACATGGCGGCGACCCAGCACGGCAGGGTGGTTGCCGTTGGAGTAGACCGGAATGTCTACGTCGAGCACGGCCGCTGAGTCACGGACACCGCCGTCGGTAATGATGGCGTTGGCGCCGCGTACTTTAGCGCGCATGGCCAAGACGTCGCCGAGTGTTCCGGTGCCTTTTTCGCCGCGTGCTTCCATGACGACGATGTCATCGTGTTGCACCGAGTCCATGGCCTGTTTCTGCTTGTTGAAACCGCCACCGTGTTTCTTGAACAGGTCTTCGCGGTTTGGCACATAGCGCAGGGTCTTGGCGAAGCCGAGAATCTGACGACCAGGGTGCATCGGGGTTGGCCCGTCGATGGTGCAGTTGTTGATACCGCGTTTGCGCATATTTGCAACGATGGTGGCAACGGCGGTCTGGGAGATTTTTTCACGCAGTTCATCGGTCAGGGTGGCACGTGGATCTTCGATACCGGCTGCTGCTTTGGAGCCCCAAGCTTCTTCACGCTGTACGTCGTCAACTTTTGGACCGTGGCCATAGTCGGACAGCGAAAAGTCTGCTTCGGCAACGTTGGATACGAGGCGACCGGTTGATGGGGTGCCCTGGGCACTTGGTGCATCAACTTCTACTTCGACGACGTCGCCTGGCTGGGCAACCGAGGAACCGGCAGGTGTGCCGGTCAAAATGACGTCGCCTGCTTCAAGGGTCATCATCTGAGAGAGGTCTGCGACCAGCTGGCCAAATGGGAAGACCAGGTCGTTGGTGGTGTCATCCTGGGTGACTTTGCCGTTGACCCAGGTGCGAACCCGGAGCTGGGCTGGATCGATACCTTCGGCGTCGATGATTGCTGGGCCCAGTGGCGTGTAATTGTCACCGGATTTGTTTTTGACGTTGGAACCTTTGTCTGCGTGGCGCAGATCGTACAGGCCCCAGTCGTTTGCTGCGGTGATACCGGAAACATAGGACCAGCCGTCTTCGGGAGCGACACGGCGGGCGTCTTTACCAATGATCAAGGCGATTTCGCCTTCGTAGGCGAGCAGCTCTGTGCCGGCCGGACGTTCAATGGTCGAACCGGTGGCTGCGATCGAAGAAGTGGCCTTCAGAAAGTAGCCGGGGAATTTTGGGTTGCGTCCGCGCTGTTCGATGCGGGACGGGTAGTTCAGGTGCAGGGCAACAATTTTGCCGGGACGGTTTTGCTTTTCAGAGAAATCGAAAGCAGTGACGTTCATCGAGACTATACCTCCGTTGGGGGTTGATGCGTGATCAAAATCGCCTGCTACAGATCGTATACGATTTGCAGGTATCTGTGAAATCGTCAGCAGATTTTGCGCCACCGGAGAGCAGTGCGTCTTTCCGGAAACTAGCCTAGAGGTCTCGATTGAACGCCGGGTTGCCGGCTGGTGCGTGAATGCTGGGTATACCGGACGGGCCTGGGTGCGGCGAACGAAGGGTGGTTCAACAATG
>NZ_JAKDKW010000091.1 GCF_030453185.1 Yaniella sp. | reverse complement strand
GAGTTTGTGAAAACCAAACCGGGCACCAAGATCGTCTCCTCGGTGTTCTTCATGCTGCTGCCGGATCGAGCGCTGGTTTACGGTGACTGCGCCGTCAATACGGACCCCAATGCCGAACAACTCGGTGATATTGCGGCCGCTTCGGCTGAAACCGCCCAGCAATTCGGCGTCGATCCCCGGGTTGCTATGCTCTCGTATTCAACCGGCGACTCGGGTTCCGGTGAAGCCGTGGACAAGATCCGCGAAGCAACCAGCCTGGTCAAAGCTGCTCAACCGGAGTTGAAGGTGGACGGGCCGCTGCAGTATGACGCCGCGGTCTCAGCATCTGTTGCGGCCTCAAAGATGCCGGATTCGGAGGTCGCCGGAAACGCCACCGTCTTTATTTTTCCGGATCTCAACACCGGAAACAATACATATAAGGCCGTCCAGCAGTCGGCCGGTGCAGTCGCCGTTGGTCCGGTGCTGCAGGGGCTCAATAAACCGGTCAATGATCTTTCGCGGGGCACCACGGTTGACGACATCGTCAACACCGTTGCCATCACCGCTATCCAGGCACAAGCGTAGTAAGCAGGTATACGATGCTCATTTTAGTGATTAACTCTGGTTCGTCGTCGTTGAAATATCAGCTGCGCGAACTGCATGACGACGGCACAGACACCGACAATCCGGTCCAAGCGTCCGGGCTGATTGAACGGATCGGCGTCCCAGGTTCTGGGGTTTCCAACCATACTCAGGCCCTGGATGTCGTCGCCAGGGAACTCGACGAGGTGTTGGATGGTCGCCGGATCGATGCGGCCGGACACCGTGTGGTGCACGGCGGTGAACGATTCAAAAAACCAGAACTCGTGGATCCTGAAGTCATCCGCGCTATCGACCGGCTGGCCCCGCTGGCCCCACTGCACAACCCGCCGGCCACCGAGGGGCTGCGCGCGATTCGCGATAAGTGGCCCGATATGCCCCAGGTGGTCATTTTCGATACATCGTTCCACCAGACCATGCCGCCCGAGGCGTGGCGGTATGCGATTCCGGATAAGTGGTACACCGAACATGGGATTCGTCGCTACGGGTTCCACGGCACCAGCCACGATCTCGTCACCGGTAAAACCGCGCAGCTGCTGGGCATCGATCGGTCTGAGTTCAACGGCATCATCTTGCACCTGGGCAACGGCGCTTCGGCCACGGCTATCCGCCGCGGTAAGTCCGTTGACACCTCGATGGGTTACACGCCGTTAGCCGGACTCGTTATGGGGACCCGTTCGGGTGACGTAGACCCATCAATCATCACACACCTGATCACCTCGCATGGTTACGATGCCCACCAAACCGACAGGATTCTCAACCACGAGTCCGGGCTGTTGGGACTCACCGGGCACGCTGATATGCGCCAGGTGCTGGAGTCCGCACAAGCCGGGCACCGCGAATCCCGTATGGCACTCGATGTTGCGTCCTACCGCTTAGCCAAATACATCGGCGGGTACCACGTTGCAGTCAACGGCGCGCAAGCCATCGCCTTTACCGCTGGCATCGGAGAGAAATCTGCCCCGTTTCGGGCACGAGTACTCGATCGTCTCGGTGTGCTCGGTGTGCGCTACGACCACGAGTTGAACATGTCCCGCTCTGATGAACCACGCGTCATTTCCACGGACGATTCAACAGTTGCTGTTGTCGTGGTTCCCACGGATGAAGAAATGGCGATCGCCCAGCAAACCTTCCAACTCGTCGAGATGTCCGGTGCTTGGGGCCAAGGAACCGACGCCTATAAGGTTTCCTGAGCAACAGCTAGACCCCGGCTGCGAAAACAGGATGCTCTTCCAAAGACGGACCGGTCAGCTAGCCTTCTTCTTCGTTGATTTCCTGGAGCTCTTATTCGAACCAGATTGCTTTGATCCCGATTTCTTGGACGAACGGGAACGATCCACGGATTGGCGCAGGGCCTCCATCAGATCGACGACGTCGCCACCGGTATCGTCGTCCTCGTCTTCGTCTGGGAAGGTTTCTTCTAGATCCAGGGTCTCGCCGGATTCGATCTTCGCATCGATGAGTTTCTTCAGTTCTTCCTGGTAGTCATCGGTGAACTCTGCTGGAGTGAAGTCTTCGGAGTAGGTTTCCACGAGTTGGGCGGACATTTCCAATTCTTTATCCGATATTTTGGCACGAGAATTCACGCCTTTGAAATCGACTTCCCGAATCTCATCAGCCCATCGCAGCGTTTGGATCATCAGTAATTTTCCACGCGTACGTAAGATCGCCAGCCGGGTACGTGTGCGCAGGGTGACCTTGACGATAGCGGTCTTATCGGCTTTCTCCAGCGTCTGGCGAAGCAGCAGATACGCTTTCGGTGTTTTCGAGGTGGGCTCCAGAAAATATGAGCGTTCCAGCATGATCGGGTCAATCTGGTCGTTCGGCACGAACTGCAGCACGTCAATGTCGTCGTTGTCTTCTGCCGGCAGCGCCTCAAAATCGTCTTTGGTCAGAATGACCCGGTGTTCGCCGTCTTCATAGGCTTTGTCGATCTCGGAATATTCAACAATCTCATCGCACACTTCGCAGCGGCGTTGATAGCGGATGCGGCCACCGTCTTTATCATGCACCTGATGCATGTCGACATCATGATTTTCGGTTGCCGAGTACAGCTTTACAGGTACGTTTACCAGCCCGAAGGCTATGGACCCTTTCCAGATTGCTCTCATGTACCCCATTCAAACTGACCCGACGGCCTGTTGGCTAGGGCAGACTGTTTTCGGGTCTCGTTTCGCATCAGTCCCTCAGGTAGCATGCACGGCACAGGAGGTGGCCATGTCATCCAATGAACAGCAGGTCTCCGTCGACGGGCACCGTTTGACGCTGACAAACCTCGACAAGGTCTACTACCCAGAAACCGGTACCACCAAGGGTGAAGTGCTCGACTACTACGCCCGTATCGCACCGTATTTAATTCCGCACGCCCAAGATCGTATCGCAACCCGAAAGCGGTGGGTCGACGGCGTGGGCACCCCCGATGACCCAGGCCAGGTATTCTTCGAAAAGGGCCTCCCTGACCATGCGCCGTCATGGATCGCCACCCGGTCGATCAAACATTCGACCGGTCGCAAACACTATCCGTTAATTCAGGACCAAGCGACCCTGACCTATCTTGCGCAGTTGGCTTCGCTCGAGCTGCATATTCCCCAGTGGCGAGTCTCGCCTGGTGCTTCGGATCCCGGTACGATCACGTCGGATGATCGGTATCCGGATCGCATGGTGTTTGACTTGGATCCGGGTGAAGGCCGCGCGTTGGTCGACTGTGTTGAGGTCGCCCAGCTGGTGCGCGAGTTACTCAATGGCATGGGCTTAGATGTTTACCCGTTGACCAGTGGGTCCAAGGGGATCCATCTGTACGCGCCATTAGATGGTTCGGCCACCAGTCAGGAAGTCTCCGACGTCGCTCACGAGCTGGCCCGCAGTCTGGAAGCTGACCATCCGAAGCTGATTGTGTCGGCTATGAAGAAGAAGTTGCGCAAGAACAAGGTGTTTATCGACTGGTCCCAAAACGCAGCAGCCAAGACAACGGTGGCGCCCTATTCGCTGCGCGGTCGGTTCACCCCGACCGTCGCGGCACCGCGCACCTGGGATGAGCTCGATGACCCGAGCACTGTTGAACATCTCCGGTTCGAAGAGGTCCTGGAACGCGTTGACGAGCTCGGTGATCTGCTGGAACCACTAGCCGAAACCGCGGGGGCCTCGGAAGCCGCTTCGGCGACAGCACCCCGCGACCGGCTCGAAGTCTACCGTTCCAAGCGCGACCCCAAAAGCACTTCTGAACCCATTCCCGAACGCCACGGGACCAGCGGCGATGCCCTGACGTTTGTGATTCAGGAACACCACGCTCAGGCGCTGCATTGGGACTTCCGGCTGGAGCACGAGGGCATTCTAGCATCATGGGCCTTACCGAAGGGCCCTCCGACTGATCCCAAAAAGAATCACCTTGCTGTACAAACCGAAGACCACCCCATAGAGTATGCGACCTTCGAGGGCACGATCCCCAAGGATCAATACGGTGGCGGCGAAGTCACGATCTGGGATTGGGGTACCTACGAGCTCGAAGAGTGGCAGGACGGTAAGAAAGTTGTCGCAACCCTGCACGGCCAAGTCGACGGTGGGCTCGGTGGTGTTCGAAAGTTCTCATTGTTCAATACCGGTGGCAGCGGCCCGAATAAAGATCCAGCGAAAAACTGGATGATCCACCTGATGAAGGATCCAGCGAGCGACTCCCCCGAGCCCGAACCAGCCAGAGCTGCCGACGACGCCGAACCCGTCGATATCGAACCGATGCTGGCCAGTCTCGGAAAAGTCGAGACCGTCGCTCGCAAGGAAAAGGACTGGTCGTTTGAGATGAAATGGGATGGTATCCGAGCCATCGCCACCGTCCGAGCGGCCACCAAAGACTCAGACGGCTCGGTCACGCTCACCAGCCGCAATGGCAGGGATATGACCGCGACCTATCCGGAGCTTGCCGAACTCGTCGATTGTGTCGACGTCGACTGCGTGGTGGACGGCGAGATCGTTGCTCTCGGGCCGTCGAGTCGTCCTGATTTCGGTCGTCTGCAACAACGTATGGGCCTGACGAAATCTCGTGATGTCGAGCGTGAGCGGAGCAAAACCCCGGTGTATCTGATGGTCTTTGACCTGCTGCACTCTGACGGCGAATCGCTGCTTCGCACTTCGTATGACCAACGCCGCGAACGGCTCGCCGAGGTCGTCTCCGAAGGTGAGAACATCTATGTACCCGAGGCCTTCGAAGGGTCCTTGGACGAGGCCATGAAGTCCAGCAAAGAGCTGGATTTGGAAGGTGTGATGGCCAAGCAACGCGATAGCGTTTACCTGTCAGGACGCCGCACCCGCACCTGGTTGAAGCTCAAACACTCCTCCACCCGTGATGTGCTGATCGTGGGCTGGCGCACCGGCAATGGTGAACGCGCCGACACCTTTGCCTCGCTGTTGTTGGCTGCCCACGGTGATGAAGGCCTGGTCTATCTCGGGCGAGTGGGTACGGGTTTCGATCAGGAGCAGCTGCAGATGCTACGGAAAAAGCTCGATCAGCTGTCACGGAAAACCCCACCGGTTGAGATCCCAGCCCCCGACCGACGCGACGCCAGCTGGGTCACGCCATCGTTGGTTGGCGAAGTCACTTTGGGCGGGATCACCGAGGCCGGTCGTCTACGCCATCCGGTGTGGCGCGGCCTACGAGAAGATATTGACCCCGACGATGTCGGAGTCTGAAGCCCTTACTCGTTATCGGCGGTCTGTGGGCTTTCGATCGCTGCTTTTTCTTCGGCGGCCTCAAGCTGCCGTTGGGCTCTGGGCTTGCGCGGGGAGGTCAACTCCACAAACAGTTCGGGCAGTTCATGCCATTGGGGCAGCGTACCGAAGGTCTCGTGGGTTTGGTTCACAACTTGGCGGGCCAGATTGCGGTTGGCGATCCCGCCGATGCCAGCCCCCAGGCCAAATGGGACGAGTCTGCCCATGAAGCGAACGGCCTCGCCGCGGATCAGCGTTGTGGTGAATCGTCGGGTCATCGCAGAGAACACGCGTTCGGTGAGACCGGTAATACCCGAGGCGATCCATGCCGCCGGACCCAGTGTTCCAAAACGTGTTCCGGGCTGTGCTGAAGCAGCTTGTTTCAGGATCTCGCGGCCGTCCTCACCCAGCATGATGGTCATGACAAGCGCTTGAGATGCTTTATCGTTCTTTGTGTGGAGCCCGGCCAGCTCGGCCACCGACTGCGCATACAGCGCGGTCAGTTCCAAGAATCCGATGGCCGCACCAAACGAAGCACCCAGGCTAGCTGCCGTACCAATGCCCGGGACCGCGCCCATGCCACCGGCGGCTGCGCCCGTCGTCGTCAAGGAACCAATATAGAACCGTCCCAGACGCTGGGCCAGTTCCTCGGGGGTATCGTGCGGATACTTTTTTGTCAGAAGCCGCAGTTGCGCTATGACCATCGGGCGTTGCGCCCGCATAGCGGCCAAGACGGCTCGCTGGAACGTGGGCGTTGGGCGGCCTTTGGAATCAACGGCCTTGCCCAGCAGTTTCTGCGCGCGCTTGGCTGCCTTATCGCCACGGGCGCCTTTGGGGGATTTTCTGGGTTGTTCGGAATTTTTCGCCAAAGTCAGCTCACATTCTGTGTCAGAAACGGTGTGATGCCCGAGTTAGTTTCAGCTTCAGTCAAACGCGTATGTGCTGTCAACCAATCGTGGGCGAATTCAGCTGAGGGGTCGTTGGTGTTTTCCGTCGAAATCCACAGGACCGGTGTGGCCGTTGTCGATGTTTCGGCATCACCATCGTCGAATGCTCCGAGCATCGCATTATCGATGACGTAGCCATCCAGCCCAACCAGACTGTTGATCGCTTCGGGGCGCACTCTCAACAGGGTGGTAGCGAGGGCAGCGCCCTGCCCGACACCGAGCAGTTGGATGCTGGCGTAGTTGCTGGTGCCGTATTCGTCCTCATCGATGGCATCGAACACCCGGTGGGCTGCGGAGATGACTTCTGGAAAGTTTGCATGCTGGTGGTCGTAGGTGGTGAACCAGCTGTTGCCAAAGGTCGCGTCAAAACCAGCTTGGATCGCGAGGCCCGTGGTCGCTTCGGGCAAGTAGCGAAAGTAGTGTTCTGCGACGATTTCTACGGTTGATCCGGCATCGTGGAACACGAGGACGAGATGGTCGGTCCGTAAGTGTTCGGGCAGCGACCAGATAACTCGGTGACCGGTGGTCAGTGTTTCAGGGTACATGCGCTTCACTCTAACGAAGCTGGCGTGGCTTCGCAGGGTGTCGGCGGTGGGCTTAGCCCACGAAGTGAATCAGGACACCAAGCCCAAAGACGCCGAAAGCCAAGATCGCGCAACCGCATTCAATGAGCATGCCCCATCCCATGGCTTTCATAGCTTGAAGTGACGAGCGTGCAGCGGCCGCGAGGTCGCGGCGTCGGTAGTATTCTGCGCCGAAGAGGCCCACCGCGAACCCGACGAAGAGTCCCAGGAATGGTATGACAAAAAGTCCGACTATTGCCGCGGCGGTCGCGATGAGAATCGGTGTGCTCGGGATGCGTTCTCGGCGCATGGTTCTGCCGGTAAGGACCAGTGACGCGCTCATGCCGACCAATGCTAGGGCGGCAGCGACGACGCCGGTGGACCAGGATGCCGACGAGCCGATGATCCAGGCCCAGGCAATCATGGTGACGATAGCGACCGGTGAGCCCGGGACGATGGGAAAGATGGTTCCGAATATTGCCACCAGCATGAGGATGGCGGCGATGATGGTTACGATGACTTCCACGGTGGCAGTCTACTCGTCTGAGCCCTAAGTGGTACGGGCCTTATTTTTCAATGGCCGTATCGGTCCACACAAGGTGATTGGCGCTGTCGTTGGAGCGCATTCCGAAGAAGCCGCGGTAGTTGTCCCGGTTTTCGGCGTCGGTTTCGAGAGTGCCCGAGCCCAGAACACTCATATTCGAGCTGGGAAGCACGTAGTCTGCGCGGTAGCTATTGCTGCCACTCGTGGGGTCTGGAGCTGTGTGGAAGGTCGCCTCGGGATCGGTGGGCAACTTCCCCTGGTCCACGTCGCTCGAGGCTACCGTGCGAGCTGGCTGAGGGTCGGTGACAGCCTCGGAATCCAGCAAGCTCGATATCGCTGTGGGGTCTGCCGGACCGTTTCCGTTTGGATCAGCTTTGAGGGAGCCCGCGATGAGGAACTGCGCGCCTTCTTCTAGCGGCCCGCGGTTGCCCCGGTGATCAGTAATGTATTCGGTGTCCTGGTCGAGATAGTCTTCCCAGAACCGCACCTGGTCTTGGTTCCGTTCCTTGGCGTTCGACCCTTCGGAGGCATCTGCTGCTGATGAGGCCAGGATGTGTACCGATTCACCGTCGACCTCAATGGGCACATCCCAGTGGGAAACTGAGGCTAGTGGCAGCATATCGCGTTCCAGATCAGTGACATCTTCCGGAATGTTGTTGTCTGGCATTTTCGACCAACTCAACGATGTGAAGTCACGGATCTTGTCGGTTTCGATCGGGTATTTCGAATAGATAATCATCGACGACTGGCCGGGGAAATCTCCGTAGCCAAGTGCGTCTCCGGGACCACCGATTGT
>NZ_JAKDKW010000028.1 GCF_030453185.1 Yaniella sp. | reverse complement strand
ACCCTGTTTGGTAACGCGTTTGAGGCGTTGTCTGCTGTGGGTTTGTCTGACGTCGTCAGAAACGTGTCGAGTGGTGCAATCGCCAGGATGCGTGCGGGGCAACGAGCACCCGATGGGAGCTGGCTGCTCACGTTGCCGAGCACCGCGGTTGCTACATTGCGCAGTGTCCACCGGGTAACCCTATACGACGCGCTGGTGTCTCAACTAGCCGCGGGTTCGCTTCGCTCGGGCACCACGGCGTTCGTCTCGTGCAACGGTTCGCCGAACATCTTGGTCCATGGGGCATCCGTTGAATTCGATCTAGTTCTTGTCGCTGACGGGGTACGCAGTAAAAATCGAGAACGGTTGGGCCTTGAAAGCGGGTTGTCGTACGCGGGATATACTGCTTGGCGTGGAGTAACAGATAGATCTGTCGATATTGACCATGCAGCAGGGGAGACGTGGGGCCGTAGAAGCATCTTCGGTATTGTCCCGCTGCCTGAGGACCAGCTCTACTGGTTCGGGACGCTGACAACAGAGGCAGGTCGAATCTTTGAGGATGAGCGTCAAGCGGTGCACGACACTTTTGGAACCTGGCATGATCCTATTCCTGCATGTCTGGAAGCAACGCCGTCTGGGAATATCATTCGTCACGACATTTATGAGTTAGCGAAACCGTTGGCCACGTTCACCCGGGGGCGCACCGTGCTATTGGGCGATGCTGCCCATGCCATGACCCCAAATCTGGGTCAGGGCGCCGGTCAGGCAATTGAAGACGCTGTTACCCTGGCCCTGCTGTTAGGTCGCAGGCAGGGCGATGATCTTGAAGAAGTGCTTGCTCGCTATAATAAGCTGCGGCGTAAGCGGACCACTGCCTTGTGGCGACAATCCCGCTGGATGGGCAATGTTGCTCAAGCGTCTGGGCCATTGACCTCGTGGGTACGTGATATGGGCATGCGGCTAACGCCGGGCAGAATCGCTGGGCTTGCTTCGAAACATTTGCAGTCGTGGAAACAGCCCGGGTAATGGTTGCCATGTTGTTAAATGAGTGATCCTCGCACAATACGTGCGAGGATCACTGGAATCGTGTGGGGTTAGCTTGGGCGAGTCATCGACATTGGGTCGAGTGCCTTGTCAAGCTGCTCTTCACTAATGTCGCCGCGTTCGACGTAGCCCAGTGCGATGGTTGCTTCGCGAACGGTAACTTTTTCAGCAACCGAGTACTTGGCGATTTCAGCGGCGGCTTCATATCCGATGATCTTATTCAGTGGAGTCACAATCGATGGCGACGCCCCGGCCAAAAATGCAGCGCGTTCAACGTTGGCTTCAAGTCCGTCGATCATCTTATCGGCCATCACGTGTGATGAGTTCGTCAGCAGACGGATGGATTCCAACAGGTTCGTGGCCATGACCGGGATGCCCACGTTGAGTTCGAAGGCGCCATTGGTGGACGACAAGGAGACGGTGGTGTCATTACCGATAACCTGTGCGCAAACCATGGAGACGGCCTCAACGATGACCGGGTTGACCTTACCCGGCATGATCGATGAACCAGGCTGCAGATCAGGGATAGCCAGCTCGCCCAGCCCGGTGTTCGGGCCGGATCCCATCCAGCGCAGGTCATTGTTGATCTTCAACAGTGAGTAGGCGATGTTGCGCAACTGTCCGGAGGCTTCGACCAGCCCGTCACGGTTTGCTTGGGCCTCAAAGTGGTTGCGAGCTTCAGTGATCGGCAAACCAGATTCTTCGGCCAAGACTTCAATTACACGTTCGGAAAAACCGAGTGGTGTGTTGATACCCGTTCCTACAGCGGTGCCGCCCAACGGTACTTCGGCAACGCGAGGTAGTGCCGAGTCAATGCGCTCAATGCCGTATCGAACCTGTGCGGCGTAGCCACCAAATTCTTGGCCCATGGTTACCGGGGTGGCATCCATGAGGTGGGTGCGACCGGCTTTCACTACGGTTTCAAATTCTTTGGCCTTGCGCTCCAATGATTCGGCCAGATGTACAAGTGCTGGCTTGAGATTATTGATCAGTGCGTTGGTCACCGCGACGTGTACCGAAGTGGGGAAGACATCGTTGGAAGACTGCGAGGCGTTTACGTGGTCATTCGGGTGGACGGTGGTTTCCGACCCTGCCGCTTTCAAGGCCTGGTTCGCCAGGTTGGCCAACACCTCGTTGGTGTTCATGTTCGATGAGGTTCCAGAACCAGTCTGGAAAATATCGATGGGGAACTGGTCATCGTGTTCACCGGCGATCACCTGATCTGCGGCGGATTTGATGGCCTGTGCCTGATCGTCGCTAATAACACCCAGTTCGTTATTGGCAACCGCACACGCTTTCTTGACGAGGCTCAGCGCGTGGATATGGGCGGGTTCAAGACCCTGGCCCGAAATCGGGAAATTTTCTACGGCACGCTGGGTTTGTGCGGAGTACAGTGCCTTCAGAGGTACTCGGACTTCACCCATGGTGTCATGTTCAATACGGAATTGTTGATTATCAGACTTCGTTGTCATAATCCTTATCCTAGTTGGGAACTACCCTCGTTGATGCTTATTTCTGCTTTGGTCAAATCTGTGGGGGTCTACGGTTCGACTGCACCTAAAATATCGCCAATCTGGACGGTGCCATTGGAAAGGGAATAGGTTATACCCATAACCGCAGTTTTTCCCTCAGCAACCGCTTGTGCAACGGCGTAAGATGTGTCGACGACGCGGTGGACCGTTTGGTCAGTGTGCTCCTTGACGGTCCCATTGACATCGGTGACTCCCTTGGAGCGGGCCGCCATGACCGACGGCATGATGCGTTCGACCAGTGAACGCATGAACCCTTTTGGCATAACGGATGTTTCCATCGATTCGACGGCGGCGGTGACAGCTCCGCAATTATCATGACCCAGAATAATGATGAGCGGGACGTCAATTTCCTCGATGGCAAACTGCAGTGATCCCAGGACGGCGTCGTCAATAACTTGTCCTGCAGTACGGATAACAAATACATCGCCTAAGCCCACATCGAAGATAATCTCTGCTGCGAGGCGCGAATCGGCGCAACCAAAAATCACCGCGTGCGGGCTTTGCGACTCTGCCAGTGCAGCGCGCCAGCCGGCATCTTGGTGTGGATGATCAACAGCGCCTTCGACAAACCGCTCGTTGCCGGCTTTGAGTAGCCCCCAGGCTTCTTGAGGCGATAAAGATGAGGGCATTTTAGGCTCCTTTGACTCGGGGTGTTTACTCGATGCGGTAAAGCGATTACTCGTACTGGTTCAGAACTTCAGCGGCCAACTGGCGCAGCAATTCTTCATCCATGGAGCCGGATATGATCAGTGTCATGGTGTCCGACGGGTCGATTCTATGCTCCGCCTGTGGATTGTCGTTAGAGTTAGCCTGCTGTTCCAATTCCGCAACGAGATAGATATGCTCATCTTCACCTATCCAGCGGGTGACATCGTGGGTTGCCACGGTGGTTTCGGTTGCTTCACCGACCGGGTTGACCTGGTCATCGACCCACCCTGCGGTTGCATTGGATGTTTGCGAGATGCCAAAGAATTCTTCGTCCTCGGTCAGGTAGCCCACCTGCCAGGACGCAATGTCGTCTTGCGCACCGGAATTCCAGCGCGCGTAGTTGGCTCGCCAGGTGTCGGGGGCATTTACGGTGGCTGGAACAAAGGGCGCCACTTTTGCTACCTCTTGTTCGGCCGCTGCAACGTCCACGCCGGGATCAAACTCGTTATCTGCCTGTGGGTTGAGTGCCATCCAGCCCAGAACAATGGCCAGTGTTGCCAGCACCGAATACGTCATAGCCTTGGCCGTTTGGCTCATCCGGTTGCTCTGCGATTTGGTGAGTTTTGGCTTGGCAGTAGCCTCATCGTGTTCGGTAGTGATGGTTTTTCCTTTGCAACAACACCAGAATATTTACTCTACGACTCTATTGTGCCACCAAACTCGCCGGCGACCATATTCGGGCTAGAATGAGGGAGTAAATTTTTCTCCGCATAGTCTGTTTTCTTTGGAGTAGCTACATGACCAACAAGTCTTCGGCACAACAATTTGAGGGTGCGGGTACCCAAGACCGCAACCTCGCAATGGAACTCGTCCGCGTTACCGAGGCTGCCGCGATCGGAGCTTCCGAATGGGTGGGCTTTGGCGAGAAGAACATTGCCGATGGTGCTGCCGTAGATGCCATGCGGGCGTTTCTGCACACCGTGCACATGGACGGCACCGTCGTGATTGGCGAAGGCGAAAAAGATGAGGCGCCCATGCTGTATAACGGGGAATCCGTGGGTGATGGTCTGGGCCCGAAGGTTGACGTCGCCGTTGACCCAATCGATGGCACCATGCTGACTGCTATGGGCTACAACAACGCGCTGTCCGTGATGGCGGTTGCTGAACGTGGATCGATGTATGACGCTTCCAGCGTGTTTTACATGGACAAGATGGTCGTTGGGCCAGAAGCCGCGGATATGGTGGATCTCCGCCTGCCGGTCAAACAGAACCTGCAGCTGCTATCGAAGGCCTTGGACAAAAAGATCTCGCAGCTTAACGTGTGTGTTCTCGATCGTCCGCGACATGAAAGCTTGGTCCGTGAGATTCGTGAAGCCGGCGCACGCGTAAAATTCATTATGGACGGCGATGTGGCCGGTGGCATCGCTGCGGCTCGTCATAATACCGACGTCGATATGCTGTTGGGTACCGGTGGCACCCCAGAGGGCATTATCACCGCGTGTGCTATCAAAGCGACCGGCGGGATGATCCAGGGCCGTCTGGCCCCGGTAGATGACGAAGAGCGCCAAAAGGCCATTGACGCCGGGCATGATTTGGACGCTATTTTGAGTACTCATGATCTGGTCGCTACGGAGAATTGCTACTTTGCTGCAACCGGTATTACCGACGGCGACTTGCTGCGTGGCACCCGGTATTTCTCCAACCGTGTTGAGACCCAGTCGATTATTATGCGCGGTCAGACCGGTACGGTGCGCATCATTGAGGCTGAGCACCGCCCGGCGAAGTGGAAGAAATCAAACTAACGGAGTGGGCTTTGCATTAGGCCGCGGTTGCTGACGAATCATCGTTGGTGACCGCGGTTTTTTCATGCCACTTTGGCATCAGCTCGTCAGCGGTGGCAAAATCTGTTGGCTCCACAACAATGCTTGTGTCGTCTGATTGTGTTGCAACCGTGTGCGCGCTGGAACGAGTGGAAGCGAACATCCACGTGGCTGATGCCACGACGAGTGCAAGTACCGGCGCAATGGCCCAGATCAATGATGTGCCACGGAAGAGCATGGCGAGTCCTGCCGGGGCGCCAGCAGTCAGAACCAGGGATACGAGCGGGACAGGCTGTGCAATCTTTGGGCCGGTGCTTGCAATAACGACTACCGCAATTGCGCTTGCACCCAGCAGATAGTACAGCGACGGGGCCGGGGCAAATCCGAGAGCCAGCATCGCCACGGAGGACAGAGCTGTGAGCATGCCGATACGAAGCGTGGTCGAATTGAATGAAGACACAGTGGAGTTGTGCAATGTTGCCCCTATTTTATTATGTGTTGATGCGGTAAGTCCTAGGCTAGCCCAACCTGTGTTTCAAGCAGCCGCGGCACGGTGTCGTTCACGGTTGGCAAGCTATGAACATCGTCACACCGGCGGGTCCTGCGGTCAGTTCTAGGGGCTGGTCGTTGCCCGGAAGGTAGACGCCGGTTCCGGGAGATACCTTAACGATGTCCTCGGGGCTCACGAGTTGCCCGGTACCGTCGGTACATATGGCAATCCGGGGTCTATCGGGCACGACGGATAGCCGCTGGTTGGCACGTAAGTCATAGCGGGTAAGAGCAAATTCTTCGACAGGTGGGTCGAAGTACGTGATCCTCATTGCTTCGGTGTGCTCAATGCGTGGTGTCATCAGCGGTGGCGGATCAGGCTGGTAGCGCACCACACGGTCGAGTTCTTCGACGTCGATATGTTTGATAGTCAGGCCGCCGCGGATGACATTGTCTGAGGTTGCCATAACTTCTACGCCGAGCCCGGAAACATAGGCGTGAATGGTGCCATCTGGAATGAACATTGACTCACCGGGGGAGAGGTGGATCAGGTTCATCAGCAGCGTGACAAGGGCGCCTGGGTCATCAGGATGAATTTTTGAGGCTGCCAACGCATTGGCCAGGGCGTCGTCGTTGAGCTTGGCCTGCTCGAGCGCAGTGAAGATAGTCCGGGTCCACCCATCGGGCTGCCAAAACTTTGAGTCGGTGTCGACGAGTTGGCCAAAAACCTCTTTGATTTTGCCTTCGGCCAGTTGGGTGGCCATATTGCTTAAGACGACGGCGAGCTCAGGGGGCTCGACTAGCTGTGCCAGAGTGCCAAATGTTTCGGCCGATGCCGTTGGGTCGCGGAAACCAGCCATCGCGGTGAAGTCGGTGAGGGCCACGAGCATCTCTGGCTTGTGGTTGGGGTCCCGGTAGGTGCGCTCAGGGTCATCGATTGCGAGACCGGCGGCGTTTTCAGCGGCGAAACCAGCTTCAGCTTGGACGATAGTTGGGTGGGCTTGGATGGATAGCGGTTGCTCGGCGGCTAACAGCTTCACGAGGTAGGGCAGATCAACCAGGTCGGCCAGTGCGCGGCCGTCGGGCAAAGTTGTCTGGGTGGTGGGGTGGGTGCCGAACCACAGCTCTGCCTGCGGGGTCGAAGACGGTTCGGTGCGTGCAAGATCTGCCAGGAGGGTGGTGGAACCCCAGGCGTAGGCTTTCACCGGGGCAGTGAGACGATACATCGTGGGTTGCTGACCGGACGGGACACGATTGGTCAAGTGGTTTGGCCTTTCTTCTTCGTGATAAGTCTAGCCAGGATGGCACTGATGGTTGGTTTCTGCGGCTTCACTGAGTAATCGTTCTTGGCCGGTGTCCTCTGCCCACATCAGGTATTCTTCGGTGATTTCACTACCGTCAGGTTGGGTCGGGACTGGCTCCCAGTTTGCGGTTGGCTCGTCATTGTCAGCTTGCGCGAAGTACATCCCGATCGTCGGTTGCATCAGGTGCGCTCCCGAGGGAGCTGTACCGTCTTCGCTCAGAATCTCATCGACGCGCTGGTGGACTTCGTCGAAATCGGGGTAGGTGGAAAACTGTTCGCCTTGGTCGCCGAAATCGGGGGCTCCGATGGTGAGTCGCTCCATCTCCTGCCGTTGAGATTTGACGCCGAGATTCAAGAAACTGCCCACTTGGGACTGCGGAATGGAGGTTTCTACCATCTGCTCGCCGGCCCCCAGGATCCCTTCAAACCTGGTGACCAGGGTGGGCACATCAAATTGGCTGAGCATGGCTTGCTGGACGCACTGCTGGCGCTGGATGCGCGAGTAGTCGGTGGACCACTTTCGCGAGCGCGCAAAACCTAGAGCATCGTCGCCGTTGAAGGTATAGGTTTCGGGCCCCCACCAGGCGTTGCCCCACTCGCCATCGGGCCGGGTGCCGCGATACGGGGTATAGCCGCCGGTGGTCACTTCGACGCCACCCATGGCATCGATGAGCTCGGAGAAACCGTCCATATCGATCATGACGTAACCGCTGACATCGATATTCAAAATACCCGATGCCGCATCCATCATGGCTTCTGCGCCTGGATCTTCGGCGGTGGGGTACAGGTCGCTATAGTTGCTGGTGACATCGGTGTACAGCCCATTGATGATGCATGAGTCGCCGCAGGTGTAACCGTCTGGATAGACCTCCCACAGTGGTGAATCGGAAGCAAAGCGGGCGTTCTGAAAGTTTCTGGGGATCGAAAACAGCACGATCTTGCCGGTGTCGGCGTTGATCGAGGCCACCGAGATCGAGTCGGGACGCAGGCCGGTGCGTCCTTCACCGGCGTCGGCTCCCATGATCAGAATGTTGTAGCGGCCATCGGTTTCTTCTACTGCTGGGCCCGAACCGAAAATCGCGCCCAGTGATGATGTCGAAGAGTTGAGCAAGTAGGCACCGTAGGCCGCACCACCGGAAGTGATGACCATGAGTGCTACCAACAGGAAGCCAAGTATGGGCCGTGCCGAGGGTTTGAGCTTGACGAATTTGATGAGCCGAGCGGTATCGAGCCAGAGAATGAACCAACCGACGGAGATCGCTGCCAAATAGAAGATGCCGATGCTTTGGACATACTGGTTGAACGCCAACGACATCGTGAAGTCACGTGCGATAATCAGCCCAAGAATCGCCAGGATAATGATGGTCCAGTTAATGAGGGTGACAGTCAGCCCAATGCGGCCGAGCCGGTGATTGCCGGTCACGGACTGGGCGCCACCGGGGACCAGTGCGGTAAGCATCATCAGTATGAGCGCACGTTTGGCCCGCTGGCCAAAGGTAGCTTCCCCAGGATTTTTGAGGAGGTTGTCTTTGGCAGCGCCGTATTCCAACCGGCGCAGGCGGTTGTTGAGGTCGCGCCGAATTTGGCGTTCAGATTTGCCTGCGGTATTTCGTGTGGAGGTGTTCGTCACTGTTACTCGATTAGGGTTGGGGAAGTTGGTTGTGAAACCGAATGAGACAGTTTAGCTGTTGTTGTGCTGTGCGAGTTGTGTATCCAGTTTTGCGCCTTTGGCTTGCGCTTGTTCCTTCAGATTGGTGGAAAAGTCATTGAGCTGCTCGCGGAGCTGTTGAGCGTCGGTACCGGTATTGGCAGCCAACATTTTGACCGCCAAGAGTCCAGCGTTTCGTGCACCGTTGATGGAAACGGTGGCAACCGGCACCCCGGAGGGCATCTGGACGATCGACAACAGCGAATCCATGCCGTCGAGCGTTTTGAGCTGCACTGGCACGCCGATAACTGGCAGCGGAGTGGTGGATGCCAACATGCCCGGAAGGTGTGCTGCACCGCCGGCTCCAGCGATGATGACGGAGAGACCGCGTTCTTCAGCGCTTGCACCAAACTTGATCATTTCATGTGGCATCCGGTGGGCTGAGACGACATCGACCTCGTAATCTATACCGAACTCGGCGAGTGCTTCGGAAGCGGCTTGCATGACGGGCCAGTCAGAGTCTGATCCCATGACAACTGCAACGCGGGGGGTTTGGGGCGTATTCGTCACACGAAGCTCCTTAAAGTTCTAACGGGCGTAGTCGGTTCTGCCGTGGCGGATAATTTCTGCCGTATCGATGGCCGCCGACAGTGCAGCGTCGAGGTCACCATCGGTGGCGAGTACGTTCACGTGTCCGATTTTACGTCCGGGACGGACCGATTTACCGTAGGCATGAATTTTGGCCGCCGGATATTTCTGCATTGCCAGGGGGAAAGCCCCGTAGAGATCATGGTTTTCGGCGCCCAAATAGTTTTTCATCACAGTGTAAGGTGCGACCGGATCCGTGGCGCCCAGCGGGAGGCCAAGGACTGCGCGGAGGTGCTGCTCAAACTGACTGGTTAGCGCACCATCCTGAGTCCAGTGCCCGGTGTTGTGTGGGCGCATCGCTAACTCATTGATCATGAATCCGGCATCAGTGTCTGGTGTGTGGAAGAGTTCAACGGCCAGCATGCCGGTGACGCCCACACCCTCGGCGATTGTTTCAGCTGCGCTGCGTGCTGCATGGTCAGTCGTTGCATCCAACTGTGGCGCCGGTGCCTTGACGATGTCTGCCACGCCGTCCGTCTGGATGGTCTCCACGACCGGGTAGGTGGCGGTCTCACCGGTGGTGGAGCGCGCAATCTGGGCCGAGAGTTCACTGCGGAAATCGACTTTCGCCTCGACCAGCAGGGCCGAGTGGTCACCGTCAAACCAGTCGTGGGTCTGGCGGGCTTCGTCAGCAGAATCCAGCACCCAGACACCCTTGCCGTCATATCCACCGCGAGGCGTTTTCAATACAACGGGAAAGCCGATCTCTTCACCTGCTGTCAGTAGCTCGTCGACGGATGCCACGGAACGCCATGCCGGTTGCGGTAGACCCAGCTCTGCCATTTTGGCGCGCATTACGAGTTTGTCTTGGGCATACACCAGGGCCCCGGGGCCCGGCGCTAGGGCGACACCGGCCTCCTGCAGACGCTGTAAATGTTCTGTGGGAACGTGTTCGTGGTCGAAAGTGATCACATCGACGTCGTCGGCAAAGGCTGCCAGCGTGTCGTAATCCTTGTAATCACCGACGGTGAACGTAGCCGCCGTGGTGGCTGAAACATCCTCAGCCTCGGCAAGCACGTGCAATTTCACGCCAAGATTGATCGCGACCGGAGCCATCATGCGGGCTAACTGGCCGCCGCCTACTACACCTACTGTTGGAAAAGTCACGCCTCCACACTATCGTGCTTTCGCTCGTGGCGTGGCGGGTGGGTGGCATGCGACACGGAGACGGTGTCTGACGAGCTTCGTCTCGCGCCAAGATGTTCTGAACGATCTGAGTTCAAGGGTTTAACCACGGAGCAAGCTAGAGTATCTACGACCCTGACGCCACACAAGGAGGACCAATGTTGCACAGAATGCGCGAACGCATTGTGGCACTGGTAAAACTCTTATGGCGTGAAGTTGCGAAATTTGGGGTAGTTGGCGGTATCGGGTTCTTCATCGATACCGGCATTTTTTTGTGGTTGATCACCGGCCCCATGGAGGATTCCGCGGTCAAAGCCAAAGTGATTGCCACCGGGGTCGCCACCATTTTTTCTTGGGTGGCCAACCGGTACTGGACGTTCAGAAATCGCAGGCAGTCCAATGTGGTTCGCGAGCTGGTGCTATTTCTGATCATGAATGGCGTTGGTGCCGGCATCCAAGCGGCCTTCGTGTTCATCGCCAAATATCTTTTGGGTATCACTTCTGCCGGCGGCATGGTGCTCTTTGGCAATGTCATCGGTCTTGGTTTTGCGACCATCTTCCGGTTTATTGCCTACCGGCTGTGGGTATTCACCGAAGCGATGGAAGCTGATCCAAAGACAGCACAGGACCATCAAATACTCACCGGCTCTATCCCGCGAGTTGAACCGTACCCGAAAGAACCCGGCGACGAGCATCCTCAGTCGGGCCGTTAGCCCAGCCGCTCGGTCGTGATAATGCGTTCTAGCTGCGCGTCGTTAATGTCTTCAACAAGGACCACCGGTTGCGTTCTGCGCCACGCATCGACAATGGCCCACCAGGTGGCCGCGTCGAGTCGCTGTTCCAATGCCCGAATCACAACACCGGATGGATGAGTTTCCACGTGCTGGGATGGCTGCTGGGTGGTTTGGGCGTTGCCAATGATGTCTGGCACAGGCAGCAAGGCTTGATCCGCATGTGACAGCACCTCGTCGTCGACGTCGATGAGCGCTGCATCGACCTCATCGCAATGTGTGACGAATAGCTCCGCAGCGGCGCTGAGGTAGTGCTCCGGCTGATCAGTCAAGATACCTGCGGCCTCGGCTGGGTCATCTGAGCACTCGGTACCAGTCCAGGCAACGCCCAAAGCTAGAGCTAGGGATCGCCACGTCACGGGTAAACTGACCAGCAGTTGGTCGGGGGCAGCAATCCCATAGGAATCTATGAGGTGGGTCATTTTGGTGGCCCAGTTGATCGCAACGCGGCCAGAAAGCTCAGTACGGCCGTCTGCGGCATAGTGGATAATGGCTGGTCTTGGCGATGCCGCCAAGTGGGCGATCAGGTTTGTACCAGGTTCAAGTGGTTGATTTGAGGGCGTCGGATTAAGTGAAATCATGATGTCCTTTTGACTGCAACGGTGTTGCTTCTTAGGCTAGCTACTTCCATGCATCACCGCAGGTGAGATATCGAAGCGGCCATGAACCCGCGCTGAAAGTTCACTGTGAATTGCCTGGCAGGCGGCATGTTTGCCCGGATCGCAGCTTGACTTACTGCAAGTTACAACGGTGTAATTAGGAAGCAGTACAATAGATTACTTACCGCATCGAGTAGGCGCGCTGAAAGGCATTCTACGCGATGCCGGGCTACAAGTGCCCGATGGGAGTTCAGGAAAGGAACCTATGGACAATGCACAACGGGCGGAACGTTCCGGCCGCGAGGGCCAATCCGTAACTCGTAACGGACGAGAAGTTCCTGTTGACTGGTTCGTGGATCCGGCAGACCCAAGTGCCGGGCAAGATCTCACCACGATGGATGATCGTGCCACCGCCTACCTGGCGGCTCACGACGCGATGGTCGATATCGCCACAGATGAGACCCCCGACGCGACCGTGACTGCGCTGCACCCGGGAGTGAAAGCTGAACCCGAGGCGCCGTCAACCATTGATCTTTGGGAGGCACTGCCTGGTTTTGGGGATACTGCAGACGACGGCCAGCTCGCCTGGCAGGCGGATGCGTTGTGCGCTCAAACTGACCCGGAAGCCTTCTTCCCGGAAAAGGGCGGATCCACACGCGATGCAAAAAAAGTCTGTGGAGCCTGCCTCGTACAGGAACAGTGCCTGGAATATGCGCTGGCCAATGACGAACGCTTTGGAATTTGGGGCGGAATGTCCGAACGCGAACGCCGTCGCCTACGCAAGAAATCCTCGTAATTAATTGGCTAAATACCACATCACCGGGATCTTCGTTGTAGCGAATCCCGCCGAAGCTGCCACCGAGGTATTTACCTCCGCTCTGCACGGTCAGACCGGGGTCGATACCGCGGTGGTAGTGACACCATCCAGCGTTGAGCCCTCAGTATTAGAGAACATCGGTAGGCTGTTTGAGGAAGCAGGCATCGAGTATCAACACATTGCCTGGGATCAGGATGAAAGCCTGGCAACTGGACTCGCTGATGTGGTAGCCACATCCCAAGAAACCGCCCGCATGGCGGAGACTCAGTCGTGGCTGTGGTTCATAACCGATGACGGTGTTGTCAACGAAACGACCTTGGCCAATCAGCTCAAGGCTGTAGAGATTTCTCCATCGGTGGCCGTAGCCGGCGCTAAACAACTTTCCGATAGACACCTCATCAACGTGGGGCTCACCGTAGCTCGCAACGGCGATGTCCTGTCGATGATTGAACCTGGTGAATTAGACCAGGGGCAATATGACCACCGCACCGACACTTTTGCGGTCTCCCTGCCGGGCATGCTGATTAAAACTGATGTCTGGGTAGACCTTGAAGGCTTTGACACACTGACACCCGAGTTAGCCCAGACCGTTGATGTCTGTTGGCGCGCTCGACTTGCGGGGCACCGCGTGGCAGTGGTTCCCTCAGCGGAAGTACAGCACGAAACCGCGGCAGTCGAACCAGACATTGCCGATGCATGGGCAGCCTCTCGATGGCTGCGACTGAAGCACACTGGCTTCTTCGGTTTTATCGGCGGTTGGATTTGGGGATGGTTCGCAGCGCTGGGTGTGTTGCTAGCGGGACTTTTCGTTAAAGACCCTGGGACCGGTGTTGCCCAAGCACGCGGCATAGTCCGCACCTTGATGCGTCCGGTTGCGCTGTGGAGCTCCCAAAAAGAGGCCCGTAGCAGTCGCACTCGGCCCTATGACGCAGTCGCTGAATTACGCCCGTCCCGTGCGCGAGTGCGCGATCACCGGCGTTCAGTACTGGAAGTCTCAGTACCTGATCGCGTCGTCGGGGACGGCACGGGCAGTTCGTCGACGCCACAACAGGCCACCGGCGGACACGACGACTTTGAAGAATTGGCCACTCCGGAACGCAACTGGGTTGGCATTGGGGCCGTCACGCTTACCGTACTTTTCGGTGCTGTTGCGGTGCTCGGGCTCCGGCACCTACTGGGCGTCCCAGCTTTGGCAGGTGGAAACCTCCTACCGGTGTCCACCGATCTGGCTGCATTGCTATCCAAAGCAGCCAGCGGTTGGACGTCCGCGGGAGCCGGTGCTCCCGGCTACGATGGCCCGTTCGGATGGCTCCTTGCACTGTTCGGTCTGACCACCAACGCATCGATGACGTTGGTATGGCTTTGGATCCTGGCACTCCCGCTAGCGGGATTTGGTGCCTGGATGATGGCTGGAGCCATCACCTCCTCGCGCTATCTGCGTTTTGCCGCCGGCCTGCTCTGGGCCGCAGCACCAGTGCTCTTGATCTCGCTTTCCGAAGGTCGCCTTGGCGGCCTGCTGACACATATCGTGTTGCCCTGGTTCGTGTTGGCACTGCTGAGGGCTATCGGCTATAAGGCTGACGACATTCAACTCTTCCGATCATTGCGTTCCGAAGATGAGGTCGCTGAACAACGTCCGGTTGTCTTTGGCCGAAAAGCTCGCGATAGCAACGCTGCTACCTCATTGACCGCAGCCGCTTGGGTGGCGATTCTGTTGGCTGTCATCACCGCTGTCGCACCATCAATGTTTATCCCGCTGACCGCCGGAGTCATTGTCGTGACGCTTGTGCTGCGGTCACGAGCTAAAATTCTGTGGTGGACGCCGTTATTGGCGGCGGCCACGTTGGTCCCTGCTGCAGTAACGCACCGCACCAATCTGCGTGCCATCCTGGCAGACCCGGGAGCTCCCGCAGGATACGATCCAGCGCCCGCCTGGCAGCTGTTGCTAGGATTGCCACATAACACATCATTGGATGCCGGACTAGCAGAATTGCCCTGGCTCGATTTGGTCGGTCCAGCAGTGCCCTGGACCGGAGTGTTCATCGGCATTATTGCCGTCCCATTCTTACTGGCCGCTATCGTTGGCGCCATCGCTCCCGGGATCGGCGGCAACCTTGCCCGCGCCGGAACAATCATGGGCTTCCTTGGACTGGCAGCAGCCACCGCAAACTCAAACTTCATTTTCTCCATCGATCAGACCGGCGTACCCGTCGCCCTGTCAACCACTCCCGCCATCTCGCTGATGTGGATGGGCTGGCTTACTGCCGCCGTCATCGGAGTGAACTACCTGACCATCGGAAAATCGCAGCTACGCACCAGCGCTTCGACCGTTCGCTTGCGCGCCGGTTGGCCTGCTCGCACGGCCACCACTGTGCTTGTGCTCACCGGCGTTATTTCTGCCGGCACCTGGCTTACCCCACGTATGGTTCCCAACGAGGTCCTATCTGAAGCGCGCAGTGAAGCCCAGCAAGAACGGACCGTTGCAGCAGCTCTAGCGGACACTGATGCGCAGCATACAACTGACGATAACCAACAGGGTGACTCGGATGCCACGTTAACGCAGCTGACCGGCAATTCGGCTGTAGCCGGTGTACAGCAACAAGCGCTGCCGGCTACGGCAGTCGACTCAGCACAATCGGCGCTGCAAACCCGCACCCTGGTGATCACCCGAACCTCCGAAGGAATCCGCACCCACTTGATTTCGGGTGCCGGTACGATGCTGGAAGATATGACCGGCACGTGGACTTCCCGAACCGTGACCGGTGGGCTCTTCAGCCCCCAAGCCGCGCCTGCAGACGAGGCCGACGATACACTGCGTACGGTCGCCGCTCAGCTGACGACGAATGCTGACGCCGACCCGCGCACAGCTCTGGACGCGCTGGGCGCCGGCTATGTGGTCCTCACCGATCCGTCGGGTACCGAAACAACACTTGCTGCCGGAATCGATGCGGCACCGGGTCTGGCACCCGTGGGTCACTCCAGTGCTGGATGGCTCTGGCGAGTGCTACCAGAAGACACCGAAGCTGAAGATGACGACGTCACCCAGGCCGGCGTCGAAGTACTCACCGAAGACGGCGCGACACCGCCGAGAGGCACAGCAACCGCCCGTGCACGCATTACCGAAGAAGGCAGTACCGTTGCGATTGCGGCTTCGGAACCGGATGGGTCCATTGACGTTGAACTACCGGACGCTGATGCGCCGCGTGAACTGGTGATTGCAGAACGGGCCAACCCTGGATTCCGTGCCCGCCTCGATGGCGAAGAACTCACGGCGACCGCGAGCGATCCCGAATGGATTCAAACCTTTGAACTGCCCGAAACCGGTGGCCACCTAACCATGGAATACGCGCCACCTGCCGGCAAATGGCTGTGGTGGATTCCCGCCATTTTGGGCTTCATCACCCTGTTGCTGGGCATCCCCACGCAGGCCCGCACCACACGGAGGGTGAATGACTGACGAACAAGAGCCCAAGCCCACCGAAGCTGCCAAGGAACACGACACAGCTAGCACCGAACGGGCCCGCCGCCGCGAAGCCGCACTGCGCCGCCTTAGCAAAACTGGTCCCTCGAAACGGGCTGCAGCCGTATTCGGCATTGGAGCTGTTGCAGCTGTCGCCGCGATGACCGTTGCCGGCAGCCTCTGGGCGGCAACCACCCCAGACATAGATACCGATGCTCGCCCGGCAGAACTTCCGGCGACCCAGACATTCAGTGTGTGTCCCGGGGTCCCCATGCTGCCCGAAGGTTCTGAGAACGGCGCGGACGTACAATTTTCAGCAGACTCCTCCGACGCGGTCTCAGCACTGGCTGTTGCTGCAGCCTCAGATCTGGCCGGCAACATTCCCGGTATGGCATATTTCGCCGCAGAAAGCAGCCCGGATGAAGAACCATCGCCCACCCAGATCACCGATTCACTGGCTGAAGACGTCCAACAAGGCCCGCCAGCAACCGCTGGCACAGACGGTACCGTAACAAACAGCGCGCACTTCGAAGTCATCTCTGATCCCGCCGAAGAAGGCCAGCCGATCGCCTTGGGCACTGAGCCCGTGGGCGGCACACCAGGGATTGCTTCCGGCACCACACAGTACGCCGCAACTGACGGCGACCTGGCCGGCATGACCGCCGCAGCTTGCACCCCCGCAGCCCACCAACACTGGCTGACCGGTGCGACCACTACGACCGGAACAACCTCGGTCTTGACCGTCACCAACCCCTCGGCGACCAACTCGACCGTGAACCTCTCCGTATTTGGCGCAGACGGTCCAGTCGAAGCCTCCGGCGCCTCAGATATCGTCCTAGCCCCCGGACAAACCCAATCCCTGTTGGTTGCAGGACTGGCACCGCGACAAAACTCTGTGGCGGTGCAGGTCTCCAGCTCCGGTGGACCGGTTGCCGCTGATATCCAACAACACCGCCTCGACGGCATCGTCCCTGCGGGTGTCGATACCCTACAACCTGCCACCGCTGGTTCCAATGTCGTCGTTCCGGTTCTACAGATTCCTGGCGACGCCGAAGATATCGCTGATGAGTCTGGTCTCGATGGGCAGAGTCCGACCCTGCATGTCACCTCAACTGGCTCGGCAGTTTCGGCAACCATCACCCTGCGCGGTCCCGACGGTCCCGTCGACGTTCCAACCGAAGCCTCAGCGATCGAATTAGCCCCCGGAGCCAGCACCACCGTTGATCTGTCCGGAGTTGAACCGGGTACCTACGCGGTAGAAATTGATGCTGACGCTAATGTGGTGGCCTCGGCCGATTCGCTGGCCTACAACCCTGCGGGAGACAACGAAGACGCCACGGGGAACACCTCGGCCGTCGACACCGCCTATATGCCAAGCACCGCGCCCATCCGCGGTGAAACCATGGTCGCCCTGCCCGCAATCGCCGATCCGGAATCACGGTTGACCCTGACCTCGGCTGAAGAAGCCACCGTATCCATCACACCCATCGATGACGAAGGCCAACGCGGCGAAGAACTCACCCAAGAGCTCTCCGGCGAAACCGCGGTCACCGTTGAGGAAGAAGATGCTGCAGGCTATTTGCTTGAGACCGGGGCCAATGATGTACACGCCGGCGTGCTGGTCGATTCCTCCGCGGGTATCTCAGCAATGCCGGTCAACACCGTCAATGAAACCGGATCCGGGCTGCCCGTCCGTCTGGGCTACTAGCGCCTAGAAGTTGGGGTCAACGTCGCTGACGTGTTGGCCGATCAATGACGCCCACTCGGTGATCAACAGCTCATACAGCATTTCCGGAAGAAGCGTCTCATCGGCCACTTTGAAACTGATGAATTTTCGGTACAGCGTCATCGCCACGACACCGGATTCATTGATTCCGCTGGTGATGAGCGGAGGAGCAGTATCCTGTTGCCACCAGTCCAAATCAGCCGGCGCAGTCACATATTGAATGGTGGCAACCTCACCCACCTGGTCAAGAAACCAGCGGTGTGCAATGCCCAGTGCCTGATCGAAACGATCTGCGCGCACATCGCGGCGTCCATGCCGCGGTCGTGAAAAGAATCCAGCCACACCCTAAGACTAGCAAGCTCCAAATCCATGCGTGCTGTAGACTGACCTGCTGTGGGAACTCAACGATTATGCACCAAGACCGCTTGCTCGAATAGCGCCGCGGCAACGCTGACCTTTAACTACGCTGATTCAACCGTGGTGTTGGGCCCCATGTCGCAGCGCGCCGAACCCCACGCCCACGACTTATGCGCAAAACACTCCCAGCAATTCACCGCACCGGTGGGTTGGGAATTCTTGCGTCTGACAGAAGAACTCACCCAGGATGCCGACGACTTGCTCGCGGTAGCCAATGCGGTCAACGCTCCAGAAGAAGTGGAAGAACCCGTTGACGCCAGTTCTGGCACCATCCAACCGGTGGATCGTTCTGTAGCACCAACCCGTCCGGCACCGATGACAGAGAAGCCGACCAATCTGCGCCTGCTACGTCCGGAGTAACGCCTCATTGATAGAGTATGACTCCGCGTTGCACTCTGATAGGTGAAAACACTTTCAACAAGTAGTCTTAACGCATGACTACTTCGCCTGCCGTAGACCCGGCTTTCTCGAATAAAACGACCGTACCAGGCGCTGATTTTGACTTCGCGATTCGCGACATCAGCACCCACGAAGCTGGCCGCCACCAAATCCGGCTCGCCGAACACGAAATGCCAGGCCTCATGGCCCTGCGCGAGCAATATGGCGAATCACAGCCGCTTAAAGGCGCTCGCATCGCCGGTTCGTTACACATGACGGTCCAAACCGCAGTACTCATCGAAACGCTCGCCGCACTGGGCGCCGAGATCCGTTGGGCCTCCTGTAATATTTTTTCCACCCAAGACGAAGCCGCCGCGGCAATCGTCGTCGGTGATGGCACACCTGAAAAACCAAACGGCGTTCCAGTCTTTGCTTGGAAGAACGAAACGCTAGAACAGTACTGGTGGGCTGCCGAGCAAATTTTCCTGTGGCCGGGTGCAGCAGAAGATCCAACGCTTGGCGCCAACATGATTCTGGACGACGGCGGAGACGCCACCATGTTGGTACACAAGGGCGTTGAATTCGAAGGCGTCGGTATGGTGCCGGCCGCTACCGAAGAAGACCCCGAAGAGTTCCAGGTGGTTTTAGCTACCCTGCGCGCTTCTCTACAGGAAGACAGCCAGCGTTGGACTCGCATCGCCAAGAACCTGCGCGGCGTCACCGAAGAAACAACCACCGGTGTACTGCGACTTAACCAAATGTTTGAAAACGGCGAATTGCTATTCCCCGCAATCAACGTCAATGATTCGGTCACCAAATCGAAGTTCGATAACAAATACGGTATCCGTCATTCACTGCCGGACGGCATTATGCGCGGTACCGACGTTCTGATCGGTGGCAAAACCGCCGTCATCGCTGGTTACGGTGATGTTGGCAAGGGTGCTGCTGATGCCCTCTCCGGTCAGGGCGCTCGTGTGATTGTCGCCGAGATTGACCCGATCATCGCACTGCAGGCCGCCATGGATGGTTACCAAGTTGCTCGTCTGGACGACGTCGTTGGTTCCGCCGATATCGTCATCACTACTACCGGTGGTCGCGACATCATCATGGCCGAGCACATGTTGGCCATGAAGAATAAGGCAATCGTCGGTAACGTTGGCCACTTTGATAACGAAATCGATATGGCCGGCTTGGGCCAGGTTCCCGGCGTTGAGAAGATTGAAATTAAACCACAGGTTCACGAGTGGGTCTTTGATAAGGGCACCGACAAAGAACGTTCGATCATCGTACTTTCTGAGGGGCGCTTGCTGAACTTGGGTAACGCCACCGGTCACCCTTCGTTTGTGATGTCTGCTTCGTTCACCAACCAGGTCATCGCACAGATCGAACTGTTCCACGCCGAAGGCGGTAGCGGTTCAATTACCGGTAAAACCTACGAGGTTGGCGTGCACGTGTTGCCGAAACTGCTTGATGAGCAGGTGGCACGTTTGCACCTCGACGCCCTGGGTGTGGGGCTGACAGAGTTGACCAAGACGCAGGCTGAATACCTGGGTGTTGACGTTGCTGGTCCGTATAAACCGGATCACTACCGCTACTAAACCGCAGTCGCGAACTAGCATATGTTGTAACACGGCCCGGTACTGGTTTCAGTCCCGGGCCGTGTCACGTGCGCAGTAGATATTGTGCATCACGTTCACGCCGTTGGCGTTGGCGTTCTAGTACTTCATAGTCTCGATTACGTCGCTCGGCCATCACCCCGACCATAAAGCTCATCTGATCAACGCCCGCTGGGGGACCGGGGGTCACGTATTCCAATAAGCGTACGTACACACTGTGCGACAGTGTGGCCAAGGCGTATGGGTGCATGGTTGCAGAATTTCGGATGAGTGAGTTGGTCTGCGATGCCAATCCGGCTGGGATACGGCCAACGTCAGCGACCTGTGCCCACTGTTGCATGTTCGCGGGAACGTCCGGCATGGGAGAGGGCAACCGTGGTGCCCGAGAGATGATTACGTAGGAACCAGCCATCATGTCCCCGAGGCGTTTGGAATGCTTATTGAACAGGGAGGACAGGATGGCGATGGATCCAAACGTCATCCACAATTCAAAAACGCCGGTCAGGCAACGCGTAAATGCGTGCCGCCAGCGGATGGTACCCCCATCATCCCGCACGACGCGCAGCCCGAAGGCAACCTTGCCTAGTGAGCGGCCGTGCGAAAACCCCTCGACGAGCAGGGGAGCGATGAACATGAGCAGAATCATGGCTAACAGCATGACCGCCTCCGTTGCAGCTACATCCATACCAAATACGGACGTAAATTCCGCAAGACAGTATAATAAAAAGCCCCAGACGATCAGATACACGATTGCATCCAGCAGCGCTGCCCCGAGGCGTGGCATAAAATTCGCCGCGCGTAAATTCAAGACAACGGCTTCACCGGTAATCGTGTGATCTTGCATGCGTGACCTCTCAGTTCAGTTCCGTCGCAGCCCAGTGTAGACGGTTTGCGCGAGTCAAGAATATGTTTCGGTCCTTTCATCCTAGTAGTGTGGGTATGGTGGATTTGGAAGCGTACGCAAAAACTCATCGCTCCGATTGGGACCGGCTCGAAACACTCGCCGGCCATCGTGAGTTACGTTCCGACGACGTCGATGAACTCGTAGAACTCTACGGCCGTGTGTCCACGCACCTCTCCATGGTCCAGGCACAGGATCCCGATGGGGCCTACGCCAATAGCCTGTCCCTGACGGTTGCTCGCGCGAGAGCCCGACTGACGTCAGCCACTGGTTCACCGGTTGCCGGGGTCAAAGCATTCTTTGCCGTCAAACTGCCCTATGCGCTGTACCAAATCCGCTGGTTGACCATCATCCTGGGGGCCGCATTCATAGGTATCGCTGCGGCCTACGGGTTCTGGTACGGCAATAATCCACAAATGTTTGATGCGATGATGCCCGAAGAATATCAAATCGCCTATGTTGAAGAAGACTTCATCGATTATTATTCGGAAAACCCGGCGGCGTCGTTCACCACGCTGGTGTGGGTCAATAACGCGTGGATAGCACTGCAAGAAGTAGCCTTCGGAATCACAGGGTTCTTTGTGCCCTATGTGCTGTTCGTCAACGCTCAAGGGCTCGGTATTTCCGCGGCAATGATGCACAAATACGACGAACTCGACACGTTTTTCGCTTTCATTTTGCCCCACGGTCTCATGGAACTCTCGGCAATCTTCATCGCTGGAGCTGCCGGACTTCGAGTGTTCTGGGCCTGGGTCGCACCGGGCCGAAAAACCCGATTGCAATCGTTGGCTTATTGGGGGCGGCAGCTGATCCTGGTGGGCACCGGTCTCGTCGGCGTACTGCTCATCTCCGGGCTGGTCGAAGGCCTCGTCACGCCTTCGCTGTTGCCAACCTGGCTCAAAATCACCATCGGTGCACTAGTTCTGGCCGGCTACTGGGTGTATACCTGGGTACTCGGCTCACGTGCGGCCAGAGCCAATGTTGATGCCGATCTGGATGATTACGACGGCGGACGTCAGACCATCACCGGTTAGGTCGCAGCAGCGACTTGCTCATCGCACGGTGTGCCACCTGCCAACACGAATGTGAGCGTCGTAGGCTGGCACCACGTTATGCGTTTTGAAAGGTGGGTCTATGTCTGAAAGATCTTCGGAACACGACGAGCAGGATGCCGTCGAGCAGCCAACCCCGGCTACACGACCAAGGACCTCTCCGCGTCGTGCGCGTCGTCGAATCGACCCCACCGGAGACACCTTGCACACCGGGTCCCAACTGTCACGCCAGCAAAATTCCGTTGAGGTGACACCTCCCGACAGCGAGCCCCCGACAGAACCCGTCGACGACACGCAACAAACCAAGGCGCTGCCCGGATCCCATGCGGCACTGCCTCGACAAGCCACGTTGATCACCGAACCGCTACCTGACTCGTTCGAAGACGAGGCTTTTGCCCGCGCGAAGGCTCGGGATCGCGCCGTCGTTGGTTCACCCTTGGCCGCGGCCATCATGCAGGTCGTATTGGCCATTCTGGCACCGCTGGTCATCTTGATTGCCGTTATTCGGCTCATTGCATCGCCGGTGTTCCTGTGGTTCGAGTACCACCGCCCCGGATTTGCCGCCGATCAGTTTGGCATGGATACCGAACAGCGCATGACCTATGGCACCTACGGACTGGACTACCTCTTCAACTTCGCTCCACCGAATTATCTGGGCGATCTCAGCTTTGCCAATGGCAACGCCCTGTTTTCCGAGACCGAGGTCTCGCACATGGCAGACGTCAAACAGGTCATGCTGATCACCACTCTTGCCGGTCTGATCGCAGCCGTGGCGTGTGTGGTGTTGATGATCTTGCTGTACCGGATGCGCAAGGGTGCGATTGCCCGCTCACTGTTTGCCGGGGCCGTGTGGTTTACGGCTGCGATGATCGTCTTGGCTATCGTGGCAGCCTTCGGCTGGGAAGCATTCTTCGCAGGATTCCACCAGATCTTCTTTGCAGATGGCACCTGGACCTTCTCCACAACCGATACTCTGATCCGGCTGTATCCCGGCCAATTCTGGATTGACGCGGCCGCTTGGGTTGCAGGGCTCACCCTGGCCATCATGGTCGTCATCTTGGTGTGCACCGCCCCGACCGGTCGACGGCGCCACCGCAACGAACAGGCGCAGCGGTTTATGGAATCGCAGGTCGTAGTCGAGCGAGACTCCGAGCCAGCCGGAGTTTAGCCGTACAGCTCGTCCATAGCCTCGTCGAAGTCTTCGACCACCGAGGCACGACGCAGTTTTTCCGACGGCGTGACATGCCCCGTTTCCTGTGACAGCTCGGTCGGTAGGATCACCATCTTGCGGACGGACTCAGCCTTGGAAACACTCTGATTTGCCAGGTCAATGTAGCTTTGGATTTCGGCATGCACATCCGCATCGGTGCGCGCTTCCTCCAGGGTGAGGCCCACTTTGCCCCGGCGTACCGCCCAAGCGCGCAGTTCATCGGTATCCAAGGAGATCAGCACCCCGACGAACGGCTTATTTTCCCCAACGACGATTGCATGTGCCACAATCGGCGCCGTCGAAATGGTTTCTTCCAGTGGTGCCGGTGAGACGTTCTTACCGCCAGCGGTGACTAAGAGATCCTTGGTGCGCCCGGTGATATAGAGGAAACCGTCGTCATCAATTTCCGCTAGGTCCCCGGTAGCGAACCAGCCCTCGGCATCAAAAGAATCAGCGGTATCCTCCTGGGAGAGGTAGCCGGGGGAGACCACTACTCCGCGTAACAGCAGCTCGCCGGAGTCAGCCAGTTTAGCCTCCATACCGGGCACGAGCTTGCCTACCGACCCCAGCCGGGCATTGTGTGGCACGTTCACGGCGGCAGGAGCGGTCGATTCGGTTAACCCGTACCCCTCATAAATTTCCAGTCCCATACCCGTAAACAGATGCGCGAGCTTCTCATTGAGCGGGCTGGCCCCGGACACAGCGGCCCGAGCTTGACCCCCAAAGACCTCACGAATTTTGGCGTAGACCACTCGGTTGTAGAAGGCGTGTTTGATCCGTAGGCCCACGGGCATATGGTCGGCCTGGCGTGCGCGGGACCATTGTTCAGCGACTTCAATTGCATCGGTGAGCAGGCTTTTACGTAGGCCGGTGGCCTCATCAGCTTGGGTCAGAACAGCGTTATAGGCCTTCTCCAACACGCGCGGCACGACCAGTAACCACGTTGGTTGGTAGGCCTGCATGATCTTGGTGACATTGCTGGTATCGGACGTGTGGGCTACCTGAATATCTGCCACCAGACAGAAGTATTGCACTGCCCGGGCCAGAATATGTGCCAGCGGTAGGAACATCAGCAGGCGAGGATTTGGATCACTCAGCACGATGTCTCCGGCAAAGGGAACAATATTGACGGCACCTTCAGCGAGGTTCCCGTGTGAAATCATGGCACCCTTGGGTGTGCCCGTGGTCCCGGAGGTATACACGACGGTCGCGGTGGAGCGCATGGTGGCAAGAGTGCGTGCAGCTTCGACGTCGTCGTCGGGAACATCGGAGCCGCTCACGGCAAGTCCGCTCAGACCGGCCTCGGTGAGTTCCAACTGATTGATCGCACCCAAGTTATGCGTTTCGATGGCCCGAGCAACGGCGCGCGCAGGTGACTTTCCAGCGACAAAAACTGTTGTTGCCCCAGAATCAGACAGGATGTGGGCAACCTGGGAGGGAGATGAGGTCTCGTAAATGGGCACCGAAATTGCTCCGGCAAACCAAATTGCCTGGTCCACAAGGGCCCACTGGTAGCTGGTGGCAGACATAACAGCGATCATGTCGCCGGGTTGTATTCCCGAAGCAATGAGGCCCTTGGCAATGCCGCGCACCCGTTCCAGAAATTGAAATGCGGTGACCTCCTCCCAGGCCAGCGCATCGAGGCTCTCGCCCTGCTGTACCGAGTACACCGTTCGCGCCGGATCAGCGCCGAGTCGTTTAACTACTAGATCCGTGAGATTGGATGCTGGATCGAGTCGTTCAATTTCTGGTGTCGCAACGTGCACGGGACCTCTTCTCGGGGTACGTTCCATGGCCGCGTACTATTCTAGCGTCATGACGATCACACTGTAATGCGTTGCGTCACTATATCCAGGATTGGAACCACATGCGTTGCTGCCATTGTTCCTGCGGGATCGGTTCGCCCGTCCACAGTGGTAAAAAGTAGGCGCTCAGTGCGAGGGCGGCCAACACAAATATGCCGATACCTACGACGGCGACGTTGCGGGAAGGCAACTGCCACCCGCTGTCTGTGGATCCGGCCAACCACAGCCCGGCGACATAGGTTAGAGCCAGGATGAGAAATGGTGTGTGGGTCACCGTGTAGAAGAAGAACATGGTGCGTTCTGGCCACAAGACCCACACGAGCTGACCTGCGGCATAGATGGCCAGGATGGCGCCGGCACGCCAGTCACGGACGATGAGCCAGCGGATGAAGATGGCGGCTATGGCGAGGAGGCCGGCCCACCAGATCAGCGGGTTCGGTAGATCGAGAATGGCCGCGGAGCATTGCTCTGTCGCACAGGTGATGCCGTCTTCTTCGGTCCGATAATAGAACGAGACCGGGCGCCCAGCGAATGGCCAAATCCAAGCGGCCGACGCATAGTTGTGAGTACTGTCTAAATCAGTATGGAAAGTGGTGGCCTGCACGTGATAGTGGATGAGTGAGGCCAACCAATCGGGCAATAGGCTCGGGTTTTCGGCCCCCCAGTTGCGGTAATACCCGCCTGACGTAGCCAACCATCCCGCCCAGGTACCAATGTAGGCGATGGCCCCAACGACGACGATCGAAACAAAAGCCCACAATCCATCGAGCACGGTGGCACCGGGTAGCCAGCGCCGGATGCCTGCGGTTTTGCGGGCGTTAGCGTCCCACCAGACGGTGAGTAGTCCGAAGATCGCCATAAAGGCTAGGCCGGAAAGTTTGACCGAGATTGCAACACCCAAGAGCACACCGGCTGCAATTCGCCACGGTCGCAGTCCCAACCACGGGCCGTAGGTCATGGACCGTTTCCAATCCTCACGCTCCGCAGCAGAAGCGCTACCCGAGGCCACCCTTTGATATCTCGTCGCAAGTTCGGCCGCTAAGCGTTGTCGTCCCCACGTTCTGTCAGCAATCAAGGCACAAAATGCTGCTAGAACCAACAGCATCAAGAAAATATCTAAGAGTCCGACCCGCGACATGACGATGTGGTGGCCCTCAATGGTCAGCAGAATGCCTGCGACTGATGCCAAAAACAGCGAACGGAAGAGTTTGGCGGCTAACACAAAGGTCAGCAATACCGCCAGGGTGCCTGCGGCTGCTGCGGCGAAGCGCCATCCAAAAGCATTGTCGAATCCAAACAGCGCCATGCCGGTGGCGATCAACCACTTACCAGCCGGTGGGTGCACTACGTAGGAGGCATCGTTGCCGGGTTGGGCTTGGCCTGCTGCAAATGCGTCGTCGGCGTCATCACTCCATGAGCGTTCGTAGCCAAAGTGCCAGAGTGAATAGGCATCTTTGACGTAATAGGTTTCATCAAAGATTAGCTCTTGAGGATGTGCCAAATTCCAGAACCGTAGCAGGCCGGCAGCCAGTGTGAGCACCGCGGCGATGAGCCAGCCGGTGGTACCTAACCGAAAATTCGGGTACACCAACCGTGCCTGAAGTCCTGCTAAAGAGAAGGCACTATCTCGGCTGCTTAACCAATCGGGGGCTTGGCTGGGAAGTTTCTTTGACACACAGGCCATGCTACCGGTGGTTTCAGCGGATAATGGGAACATGGACGCATCTGGCACACATCATTATGACGACGCCGCCGAACAGGCATTAGCGCCGCTGACCTTGGCCGCAACACCGATAGGAAACTTGGGGGATTTGACCGATCGAGTCAAAGAGGTGCTGCGACAGGCAGATATTATTGCCGCCGAAGATACTCGCTCGCTACACAAACTGTTGCATGCGGCCGGTGTGCAAACTCAAGCCACTGTTGTTTCGCATCACGAACATAATGAAGTCGATTCTGCGGCTGGACTGATTGACGCTGTGCGTTCTGGGCAGCGGGTGGTGTTTGTGCCGGAAGCCGGTATGCCCGCTATTTCAGATCCTGGTTATCGACTCACGCAGGAAGCTATAGCTGCTAATATTCCGGTAACCGTGGCCCCCGGTGTTTCAGCGGCGATCACCGCACTGGTGCTGTCTGGGTTGCCGACCGATCGATTTGCTTTTGAAGGTTTCTTGCCTCGGAAGGCGGGGGACAAGGCAAACGTTCTTTCTGCGCTCGCCGATGAGGCGAGGAGTTTGATTTTCTACGAGTCGCCTCATCGAACGGCTGCCACATTGGAATCGATGGTCAAAGTTTTTGGGGAGGATCGCCTCGCTGCTGTTGCCCGTGAATTGACGAAATTCCACGAGGAGATCGCGCGGGGTTCGTTGAGTGAATTGGTCGAATGGGCACAGTCCAAGACGCTCAAGGGTGAGATCGTAATTGTGGTGGGACCTGCCCCTGAAGCTGAGCCGGCGAGCTTCGAGGCGGCCTTGGCACAGGTACGAACCAGCGTTGCCGATGGAGAACGGTTGAAATCTGCGACTCGTGAAGTGGCAAAAAGAACTGGACATTCGGCTCGCGAGCTCTATAACGCAGCTCTTGCAGAGTCCTGAGAGTACGAGCCAGTTAAAGTAGGTCCTTGGTCACGCCTTCTAGTTAGGCGGCGAGGCGGAGGGTCAGGGTCGATTGCGTGGTCTTGGCAAAGCAGGGCGTTGAGGCCCTGACTTTGGGTCGGGGTTCTTCCTCGGGTGGTTCCTGTTTGTCGGGTGGGATGCCCTCCAGCACTGGTCCGGTGTTTTTGGCGT
>NZ_JAKDKW010000154.1 GCF_030453185.1 Yaniella sp. | reverse complement strand
GCCGTTCAAAACCTGGATCAGCAGAATTTCTTTATTGTCCAACCGGGTATACCCGCCTAGAAATCCGCAGTGGGTGCCGAGGTGCGCACCCCATGTCCGGGTGGCATTTTCATACCACTACTTCGCGCATAGTTCCGATTTAAGGGTCTTTGGTAATGCTATTTAGATTGGAGTTCAAACAAATCACCCGGAGAGCATTGAAGTTCCTCACACAGACGGGTAAGAGTGGTGAATCGTATGGCTCGTCCGCGGTTATTTTTTAGCACCGAAAGATTTACGACACTGACATCCATTCGACGGGATAGCTCTGCCAAGGTCAAACCACGCTGCTTCAGTAGCTCATCTAGCTTGCATACGATTCGATGATCGTCATTGTCTTCTGGCATTAGATGATCCCGTCTTGATCACGTGCCAAACGTGTTGCACTTCGAAAGGCGATTTGTAAGCCACTGACAAAGAGCACCACGAGAAAAACCATCCAGGCATCGGATGTCGCTGCTGCACTTGGTCGGACTCCGGGCTCTCCCCACGGTCCATACCCCAGATCACTAATGGCGGCATTCGTTCCAATGAGGGACGCCATCGCCGGTAACGCGGCCACACACAATAGGGCCAGACTGACCCAGTTCAACAGCACCTGGAAGCGGTGATCGAAAAATCTGCCTCGCGCGATACGAGAAATCAAGATCGCAGCAAACACTAACAACGCAACCCAACAGACAATTTCGACGATATCAGCCACTCTGAGCCAACCCACGGCAGTACCACTCAGCTCCGCCGCATCGACCTGCAAATGCAATATATCCCGCTGCTCTTGTACGACACCGCTGGGGGACTGCGTTACCACCGGCTCAAACGGTGGACGTAACACCACCGCCACCACACCTCGTGACGCTCCACTCCACAGCTGCATCACTCCATCAACTATCACCCACACCACGGCAACGCCAAAAGCAATGATCACAAAACGAAGGAAATGACGGTCTGAGCGAACTGGGTCAACTGTAGTAAGCATGACACAACCATATCGAAAAACGATAATAACGTAAATCGATATGGCACCAGCGGCCTCTCGCGTCATAATCAAGTCGTTCTAAGTTTGATATGTTGCTGGAGGGAACTAGTCATCCACCAAGCCCGTCGATTTCGGCGTTGGCGGCTTCATCTAGTACAACGTTCCAGCCGCTCAACTTCTATGATTCGCAACTTCCTTTAGCGGTTTTCGTAGGTTCATGTTGCGGTCCGCCTGACCGAGACCCGTAGATTCCATGACCAAAGTCGTGTCCTAGTCGCTGGTGCTGATACCCAAACGCATCGGATGGTCGAACCGAGCTGCTGGCGCTAATAGGGTAAGGCGTGTAAAACCGGGTATACCCGACTTGACGCCTCTCGTGTTTGAGCACTGCAAGTATTTCTCAGACCTTGTGATATCGGTATCCTGTGCAGCTGGCAAGCTGGGCTGTATTGTGATGGGCGCCACACACAGAATGTACTCACCACCGATGAGGAGGCAGGCTATGAAAGAGTACAAAGTCGTGACTCACCGTGACGAGCCCTTCGCGGCAACAAATTCGGAAAATTTAGAAGCAACGCTGAACAAATGCGCGACTGAGGGATGGCAGGTGGCAAACACCGTATCCAGGCTCCAATTTTCCAGTGGACGGTCTTTAATCATGGTCCTAGAACGAGATAGCAACTGAGAATACAGGTACACCCTGTCATTATCTGTATACCC
>NZ_JAKDKW010000027.1 GCF_030453185.1 Yaniella sp. | reverse complement strand
TCATTGACCGCCATCCTCTTTGGTGACGCGTTGGGGGTCAGTTGGGCCGATGTCGGAGTGCAACTGATGTTTGTTGTCGGTGTCGGTTTGATGTCGCTGCTGCTGTATCGCCCGTTGATGGTCTTGTCGTTTTCCCCTGATAAATCCCAAGCGCTGGGAATGCGCCCCCAGCTCACACACTGGCTATTGCTGCTCATGATTGCTGCCGCCGTGATAGGTTCCTTTCAGGCCGTAGGCACCCTATTGGTCCTTGGTTTGTTGATCGGACCCGCAGCAGCTGCCGCACTGATCACTCGAACGGTGCCGCGCATGATTTTGACATCACTTCTTCTCGGTATGATCTCTGTTACTGTGGGGTTGATTCTCAGTTACCATCTAGGGACAGCCGCTGGAGCATCGATGGCGTTGGTTGCCATCCTTGGTTTCTTCATAATCCTTACGATTCGAGAAACAGTGGCTGCGATTGTCCGACGCAAGCGCAGCACGACACTAGTTGAGCAAGGAGCCTCATGACTCTCGTTGAAGCCCACGATATCGTGTTGTACCGTGGTTCCCATCGTGCCGTTTCGGCCTCGACGTTTATGATTCCACGCGGCAAGATAACTGCGGTCATTGGGCCAAATGGCTCTGGCAAGACAACGCTATTGCAGTCGGTCGCTGGCATACTTTCGCCGAGTGCAGGTCGCATCGAGGTCCTCGGGCAGCCTGTCAAAGATGTCAAACAAGACATTTCCTTTGTCATGCAGTCAGTGGTCTTCCCAACTGGTACCCCAATTACCGTCAAAGACGTGGTCTGCATGGGCCGATATGCGCAGCGCGGTTGGTTTGGTATTTTCCGTCCGCATGACCGGGCGGCCATCAATTATGCGATGGAAACGATGAACATTACCGACCTCAAGCACCGTCACCTTGAAGAACTTTCCGGGGGGCAACGTCAACGCGTGTATGTGGCACAGGGCATCGCGCAGGGCCACGAAATCCTGGTACTGGATGAACCCATGACCGGCCTCGATCTGAAGTCCATGCGAATTATTGACGACGTTATTCATGCTGAGGTTGAAGAACACGGCCATTCGGTCATTTTGACAACGCACGATCTCGATGAGGCTGCAGCAGCCGACCACGTGATCCTCATGGACGGTAGAGTTATCGCCTCGGGCACACCCGAAGAGGTGTTAACTCGTGAGAACCTTGAAAAAGCATATGGTCTGGGCACACTGCATGAACCTGCTGACGTCAACGGCACGACCGTCGTCGAATTGCCAGAGTGCACGAGCGAAGGCGACACGGCCGTCGTCGAGGACCAATCCGCCGGCTATGGTGAGCGGTTCAGGCGCTACGAAGCTTACTGAGTACACTGCGGGCAGAGCCCGTAAATTTCGAGCGTGTGGTTGATATCCGTGTAGCCGAAATCTTCGCCTACATTATCGGCCCAGTGCTCGATCTTCGGGGCGTCAATCTCAACGGTAGCTCGGCAATTGCGGCACACTAGATGGTGGTGGTGACCGGTCGCGGCGCACTTGCGAAACAGTGTTTGGCCGTCGTCGAGGGCGAGAATGTCTACCAAGCCGTCTTCAACTTGGGCTTGCAGCATTCGATACACCGTGGCAAGCGAGACCGAACGGCCGGTGTCAGCCACGGACTGGTGGACCTGCTGAGCCGACTGGAAGTCAGCGCTGCGATCCAAAATCTCATCGATGGCCTGCTTTTGCCACGTGTTGCGTGTGCGCGGCCGAGACGATGAACCTGACGACATTGTGGAGTGTCACCCTTCTGACGTGATGAATTCGGCCTCCATTGTAACAAGAGCTCCGTGTTAGCCCGCCGGATAACCTAGGAAAGTGCTGAACTGTGCAATTATTATGTCACGGGGTTACAGTTGAAGATGTGAAAATCCTGCAACAGCTCGGCACGACCCGTGTCAATCGACAAGAACCATTAAACGGTGCCTATCTTGCTGGAGGGATCAACCAATGAGCCAACCTGTACTGCTGAGTACTGACGTGCTGGCTGCATGGATGGGGGTTGACCCGACAGATAATTCGCTTCCGAACAGCGACACAGTCCACGTCCGTACGAAAATGCTCTCCGATCAGCTGCGGGACCAGCCCGAAGGCTTCGTGTCAGGCACCCCAGCTCCTGAACCTGGAAAATTGGTCATCTGGGATGTGCGCTGGTCAGCCAGCGATCCCTCCCAAAACCACGAGGCATATCGCCAGGGCCATATCCCCGGCGCCGTCTACGTGTCGATGGCTAGCCACCTGTCCGGTCACGGTTCACCAGCCATGGGCCGGCATCCGCTGCCAGAACCGGCCGACTTCACAGAGTCGGTGCGCATGTTGGGTATCAATGATGGTGACACAGTCGTGGTCTACGACGCCGTTGATTCATCTGCAGCAGCGCGCGCTTGGTGGCTGCTGCGCTATGCCGGGTTAACCAAAGTGTACGTTCTTGACGGTGGGCTCGACGCCTGGCGTGCCCGTGATCTGCCGTTGCAGGCCGGTGAGGTCTTGCCCCGTTTCGGATCGGTGTATCTTTCCTGGGGTAAAATGCCTGTCGTCGATACGGCAGAGGTCCCCGAATTTCTCCGCGCAGGAGGACTGCTGTTCGATGCTAGAGCTTCCGAGCGTTATACCGGTGCATCAGAACCAATCGACCCGGTTGCAGGCCATATTCCGTCGGCGATTTCGGCACCGAGTAGCGACGTCACCGATGCCCACGGCAAGTTCCGCTCAGCCGCCGAGCTTCGTGAGTACTTTGCCGATCTTGGTGCCACCCAGAACACCGGTGTGACAGCTTACTGTGGCTCTGGTGTGACGGCCGCAAAAACTGTGTTGGCCTTAGCGCTGGCCGGGGTAGAGGGGGTCTTGTATCCGGGCTCCTGGTCCGCGTGGTCGTCCTCACGTGACATGCCGGTAGCTACGGGTGAGGCACCTGGGACCATGCCAGAAGACCTATAGAGTTCAACCAGATACTTTTGGCTGGACTGTTACTACACTGGAGCTAGACAGCCTTGTCAGCAACATTTTAGGAGAGAGTATGTCTACGATTTTCACCAAAATTATTGACGGCGAACTGCCCGGTCGTTTCATTTGGCAGGATGACCGCTGCGTGGCGTTCTTGGACATCAGTCCGTTGTCATACGGTCACACCCTGGTGGTCCCTCGTGAAGAAATCGACATGTGGACTGATGCTCCAGAGGAACTGAACGCCCACATCTACACGGTAGCTTCACGCATCGGCGCTGCTCAAGTGAAAGCCCTGGGCGTGGCACGTGCCGGTTTGATCATCCAGGGCTATGAGATCCCACATTTGCACTTACACGTTTTCCCAACGAATTCAAAAGCAGACTTCGATCTGAGTAACCTGATTGAGAATCCAGAGGACGAAAAAATGGCCAGCGCAGCAACCAAAATCCGGGCTGCCCTGCGCGACGCCGGTCACGCAGAGTTCGTCCCGAACGAGAACTAAGCCAACTGTGCTGCGGCGGCCTTCATAGCTTGCCGCAGTCGTTTTTCACTGACACTGGTAGCCGTGCCCAACTCTTGAGCAAACAGTGAGATGCGAAGTTCCTGGAGTTGCCAGAAGATCTCACTGATTGCAGCCGGCGTTGGCACACCCGTGGGGGCCTGGTGTTTCAGGTCCTCGTATTCTTTTTCTAGAGTTTGCACCACCTGCATGTTGAGCCCGTCGCGCTGTAGCGCACCACCGGCGTCTAACTTATCGAGCCGTAAGCTGATGCCTTCCAAATACCGGGGCACATGTCGCAGATGTGCCCACCCGGTCTTCGAAACAAAATGTCCACCGACCAATTGATCGTGGTGGGTCCGTAAATCGGATGCTGCAGCCGCCAACGACAGAGAACGAATTTTGCGAATCCGTCGATCCACGTCACGTGAGAGGTTCAAAATTTTGGCTACCACGGTGGTGACCTTGAACGTAGTATCGATCAAGTCTTCCTGCACCGTTTGCGCCAGGTGCTGATATGCCTGCTGTGTCAGAGGGAGCCCTTCGGGGAGCAACGCATCAATAGCGGTGCGTGTGCAATCAGCAACCAGTGCTGCACTCGTTGGATAGGGAGACTGTGCGAAAGCCAGTTTTTCCTCGGCCGAGAGGTGATCTAGAATATACCGTTGCGGATCCGGCAGCTCGGCCTGCAGCAAGGCAATAATCCCGCTACGATGTACGGCTTGCTGTTCCCCCTGGGTGCGCATGACCACCAGGGCAGCAGAGGGCGTCTTGCCATCTTCAGCTTGCAGCGCGGGGTACCCGGTGACGTTTTGGTTTGCTGAACCCGTCCATATTGCCGTCTGCACGGTAGCCGGTATATCCCCGAAGTCCCATCGTGTCAGTCCGGTCTGTGGGGTAAAGGACGACGACGATTCTGCAGCGACGGGGGAGTGCTGCTTTGTAGACTGTTGTGGCTTCTGCTGTTTTCCCTTTTGTGCGCGCTGACCAGACGTGTTCTTGCGACCTGGCAGTGTCACGCCTTTGGCGTGTGCGGCATCGGTCAGCGATGCTGCCAAGGCGGTCTGGTTTTTGCCGGCAAGATCGCGTTGCAATCGGCCTAAGTTGTCGTCGGTGCCAACAATCGCTCCGCGATCATCCACCACCTGGTAGGTAAAGCGCAGATGCGGTGGCAGCTTGGTAACGGTCCAATCCTCGGGCTTGATGTACTGGTGTTTGGTTCGACGCAGAAACGTTGCCAAGGCCGCATAGAAATCATCGGTGGCAGGGTCTGCTGTAGACGATAGAGCTTCCACGGCCGCCTGGGCGGTATCTGGTGCAGGTACCAGATGCTTTCGAATCGGTTTGGGCAGTCCGCGAATCAGGGCGGTTACCAGTTCAGTGCGGAGCCCCGGGATGAGCCAGTCGAATCGTGTTTGCTCCACCTGGTGTAGTAAAGCCACCGGAATGGTCACGGTCACGCCGTCGGTGCGCGGTCCCACCGGTTGCCCGGTTCCGGAAGCATCGGCGCCAATGGCTGCCACCGGAGTGAACTCATAGTGCAGTGGTAGCTGCACATCGCCGGTGGGAGTGGGGTGTATGAAGACGTCGGGAAATTGGTGGACGTCGACGTCTTGGGCGGCATCCGCCATGAGCTGCGTTGGATCAAGATCCAACAGCTGGGGGTTCTCGTGACGTGCCTTTCGCCACCAGGCATCAAAGTGTCGTTGCGAAACGATGTGTTCTGGAATCCGCGCGTCGTAAAATGCAAAGAGCACATCCTCAGAAACCAGCAAATCTCGACGACGCATACGGGTTTCTAATTCTTGGACCTCAGCGACCCGCTGCAAGTTACGTTTGAAGAAGTGGTGGCGGGTATTCCATTCGCCCTCGATCAGAGCGTGGTGGATAAACATCTGACGGGCAGCACCCTCGTCGACGTTGTAATACCGTACGGGACGATCGGTGACGATGGTGACCCCGTAGACGGTGACGCGCTGTTTTGCCATGGCAGTGCCGTTGCGACGTGACCAGTACGGATCAGATGTATTGACCTTGGCGAGAGAACCTGCGGCGGCTTCAATCCACGCGGGTTCCACGGTCGCAACCTGACGAGCCCACAGCCTGGAAGTTTCTACCAGCTCGGATGCCATCACAAAATCGTGGCGCTTCTTGAACAATCCGGACCCCGGGAACACGGCAAAACGTGATCCGCGAGCGCCCTGATAGTTTTTGCGGCGTTCATCCCAGGCCCCTATGTGCGCGAGTAAGCCCGTGAGAAGTGCTTTGTGAACACCATCGTGGTGTTTGACCGCATCAATGGACGCGTTGGAGGGCAGCTTGATGCCGACTTCTCGTGCAATTTGACGCAGCTGGCGGACTAGATCCTGCCACTCGCGGACCCGCAGGTAGTTAATGAACTCTCTGCGGCACAGTTTGCGGAACTGGTTCCCAGACAGTTCGCGCTGTTGCTCGTGCAGGTAATCCCACAAATTCAACAGTGCGGAAAAATCAGACTTGTCGTCGGTAAATCGGGCATGGAGCTCATCGGCGGCGCCACGGTGTTCTTCGGGACGTTCACGAGGGTCTTGGACGGTTAGCCCAGCGGTGAGTACCAGGAGTTCGGGAACCACATCGTGTTCCTCGGATGCCAGAATCATGCGCGCCAGTCGTGGCGCCACGGGGAGTCGGGCGAGACGCCGACCTACCGGCGTAATGGTGCCCGCCTTGAACGTACGGGTTACCCATTTGCCGCCGCGTCCGCGAACCCGGGTCGGGTTGCCACTGTTCAGCGCACCCAGCTCGGTCAGTAGGGTCACGCCGTCGGTGATTTGTTTGTGTTCGGGCGGTTGTAGAAAGGGAAAGTCTTCTAGCTCTGTGGCGGTGGTGATGATATTGGTCGAGGCCATATGCAAAATGACCGAAGCCAAGGAGGTACGCAGAATTTCTGGATCGGTAAATTCTGGGCGTGCTTCGAAATCTTCTTCGGAATACAACCGGATGGCAATACCCGGGCTGGTACGACCCGCACGGCCGGCGCGCTGTTGGGCGGAGGCTTGCGAGATGCGTTCGATGGGGAGACGCTGGACTTTTGTGCGTTGTGAGTATCGCGAGATACGCGCTGTTCCGGTATCGATCACGTATTTAATACCGGGAACGGTCAGGGACGTTTCGGCTACGTTGGTGGCCAGTACGATGCGTCGGTTGTTGCCAGGCCGGAAGACTCGCTGCTGATCTTGCAGGGACAGCCGTCCAAATAACGGCAGGATGTCGGCTTTAGCCAGTCGTGGATGTCGGGCTAGGCGGGTGCCCAGGACCTCGGCGGCGTCTCGAATTTCTCGCTCGCCGGGGAAAAAGATTAACATGTCGCCGGGTTCTTCGGCTCCGAGCTCTTCAACGGCGTCGGCGATGGCATCCAGCGGATCACGGGCCTCTTCCATATCGTCGGCGTCGTCATCGGGGTCGTCGGCAAGCTGTTCTTGAGCAAGGGGCCGGTAGCGAACCTCAACAGGATAGGTGCGTCCGGACACTTCAACGATAGGGGCGGGGCGGCCATTGGCATCCGCGAAATGCTCGGCAAATGATTCCGGGTCGATGGTTGCCGAGGTGATGATCACTTTGAGATCGTCGCGTTTGCCTAAGAGACGCTTGAGATAGCCCAGGAGGAAGTCGATGTTCAGGCTGCGCTCGTGAGCCTCATCGATGATGATGACGGAATACTTCGACAGGTTTGGGTCGTGCTGAATTTCTGCTAGCAGGATGCCATCGGTCATGACCTTCAGCCGGGTGTCCGCTGATACCTCGGAGGTGAACCGCACCTGATAACCAACAGTGCTCCCGATGTCCTGGCCGAGCTCATCGGCAACTCGCTCTGCAACCGATCGGGCGGCGATACGTCGAGGCTGGGTGTGCCCGATCATGCCAGTGTCGGCAAGGCCCATAGCCAAACACATTTTGGGCAGCTGCGTGGTTTTTCCCGAACCGGTTTCACCGGCGACAATGACCACCTGGTGCTGGGCCAACTGCTCCATAATTTGACCGCGGTGTAGAGATACCGGCAGCTCTTCGGGAAAGGAAATGGCAGACAAATCTACAGACGATGCTTTGGACATGATGCCAAAATTCTACGGTAGTCGGTCCCGCTTTGCGTACTGACGACGCTGGCGGCCAAAATACCGGTGCACAAGGGGACCCCCGGGCGGCCACAAGCGGGCCACCCGGAGGTCAAAATACCGTGTCTTAGCGAGGAGTGTTAAGGGTCAAGAGTTGTTTATTGACGAACTCATCCATGCCCAACGGGCCGAGCTCGCGGCCAAAACCTGAGCGCTTAACCCCGCCAAAGGGCAGATCCTCACCGCCGACGTTGAAGGCGTTGACGTGGACCATACCGACATCGAGCTGATCCGCGACCTGCTGGGCACGAGCTTCATCGGTTGAAAAGACTGAGCCGCCAAGACCATAGACCGAGGAGTTGGCTAATTCAATGGCTTCATCTTCGGTTGCCACACGATAGACCATGACGACCGGCCCAAAGAGTTCTTCGGAGAATGCTTTCGAGGACTCCGGGATATCGGTCAACACGGTTGGTTTCACATAGTAACCGGGAAGGTCGGGACGTTCACCTCCGACCAGGACATTGGCACCGGCCTTGCGGGCTTCGTCGATTTGTTGCATGAGCCCTGTTGCAGCCGACTCAGACGACAGCGGCGCGTATTCGTTCCGGTTGGCTTCGGCTGGATCACCCGGGGTGAGTTCCGCGGAAAGTTTGGTAAGCTCCGCAACGAATTCATCATAGATATCGTCCATGATGATCATGCGTTTATTGGACGTGCAGGTCTGTCCGGAGTTCGCCAGGCGTGAGAATAGTGCACGACGAGCCGAAGTGGCGACATCGGTGGAATCCAACACAATGTATGGATCTGAACCACCCAGTTCCAAGACGGCTTTCTTCAGGTGGCGGCCGGCCTGCTCGCCCACAGCCGATCCTGCACGCTCCGAGCCGGTCAATGAAACACCGTGGATGCGGGGGTCAGCAATAATTGTGGAAGCTTGGTCGTGGGTGGCAAACACATTGATGTAGGCGCCTTCGAGTACGCCGGCCTTGTGCATGTACTCCTGGATTGTTAATGCGGTGCCGGCACAAATTTCAGCGTGTTTGAGCAGGACGGTGTTGCCCAGCATGAGATTCGGTGCGGCAAATCGGATGACCTGGTAGAACGGGAAGTTCCACGGCATAATACCCAAGAGTGGACCCAGGGATTTGCGACGTAGAACGGCTGTCTGGCCATCGATGTTTTTCAGTTCCTGATCGGCGGTCAGTCGTTCGCCTTCGGTAGCGTAGTACCGAATAATCCGGGCGCAATATTTGACTTCGCCAATGGCCTCTCGAGAGTTCTTGCCCATCTCTAAGGTCGCCTGCGCAGCTAAGTCGACGGCGTTTTCCTCGAAAAGATCTGCCAGTTTCTCCAGGATCTTACCGCGCTCTGACATCTTCATGGATGACCAGCGGGTATAGGCTGTTGCAGAATCAGTCAGCGCTTGTTGGATCTTGTCGTCGGTGGCGAATGGGAACTTTTGAAGCAGTTCACCAGTAGCCGGGTTTTGAATGCGATACGTGGTAGTCATCTGGTTCCTTACATGGGCAGTTGGTTCGCCATACAATCTAAACCAACGGTGATCAGAAATCATGCGCTCTTGGCCCCAGTGCTGATGCAAAGTTGTAGCACCCGCGATAACGAAGTCGTATGACCAGCGCCCTCAGCGTCTGAGGGGAGTCACGCCATGAGTATGCTGCATGAGTACAGTTATTTTGTGGCGCGTTCCACGAGCTCATTCCACGTCAGGTAGGAGGCATGGGCTTGAGATGGCAGCTGGTCGGAGGTCATGTTTCCAAGGACCGTGCGAGCATTATTGGGGAGTTTGTCGACGAATAGGATCGTGCGTGGTGCAGCCAATCCGCCAAGCACATTGTGGATGGAGTCGATGATCTCGTTTGCGATGTCGAATGTCCTGGTATCAAATGCCGGTGCACCTGAGTCGGGTCCGGGTCGGAGAGCATTTGAGGCCTCTGACGTTGCTCCCTCGTCAGTCTGGAGCTCAACGGCTGCGATAATATTCTTTTTGACTGCTGAATCCAACAAAAGGGTGGCTTCTGCGCGGCGGACGAATGGATGGTCAAGCATCACTCGACGTACCGCATCGAGTGAAATGAGTTGTCCGGACATTGAGACGAGCGAATCTGACCTGCCGTGATGTATCAGAGAGTCCCCGCTGACGGTCACCATATCCGACGTCGAATAGGTGTTTGGCCCATGGCGGTCGAAATTCGGGAGCGGCAATTCGTTATCAATATCGAAGATGCTCACAACCATCCCAGGAACAGGATGTGTCAGGACCAACTCACCAGTTCCCGAGAGCTGACATTCGTCCCCGGCGTCATTAATAACTCGCGGGCTGATATGTGGCAGCTGTGTTGTGCCACCTTGCACGTGTGCGATGCCCCCGATCATGACCTGGCCCCAAGCGTCCAAGACTTCGGCACCGAGTTTGCCGAACGTGGTTTCCATCCATGCTCGGAGCTCTGGTTCAACTGCTTCGCCTGCCGTGACAACCCGAGTAAGTGATAATTCGCTGCTCGGTGGGGGCGTCTGCGGGGTCCAGGACCGAATTGTGCGCATGACCGAAGGTGGCGTGACCAGTGTTTCGACACCGTATCGACGCATGATTTCCCAACCGCGTTTTCTGCTTGGGACATCGAGAGTGCCCTCGTAAAGGACGGTTTCCTGCCCGGCGAGCAGAGGTCCGAGTAGCCCATTCCAACTCGAGACTACCCAGGCGATATTGCCCGCACACCACAGTGGCCCACCGGTAGCAACAGCTTGTTGAAATGAGGCTGCTCTGACGAGCACGGTGGCTGTTGTGTGCTCTGTCAGTGCCGGTTGGGTATCGGAAGTGGCCACCTGCATATTGCACAGAATGCTGTCGGCATCCCTGACGGTGCTGATGGTGGTGCTGGCTGACTGGTCTTGCTGTGCATAACAGGATGATGTGCTGGCGCGCCCCGACATAATCGTGTGGTACCAATGATCCCCGGTGAACCAAGGAACGTTGATCCCAGTGCGGCGGATCACGATCGTGTGTTCGACACTGTCAGCGGCGGCCAATGCATCATCAGCACGATTTTTGAGTGGCAGTACAGTACCGTGTCTCCATGCCCCATCTTGGGTCACGAACACCTTTGGCGAAATTAACGTCAAGCGCTCAGCCAATGCTTCACTGTGAACCGAAATGGGCACGATGCTCCAGCGCGCTCCAAGTCCGATGCAGGCCAAGAGCGTTACAACGGTCTCGGGCAACCAGCCTGTGTAGAGGGCAACCTTGTCATCGGGTTCGACCCCAAAATCACGCAGCACACTGGTCATAAGGGCTACTTCTCGTTCAAGTTCACCATAGGTCATGGTTTGGCGATCACCTGGTTCACCTTCCCAATGGAAGGCGATTCGGCCTGCGGCGGTTTCCTGATGACGCCCTAGAAGGTTCCACAACGGGTCAAGAGTGGCCCCTGGAAACCAGTCGCCGTCTAGGCGGTCCTGCCGATACGGTTTCCAATAGACATCGGGGGGCTGATGCCAGTCCAGGGATTGCACTGCTGGCTGCCAGATCTGCTGCATTTGCTCGGAGAGGTTCGAAAACGTTTGTTCAGCCATTACGAAGATTTCCTTTGCAAGAGACAGCGGTGCGAGTCAGGACATCAACCACTGTGCCAATGTCCTGGGACGATGTATTGGAAGCTATATCTGCGCTCAGTGTTGCCACCACAGCATTGTCAGCATCTCTAATGAGGACAGCTACTTCGGCCGACCGGAGCAGGTCAGTCGACGGCGAGTAGAGGTGCTCAACGCTGGCCCACTCCCGTCTACTTTCGCGTGCCGTCTCTGCAAGGTCTGCAGGAGTATTCTCCAATATCTGCTGCCATATATCGTCCGCAGCCCTCGCGGCCAGCAACCGTCCCGCTGCGGAATGTAGTGCGGGTGTGGAGGCCGGAGGTGAACGAAATGGTCCTTGATCTCCCGCATCGACTTGATCGAGACATACGAGCTCGTGGCCAACGAGGATGGATGTACTGATCGTTGCTTGTAACTGATCTCTTAAAGCAACGACAAAGGGTGAGACTGCATTCAACACCGGGTGTTTGCTGAGGTAGTGGGTGGACAAGCGACTGATTTCGGGGCCTAATCCATAGCGCAATGTAGTTGGGTCTTGTATCGCAAAGTCGGCAAGGACCAAAGAGCGAAGCAGACGATGCACCGTGGGGACCGACATCCCGGAGCGTTCTGCAAGATCTGTTAAATGCTGCAGTGCTGGTCCCTCAGCCAAGAACGACAAGAGTTTTGTTGCGTTACGAACTGTACCCAGACCACCCCGGGAGCCTCCGCTGGGCTCTGGCATCTCTACCTCCTCTAAACTGACAATCTTTTTCTATACGTGCTGTTGATTTTTACATAGTGAAAGTCTATTGTCTATCTTATGGTGATCTACACCACATTTACGACACTTGCTTCACTACATGAAAACGACATGCACAGAGGTTCGGTTGTAGAGGTGGCCAACTATGGAGGAGAAACACGTGCGAACACGCGCATATCAGCATTCGCTCAGTGGGAGCACCCTTCCGCCAGGCGAGACCTTGCTTCAGGTCTCTGATTTGTCCTTGCGCTTTGGAGGGGTGAAGGCTTTGACGGATGTGAACCTTACCGTCGAGTCCGGAACGATTCATTCCATCATCGGTCCCAACGGGGCAGGAAAGTCTTCGCTGCTGAACTGTGTGTCTGGCTTATATAAAGCGACCGCAGGTCAGATTATGCTCCACCGCCAGGGCAAACAGGGGAAGAGCACCGAAAATCGGAGACCGGCGGACCTCGAAGCTAAAGATCTTTCGCGATTACCGCCCCACAGGGTCGCTCGCTTAGGTGTAGCTCGAAGCTTTCAGAATATTGAGTTGTTCGACCAACTGTCGGTCTTGGACAACATCATGCTCGGCAGGCATATCCATACCAAGAAGGACCCATTTATGGCCATGCTTTGGTTTGGTCCAGCCAAGCGCCAAGAAATTCGTCAGCGAGAACTTGTTGAGGAAGTCATTCACTTGCTCAAACTTCAAGAATATCGCAATCAGCCGGTGGGTGCGCTCGCGTACGGAATTCAAAAACGTGTCGAACTCGGCAGGGCCCTGGCCATGCAACCAGCGCTGCTTTTACTCGACGAACCAATGGCGGGCATGAATGTCGAGGAAAAGGAAGACATGGCCCGTTACATCCTCGACATCCACGAGTTGGCGGGACTCACAGTCGTATTGATTGAACACGATATGAGTGTGGTCATGGATATTTCGAATCGAGTCACAGTGCTGGATTTTGGAAAAGTGATCGGTGACGGGACACCAACTGAAGTGATGGAGAACCCGAAAGTGATTGAAGCGTATCTGGGAGCGGGTGAATAATGATGAACGATACAGTGCGCACTACTTTGTCAGATGTGCAAGACAGGGTGAAGTCCAAGGCTGATATGACCATGCCTCAGCTCCTACAGGATTTGGCGCGATCGCATCCCCACAGTATTGCCATGCAGGAAAAACGGTATGGGGTCTGGCAGCCGACGAGTTGGGAGCACTACCACGAGCGGGTTCGTGACTTCGCTCATGGTCTAGCCGCTATCGGCGTACAGCGCGGGGAGATTATTGCCGTGCTGGGGGACAACCGGCCCGAATGGCTCATTTCGGAATTAGCCGCCCAGTCATTAGGGGCGTCGGTTGTTGGCATTTATCCGACTTCAATCGGGCAAGAGCTCCACCATATTATTGCCTCTGCTAATAGCCGGATTGTCGTGGCGGAGGACCAGGAACAAGTTGACAAATTGCTCAAACTTGTTGATGAGGATCCGTCGCTTGGAATCGAGCAGGTAATTTACTACGACCCTCACGGGTTGGAGCAGTACACCGATGAGCTCCTGGTGGAGTTTACAGATATCGAAGACAGCGGTCGGACTTGGGGCGAAAAACATCCCGGATGGTTAGACGAACAGATTACTGCAGGCAGACCTACCGACACGGCTGTTATTTGTACTACTTCAGGGACAACGTCAAAGCCCAAATTGGCAGAATTATCCCATAGAAATTTGCTGTCGATGGCAGAGCACTTGGCAGACGCTGATCCAATTACGAATAAGGATCGGTACGTCTCGCTTCTCCCGTTTGCGTGGATCGGGGAACAGATGCTTGCGGTGGCATGTGGATTGGCTCATGGGCTCACCGTTTCTTTCCCCGAAGATGCATCGACGCAGAAAGCGGATATGCGCGAAATCGGACCAGACTTGATGTTTGCACCACCGCGTATTTGGGAATCGATGCTCACAGAAGTGCAAGTCAGGATAGACGAATCAGGTCCTGTAAAGCGCGCACTCTTTGGATGGGGATATGAAATCTCAGATCGGGTAGCGACGAAGCAATTGCAGGGGCAGAAGCCCGGCCCCGGCCTCAAGGTGTTGAACGTTTTTGCAAACTTCGTAGCAACACGTTCGGTCCGCGAACAACTTGGACTCACCCGCTTGAAACGCTGTTATACGGGCGGTGCTCCACTGGGCCCAGACGTCTTTCGGTTCTTTCATGCCATCGGGGTAAACCTCAAGCAGATTTATGGTCAAACCGAGATCACTGGTATCGCAGTAGTACACCGCGACGAAGCCGTCAAATATGACACGGTTGGGGTCCCTATTGAAGAGACCGAAATCGCTTTCGCAGATAATTCCGAGATTTTGTTGCGTTCTTCATCGGTGTTCAAAGGCTATTACCAGAATGCCAAAGCAACCGCGGAAACCATTACCGAAGACGGTTGGCTGTACACCGGGGACGCAGGATATCTCGACGACGACGGACAGCTTGTTGTCATTGACCGGCTGAAGGATGTGCGGACCGCACCAGATGGCAGCCTCTACTCCAACGCCTATATCGAGAACAAACTCAAGTTCTCCCCCTATATTGAAGAAGCAGTCGTCCTGCTAAGTACAGGCCAACAAACTGAACAGGCTGATGCAGGTACACAAGGGCTGAACGCTATCATCACCATCGATCCGACCACCGTTGGCGCCTGGGCTGAACACGAACGGCTGTCCTATTCGACCTACGCAGATCTTGCAGCCAAACCTGAGGTGTACAACCTCGTCGCCATGGAGATTGCTAGAGCGAATGAGGATCTTAACCAAGGCATCAAAATTGGAAGATTTGTCCTGCTCCACAAGCAGTTCGACCCCGATGACGATGAGATTACTCGTACACGCAAGGTACGCCGAAATGTTATCGAAGATCGCTACGCGCCGGTGATTGAAGCGCTTGGTTCGGACGTCGACAGTGTCACACTTACCTCAACTGTCACCTATCAAGATGGCTCGGTTACCGAACGTCCCATCCCGCTGGAAATTTTTGACTTGGATACTTTCAAGATTCCAGCCGGCACAAAACAACGCAAAGTCTGGAGTGGACGACCATGAGCCAATTCCTTGTGCTTCTCATTTATGGACTGTCAGAAGGTGGCATCCTCGCGTTAGCCGCTCTTGGGTTCGTCCTCATTTATAAAGCAACCGGTGTGATCAACTTTGCCCAAGGTGAATTCTTACTCATTGGTGCTTATACCTTTTACGCGGCATTTGTACTATTTCAGCTACCGGTTGTGGTTGCCTTACTCATCGGCGTGGTCGTTGCTGTCATCGTCGGTGTCCTAGTGGAACGGCTGATCCTTCGACCGATGGTCGGACAAAGTCATATCTCCATCATTATGGTCACCATCGGGCTGGCAGCCGTTTTGAGTTCGATTGTGCAGATGTTTTTCGGGACTCAACCTCGGTCGATGCCGAATCTGTTTCCAACAGCCGCGGTTCCTGTCCTTGAAGGGACAGTTCCCGCGAACAGGCTCTGGGTACTTGCGGTAGCAGCAGTGGTGTTGACGCTGTTGACCCTCTTTTTCCAAAAATCAAAGCATGGTATCGCCATGCGGTCGGTCGCAGATGATGAACAAGCAGCTATGACAGTTGGCATTTCGGTTCGACGCATATTCACTATGTCGTGGGGGCTCGCAGCAGTCAGTGCATTGGTCGCCGGTGTGCTGCTGGCGGATCTGACAACCGTTGAAATGGGGATCGTCAACTTTGGTCTGATGGTCTTTCCGGTCGTGATTTTGGGCGGGCTGGACTCTGTTCCAGGCACCATTGTTGGTGGGCTGACCATCGGTCTGATCACGCAGTTCACTTCAGGGTACTTCGATCCTGGACTCGCCGAAATAGTGCCATACATCGTTCTGGTGCTCATTTTATTGGTTCGGCCATACGGCATTTTCGGCGAGAAACGAATCGAAAGGGTTTGATGGTCATGGCAGCTGTACAAACAGGGCGATACCACCGTTCATACAAGTCAGAGCTCCGGTTATGGAACACGACACCGCAGATCACGCGAATGATCATACTTGCGATAGTGCTGGTCCTTATACCATTGGTGTTTGACAACTACTGGATGGCGCTTTTTAACACCGCGCTCATTGCGTCGATCGGGGCCATCGGGCTCAATATTCTTGTGGGTTTTACGGGTCAGATCTCGCTGGGCCAAGGTGGCTTCCTAGCGGTCGGCGCATTCACCTCAGCCATACTCACCGACCGAATGGGCGTGCCAGTATTCTTTTCGATTCTTGGAGCTGTCTTGCTGACAGCGGCAGTCGGGATGATATTCGGATTACCGGCACTTCGGCTGAAGGGGCTGTATCTGGCCATTGCTACCTTGGCATCCCAAATGGTCATTATCTTCATCGTCCGTCGCTGGGAGTTCTTAACTGAAGGACAAGGATTCGTCGATGTGATGCGACTGGAGGTCTTTGGTTTTAGCATCACTCGGGCCAACTTTGAGCAACAGTGGTACATGATCCTGCTCGTGATCACGATTATTGCGGCGTTTATCGCAACCAATATCTTCCGTACGGGAGTCGGCCGATCATTTATGGCGGTCCGTGACCAAGACATCGCTGCATCGGCGATCGGTGTGAACCTGACGCGTGCCAAGATCACCGCCTTCGGCGTATCAAATGGTTTCGTCGGGCTTGCTGGTGCCCTCATGGCCCACTACACCGAAATCGTCTCCTGGGAACGGTTCACACTCGATATATCGATTCAGTATCTGGCGATGATCATCGTCGGGGGCCTCGGATCTGTAGCCGGGTCGATCTACGGTGCAACATTTATTACCCTCTTGCCTGTCTTGACACGCATGGCCGCTGACGAACTCGGCGGGGTTGCACCTGCGCTACGCCAACAGCTCCCGGCGTTTGAACATGCGATTTTTGGTCTCACGATCATCGTGTTCTTGATATTCGAGCCCAAGGGGCTCAACAGGATATGGGAGCGGATCAAAGAGTACTTCAGGTACTGGCCATTCCGATATTGATGCACGCACTGCATCCCAAGCATAAATTTCTACCATCACCACAACTCAGTGAAGGAAATAGCAATGAACAACAGACGAAACGTAAGAATGTTTGGTGCACTCACAGCGGCAGCCTTGCTGTTCACCGCTTGCGGTGGTGACGACGGGACCGCGGCTGACTCAGATGAACCTATCCGGATTGGCGGCATTATGGATCAATCGGGCGCCACCGGCGACGTCGGTGCTCCATACAGTGAGGGCATGGTTGCCTACGTTGACCACCTCAATGAGAACGGTGGCATCAACGGCCGCACGATCGATGCCGACGTCAATGACTACGCTTACGAGATCCCACAGGCCGAAGACCTATACCGTCGATACGTCAATGACGAAGTGGTTGCGGTGATGGGCTGGGGCACCGGGGATACTGAAGCCTTGCGTACCAGGGTCGCCAATGACGAGTTGCCGTTTATTTCAGGTTCTTTCTCCGAAGAACTCACTGATGTTGAAGAATCGCCGTATAACTTCCTCATTGCACCGACATATTCGGACCAGATCAGAGTTGCTCTCAACCATATTGATCAGGAAACCGACGGTGAAGCACGAGTAGCCGTGTTGCACAACGACTCGCCTTTCGGCACCTCACCCGTGGGGGACGGCTCTGACTGGGTTGAAGAACAGGGACTAGAAATCGACTACTCGTCCCACCCGATTCCCTCAGGCACCACAAACTTCACCGGCTTGTTGAACCAAGTCAGTGATGCTGAATACATCATTGTCCAAGATGTTGCTGCGCCGGCGTCGCAGTTGGCTCGCGATATTGAAAGCCAGGGCAGCGACCAGACGATTGTCTGTCTGAACTGGTGTTCCAGTGAACTGCTCGTAACCTCGGCGGGGGAGGCAGCAGAAGGCCACATGATGATCCAACCAGTCGCACCGTTGTCGGCTGAAAAGCCCGGTCACGCTGAGATTGTTGATTATCTCGAAGAATCAGGCGGAGACCCGGATGAAGTCGTCAGTTATGTGCAGGGTTGGTACGCCATGCACATTATGGCAGAAGGTATTCGTCACACGTTAGATCAGGATCAAGATTTGACCGGTGCCAATATTCGAGAGTCACTTGAGACCTTAGGACCAATCGACACCGGCGAAGTGATCGGTGACGGCACGGTCGAATTCAGCCCAGATTCTCACCGCGGAACGGTGTTCTCTGGTATCTACGTCGTTGAAGACGGTGAAATCGTTGAGGTTGAAGCGGGTGTTGAGCCATGATCGCTGAATCGGTGACGGAAGCCCAACATTCCGGAGCGCCCGAGTCGCAGAGTCTGCTTGCAATCAACAATATTGAGGTCATCTATGACGATGTCATCCTCGTGTTGCGAGGACTGTCTCTGAACGTTCCTCAGGGCAAAATCGTTGCATTGCTTGGTTCGAATGGAGCAGGAAAATCCACGACGCTGAAAGCGGCCTCTGGGCTGCTTCCTAGCGAACAAGGAGAGGTCTCCTCCGGGTCGATCCTGTTCGACGGTGAAGATATTACCAAGGTGGATGCAGCAGAACGGGTAAAACGTGGCTTGAGCCTGAGTATGGAAGGCCGTCACGTTTTCCCCCACCTGACAATCGCGGAGAATCTTCAAGCCGGAGCGTACACCCAGCGCAATACCGGTGAGCTGTTTGATTTCGTATATGAGTTCTTTCCTCGACTTGCCGACCTGCGAACGCGCGTTGCAGGCTTCCTTTCCGGAGGTGAGCAGCAGATGCTGGCTATCGGCCGGGCATTAATGGCTCGGCCAAAGCTGCTTATGCTCGACGAGCCCTCGTTGGGTTTAGCCCCCAAATTAGTCGAGGAAACTTTTGGAACCATCGCTCGGTTGAACGCAGAGACTGGGCTCACCGTACTGGTTGTAGAGCAGAACGCCACGGTTGCCCTTGGGGTCGCTCACCACGGTTACCTCATGGAGCAAGGCAAGATCATGCTGGAGGACTCTGCTGAAGCTTTAGCAGAGAACCCCGACGTGAAGGAGTTCTACTTGGGCGTTTCAACCAGCGGTGAGGGTAAGAAAAGTTATCGCGACGTCAAACACTATAAGCGCCGCAAGCGCTGGCTCTGAGAGAAGGTGGAGGCCATGGGAAATACATTCCGAAGGTCGGCGGCATCTGGCGCAGAGACCAACGGTCGTCTCGCAGATATACTGCGTGACCTCGTTGACGATGATCCGTCGCTGGCGGCACGGTTGGAAGCAGTCGGATTAGATCCTTCCGAAGTTCATGATATCCGAGCGCTCGATGCTGTGCCGGTCCAGGCGAAGGATGAGCTTGTCGAAGCCAGACAATCCAGTCGTCGAAACTGGGCTGCCCCGCGGATATTTCAGTCCCCGGGTCCTATTTATGAAGCGCAACCACCCGGGGAAGATCCCTGGCGATGGGCAGAAGCGCTACACAGTGCAGGGCTAGAGCCCGGCGACGTGGTGATGAACTGCTTCGGTTATCATCTCTCGCCGGCTGGTGCGATGTTCGATACGGCGATTATTGCTGCAGGGGCCACTGTCCTGCCGGCCGGTATTGGTAACCAGCAGTTGCAAGTGCAAGCAAGTATGGACCTTGGCGTTCGCGGGTATGTGGGGCTTCCCAGCTACCTCAAAGCGTTGATCGACGTTGCAAGACAAGCTGGGACTACACCAGTAGACTTTCCGATCCGCTATGCACTGGTGACCGCTGAACCGCTACCGGACGACTTACGTAGAACACTTGAAGAATGGGTTCCTGTGGTGCGTATGGCGTATGGTTCTGCCGAAGCCGGACTCATTGCTTACGAGAACGGAGCTGAAGCCGGGATGCTCGAAGGAGAAGCCGTCGACGTTCAGGTTTGCGATATCGCCACTGGAAAACCCATCAGACATGGGGAAGGGGAAGTCGTGGTGACGTTGGTCCGAAAGGAAGCACCGCTGATTCGGTTCGGCACGGGAGACCTTTCGGCCTGGCTCACCGATGAGCAGGGACAACAAGTGGTCGATGACCGAGGTCGCAGGCGACTAGTGGGGATTCTTGGACGAACAGGACAAGCTATCAAAGTCCGCGGCATGTTTTTGCACCCGAGGCAGGCTACAAGTGCCTTGCAAGACATCGACGGATTGGTCGCGTTTCGTTTTGTCATTACTCGGAGGGAACACCGTGATGAGATTCGTTGTGAGTATGTCAGCGAAACTGCTCAAGACCTCGACCAGGTGCTCAGTGAGCGAATCCGTAATGCGTTACGTTTCAACGCAGAAGTACAGCAACTCGCGGAATTGCCGGCAGATTCCCCTGTGCTGGTGGACGAACGAATCTGGGATGAATAAAACGCGGGCCAATTAGGAAGACGTCGCGCCTTGGTGATCCTCTAACTCAAGAATCCGGTTGGGTCTTGAGTTAGAGGCCCGGAGGAATGTAGTGTTCCAGCCCATCTTCGCGCAGCCTGTTTTTGAGGTCTTCAACCAGCCGAGTGTAGTTATCCATGATGCGTGCCCGATCTTGCAATTCAGATGCAAGGTCCACTGATGACGCTCGCCGTAATTCTTTGCGCGTTATTGTCAACGAAGCGGGTTTTCCACCCGGGGTGTAGATCATCGATGCCAGGGCATCCACGGTGCGATCACGATTCTTCATCACCGTGCCTTCCATTTCCCAACGAAAGAGCGTTCGTTCAGAAATGCCGAGCTTATGTGCCAGATCAGTTCTGGGAAGGTTCGCAGCTTCTCTGCGTCGCATGATGTCTAATCCAATCGACAGTTCGTCATCTGGATTGAACTGTGCTTGCCCCTCACGTGGGTGCATTTTCCTGCGCATTCGGTTTTGCCGTCCAAAGATCTTAATGAGTGCATGAGTTGATATTTCAAGTATGCAGTAGGAGGACAGCTGTCACAAGGCTTGAGGAGAAACAAAAGCGGCTAGTCAACACCAGGTTGAGGCTGCGGAAAGAAAGTGGTGCCCCCGACAGGAATCGAACCTGTGGCCTTCTGCTCCGGAGGCAGACGCTCTATCCCCTGAGCTACGGAGGCGGGGGTCCTGAACTGCGCAACTGCAGTACAAGCGGACCCTGAACACCTTACCGCAAATACCAGCCATGACGAAATATGAGGTCTTGTCGGGTAATCAATAAGAGGAAACACCGCATTAAAGGTGCCGAGCCAGAACACGATGGCTAAACTTGGACACGTGAATCCCGAAAAACTTTCTGAAGCTATTGCCCACACGCTGCATTCCGCAATAGAAGCTGGTGAAATTGACTTGCCGGCTGATGCGGTGCCGGAAGCCCCCAGAGTCGACCGACCAAAGTCGCGCGATCACGGTGACTGGGCAACCAATATTGCCATGCAGCTTGGCAAACGTGCCGGCATGAACCCACGGCAATTCGCAGAAATCTTGGCGCCGAAACTGCAGGCACTGGACGGCGTTGCCAAAGTCGAGGTCGCCGGCCCGGGTTTCATCAACATTGTTCTTGACGCTGCGGCAGCTGGCGAGTTGGCACGCACCATCGTGGAAGCCGGTGACGTATTCGGCCACAATGACCAGGCTGCAGGCGACATCGTCAATGTGGAGTTTGTCTCAGCTAATCCAACCGGCCCCTTGCATATCGGTCACACCCGGTGGGCTGCCCTCGGCGATGCGATTGGTCGGCTTCTCCGTGCCTCTGGCGCGAAGGTCACCAACGAGTATTACATCAATGATTACGGCGCGCAGCTGGATGTTTTCGCGTCCTCGGTATGGTCGCGGATGCACGGTGAAGAGGTCCCCGAAGGTGGTTACCCCGGTCAGTACATCTTCGAGATCGCCGATGCCATCCTGGCTGAAGACCCCGACATTAAAGATCAGCCGTTTGAAGAGGTCCTGCCCCGCTTGCGGACCCGGGCCTATGAACTACAACTCGACGAAATTAAACACACCCTAAACGCGTTCCAAGTCCACTTTGACGTGTGGTTCTCAGAGGCTGAGCTGCACGCTAATGGTGCCGTTGAAGATGCACTCGAACGTCTCAAAGCGCAAGGCCACACTTTCGAAGAGGAAGGCGCGTTCTGGCTACGCACCACTGACTTTGGAGATGACAAAGACCGGGTGCTGATCAAAGCCGATGACAAGCCAACCTATTTCGCGGGCGATGCGGCCTACTACCTGTCAAAGAAAGATCGCGGATTCGATCAAAAAATTTACCTGCTGGGAGCAGACCATCACGGATATGTGAATCGACTTCGTGCTTTGGCAGCGTGCGCCGGTGACGACATGGACGTCAATATCGAAATTCTGATCGGGCAGTTAATCTCGGTCGACGGCGCCAAGCTGTCAAAGCGCGCGGGCAATATCATCGAACTCAAAGACCTCATCGAGTGGCTTGGTGTTGATGCGCTGCGCTACTCCTTGGCCCGCTATCCGAATGATTCACCGATTGAAATTGATCCCGAATTATTGCGTGCGCAGACCAACGACAATCCCGTGTTCTATGTTCAGTACGCTCACGCTCGTTCCTGTTCAGCGGCACGCACCGCCGATGCTCAGGGTGTGGTGCGCGATCCCGCCACGTTTGATGCTTCGGCGTTGAACCATCCAACAGAAGAGGAATTACTGTCCAAGTTGGCACAGTTCCCGTCCATTGTTGGTAGTGCGGCCAAATTGCGTCAACCGCATCGATTGGCACGTCACCTGGAATCAATCGCAGCCGCCTATCACGCCTGGTACGCCGCCGCCCGCATCGTGCCAGCACCCGAGCATGATGGCGCCAAACCTGAACCACAAACCGTCAATTACTCCCGCCGTTGGCTCAACGATGCCACCACCCAGGTGCTGGCAAATGGCCTGGGGCTGCTGGGAGTTTCGGCACCGGAGAAGATGTAATGGATTCACCGCTCGCGCCGCAATGGCTTTCCCGCCCGCAAGACACCGCCGCACTTGACCCCAAGATCTTCTCTGCCGGCGTCGCCCGGAACGGTGGCGAAGTGACCGTCCAAGGTCTCGGTGTAACCGAACTCGTCGAACGATTCGGCAGTCCACTGTGGGTCATGGACGAAAACGACTTCCGTTCCCGGGCGCGACAGTATGTTGATGCCTTCAACACCGCATTTGCGCCGCTGTGTGGGGGAGTGGACGTCTTTTACGCCTCCAAGGCTCTCTTAACAGTGCAAGTTGCCCAATGGGTTAAAGAAGAAGGCCTGTTTATGGATACGGCCTCGGGCGGTGAACTGGCCATTGCTCTACGAGCCGGAACCGACCCCGCCAAGATCGGTTTGCACGGCAACAACAAATCTGATGACGAACTCCAGACCGCTATTAGTAAAAATATTGGGCGCATCGTGGTGGACTCGTTGTCCGAGCTGCACCGCGTGGAGCAGTTGGCTGAACAACTCCAGCTGCGCGCCAACGTGATGCTGCGATTGACCCCCGGCGTCGATGCCTCGACGCACGAACATATCGCCACCGCTCACGAGGATCAAAAATTTGGGTTGTCGATGACGCCAGCACCGGGTGAAGAGACCTCAGTGGCGTATCAAGCGGTGCACTTTGCTGCTGCAACCAAACATATTCACCTGGTCGGATTACACTCGCACATTGGCAGCCAGATCTTTGATTCGCAGGGCTTCGAGACAGCCGCGACCCGCATGCTGGAATTTATCGCCGTCCTCGACGCCGAGAGTATCCAAGTGGCAGAGCTGGATATCGGTGGTGGTTACGGTATCGCTTACACAGAGGCCGATGACCCAGACGGTCCGGAAGTCATTGCCACGAATCTTGCCCGACATATTGACGCAGAAACCGCCCGCCTGGGCGTGGATTGCCCACGCATCTCTATTGAGCCCGGGCGCTCGATTGCCGGCCCAGCGGGCATGACAATTTACACCGTTGGCACCACCAAAACCGTATGGGTTGAACATGGTGGCGAACACTATCCACGTCGCTATGTAGCCGTCGACGGCGGCATGTCAGATAATCCTCGCCCGGTGCTCTATGACGCCGACTACACCGCGGTGTTGGCAAATCGCGTCAGCGATGTTGACCCGGTGTTCTCCCGGGTGGTGGGCAAGCACTGCGAGTCTGGCGATATCGTCGTCAACACTGTGTATTTGCCCGAGGACACCGATCACGGCGACTTGGTTGTGGTTCCGGCCACCGGCGCATATGGACACGCGATGAGTTCCAATTACAACATGCTGACCCGGCCAGCGATCGTCGCGGTCAAAGATGGTGCAGCTCGGGAAATCATTCGGCGTGAGACCTATGCAGATTTGTTTGCACGCGAGGTCGATTTGTGACGCTGTCATACTGACTGGACTACAATAACCACACGGCGACCTAAGTTCTAACTTTCAACGTTCTACTCGGAGGACCATGACGATTGCATCTGATACCCCAGCACTGAAGATCGCGCTGTTGGGCGGTGGAACTGTTGGATCACAGGTCGCTCGAATTCTTACCGAAGACGCCGAATCACTCACCGAACGCCTCGGTGCAGAACTCCAACTCACAGGGATTCTGGTACGCAACCCTCAGGCCACCAGGGACTATCAACTACCTCACGAGTACTACAGTGATGACGCCGACGAAGTACTGGACGGCGCAGATATCGTGGTCGAACTCATGGGCGGTGTCGAGCCCACCCGTGAACTCGTGTTGCAGGCAATCGCGCAGGGTTCCAGCGTAGTGACTGGAAATAAGGCGCTCCTTGCTACCCACGGTAATGAACTTTATGAAGCGGCAGCCAATGCCGGAGTGCAGCTCTCGTTTGAAGCTTCCGTAGCCGGAGGTATCCCAATTCTTCGTCCGCTGCGTGATTCACTTTCTGGCGATAAGGTCACCCGGATCATGGGCATTGTTAACGGCACCACCAACTACATTCTTGATCAGATGGACTCCACAGGGGCCTACTTCAACGATGCCTTGGCTGAAGCGCAGCGCCTTGGCTTCGCAGAGTCCGACCCCACTGCTGATGTCGATGGCGACGACGCTGCGGCGAAGATTGCGATTCTCGCGCACCTGGCTTTTCACGCCCCATTTTCGTTGGACGAAGTGTACACCCAGGGCATTGGTGACGTTTCCGAAACGGATCACAAAGTCGCAGCAGCTGCCGGTTACGTGATCAAACTGTTAGCTATTGCCGAAGAACTCGACGATCCGAACGGCGTCGTACTGCGTGTTCATCCAACGTTGTTACCGCGTGAACACCCGCTGGCGAGTGTTCGCGGAGCATATAACGCAGTATTCGTCGAAGCGGAAAATGCTCAAGAACTTATGTTCTACGGTCCAGGCGCCGGTGGCGCGCCGACCGCCTCTGCTGTCATGGGTGACGTCATGTCGATCGCCAAGCGCCAATTGCGTGGTGGGCCCGGACGCACCCACACTGCACGCCGTGAACTGCAAGCACTCGATATTGGTGAATCCATCACACGCTACATGGTCGTCATCCGTGCAGACGATGCATCAGGTGTGCTCGCTAAGGTAGCCGGTACATTCGCCGAACACCAGGTCTCCATTAAGTCGATGAACCAGACCCTCGACGAAGCATCGGCGGAAGATGACAAGACCGCGCTCTTGGCCTTCGTTACTCACCGAGCCAAAGAGTCTGAGCTGGCCAAGACGCTCAAGGCTACCGAGGCGTTGGATGACGTACGTGAAGTACTGTCCGTCATGCGGGTAGAAGGTAATTAATTTTGGCATCACCCGCCACCACACCTCCCGCCAACCGAGTACCCGCAGGCATCATCGCCAATATTAAGGTGCCGGCGACGTCGGCCAATCTTGGACCAGGATTCGACTCCGCCGGTATAGCCTTTGGTTTGTACGACGAATTGGAAATTCGTACTACCGAAGCTGGTTTCACCGCTGAAATTGAAGGTGAAGGTCAGAACTATCTGCCCACCGATGCACGACATTTGATTATCGCTCAGATTCGCCTGCGGTTAGAGCACTTGGGCTGGCACCTGCCAGGCCTGAAGTTGAAAGCTATCAACAGGATTCCGCACTCTCGGGGTCTGGGCTCCTCAGCAGCGGCCCACATGGCAGCAGCTATGGCGGTTAAAGCACTGTTGCCACAGGACGCTGCAATCACTGACGATAACCTTTTACAGTGGGCATCGGAAGCCGAGGGACATCCGGATAACGTCGCCCCGGCCGTCTACGGTGGCCTGACGTTTTCCTGGAAGCAAGATGATGCCTCGGGGGATATTTACCGGGCCATCAGGATGGACCCGCACACCGATATCACCCCGGTGGTCGCGATTCCTGCGAAGCCATTATCGACCGCCGCAGCACGCACCCTACTACCAGCAACGGTCCCATATACCGAGGCCGTGGCAAACGCAGCCCGTGCCGCTCTGCTAGCCCCCGCGATGACTCGTGACCCTAAACTGTTGTTTGCTGCCACAGAGGACTGGTTGCATCAGCAATACCGGCAACCCTCGATGCCAGAAACGCTGGCGCATATGACGGCGCTTCGTGCGCAAGGACATGCTGCGGTAGTCTCGGGGGCCGGACCAACGCTGTGTGTATTCGCAGCGGATTCGTATGAAACCGACGTCGTCGTGCAGCAGCTAGAACAGCGCGCAGCGAAATCTTCGCAACACTGGGATGTCAGGATTCTGCCAGTCGACACTGAAGGTGCTACGATGGAGATATTCCGGCCATAACGAGAACGATTGACTGTATCGGAAGATATGTTTCCCTCGTATTCGGCCTGGTCTTTACCGCAATTCTGCGGAGAGCATTTGGTAGCCCATCATCCTAGATGTCAGGTTATCTCACAGTACGAACACCAGTGTTGACACATCCGTGTGCAACATACGGTGTTGCCTATATTGCAAATCACTCAACAACTCGTCATTCTGACAGTCGCAGTCGAGTTTGTTATCAAATTTGCGGGTATCTATGCCCGTACCGACGAGGGGGAAGGAACCTTCGTGACTGAACAAGACACATTACAGACCCCAACCGATAACGGGTCTGCTGGTCTGGGCGGCCTCAAAATAGCCCAACTACAGACCCTGGCGTCCCAGCTTGGCATCACCGGTACTTCACGTATGCGCAAAGCGCAGCTTGTGGAAGTTATCGCCGACCACCAGCGCGGTGGCAGTGATACTGCCCGCCAAGCAGTGGAAGAAGCCAAAGCAGCCGCTGCTAAAGAGCGGAAGTCTCGCGGTAATGCCGCAAAGACCAAAGATGCCGAGCAGCCTGCTGAGCAGGCCAGCGCCAAAGAAGCTCCCGCTGAGAGCAAGAATATTCAGCAAGATTCGCAGGATCAGCAGGGCAAGGACAATACGTCCAAGAACCGCAATCAGCAGTCCCGCGACAACAAGTCTTCCCGTCAAAACGGATCGAACGACAACAAATCGTCACGCGACCAGCAACAGCCGTCGCGCGACGAAAAGAAGTCACAGCAAGACACCTCGCGTGATGATCAGCAGCAGTCGAAACAACACGACGCTGATGACTCCGATGAGCATCAGGGCGGCCGCGGTCAACGTACGCGTAACCAACAGCGCCGTGATCAAGGTCGCAACCGTAAAGAACAGCATGATCAGCACGACAAGCGTGATCAGCAGCAGGATAACTCCGACGACTCGGGTGACGATAACCGTGATGGTAACCGCCGCCGTCGTGACGATGATCAACGGAACCAGCGCCGTCAGCGTCAACGGGACCGCAACCGCTCTCGCGATCGCCGTCGTGATCACGATCAGGATCATGATGACCAGCAAGATGTATCCGATGATGAAGCGTTGCTGCCAGTTTCGGGCATACTCGATGTGCTAGATAACTACGCTTTTGTTCGGACCTCCGGCTACCTGCCCGGTCCAAATGACGTCTATGTTTCCATGGCCATGGTCAAGCGTTTTGGCCTGCGCAAGGGCGACGCAATCCGCGGTCAAGTTCGTGCCCCGCAGGATGATAACGACAACCAGCAGAACCAGAACAACCAGGGCGGCGGTGGACGCGGCGGCCGTGGTGGTCGCGGTGGACGCAATCGTCGTGGTGGT
>NZ_JAKDKW010000090.1 GCF_030453185.1 Yaniella sp. | reverse complement strand
GCCCGGGATTGGTGTTGGACTTCTCGCGGTATATGAATCAGGTGCTCCACATTGATGCCGAAGCCCAGACAGCCGTTGTGCAGCCGGGCGTTGTCCTGGCGGATCTGCAAAAGGCGTTGGCACCCTATGGTTTACGGTTTGGGCCAGATCCTTCTACGGCCAACCGTGCAACCATCGGCGGCATGATCGGCAATAACGCGTGTGGCCCACACGGGCTGTCATACGGTCGGACCGCAGACAATGTAGTCTCAATGCGCTGGTTGTCCGGTACCGGTGACGTGCTCGACGTTGGCGAAGGCGCCGACGCGCTCACCGGCGTCGAGGGACTCGAAGCATTTGTGATGAACAATCTCGCGGTACTACGCACGGAATTTGGGCGCTTCGGTCGACAAATCTCCGGATACTCGCTGGAACACTTGTTGCCGGAAAACAACCGGAACTTGGCGGCAACCCTGGCCGGTACCGAAGGCACGGCCGGCATGATCTTGGAAGCCACCGTCAAGGTCGTACCCAAATCTGCCGCACCGGCGCTTGCTGTCCTTGGCTACCCGGATATGGCCACTGCCGCTGACGATGTCGTCCACCTGCTGCCCCACAAACCATTGGCGTTGGAAGGGCTAGATGCCCAACTCGTCGATGTGATTCGCCGGTCCAAGGGCAAGTCGGGCACCCCCAGCTTGCCGGAGGGTGGTGGCTGGCTAATGGTCGAAGTCGACGGGAAGGATACCGACGACGCAATGCGACGCGCGGATGCTCTGATCGCCGACGCATCCGCCATGGACGCCGTAGTGCATGCCGCCGGCCCCGAAGCCATCCGATTGTGGCAGATTCGTGCCGATGGTGCCGGTCTTGCCGGACGTACCGCCGACGGTTCGCAAGCCTGGCCGGGTTGGGAAGATTCCGCAGTACCGCCCGAACACCTGGGTGACTATCTTCGCGACCTCCAGGCGCTCATGGAGCAACACAAGTTATCTGGGCTGGCTTATGGCCACTTTGGTGACGGCTGTATTCACCTGCGCATTGACTTTCCGCTAGCAGCCACCCCCGACGTCATGCGTGCCTTCATGGAAAAAGCCGCTGCCCTTGCTGCCAGTTACGGCGGCTCACTATCCGGTGAGCACGGTGACGGCCGCGCACGCTCAGAGCTCTTACCGACCATGTATAGCCCAGAGGCCCTTGCAGCCATGGCCCAATTTAAGGGCCTGTTTGATCCCGATGACCTGTTGAATCCCGGTGTCGTGGTGCGCCCCGACCCGTTGGATGCCAACCTGCGGCGCCCAGCAGCGGCACCGATGATGGCTTCTGATGGGTTTGCATTTGCCGAAGACGGCGGGGATATCACCAGCGCGATTCACCGGTGCGTTGGGGTCGGAAAATGCCGTGCCGATGCCCGGGACACGGGGCAATTCATGTGTCCATCGTTCACCGCAACCCGCGATGAGAAAGACTCCACCCGAGGGCGCGCTCGTGCCCTACAAGAAATGCTCAACGGTGGCGTGGTCTCCGATGGCTGGGCCTCCCCAGAACTTCACGACGCCCTGGATCTATGCCTGAGCTGTAAAGCCTGTGCCAATGATTGCCCTACCGGCATCGATATGGCAACCTTCAAATCTGAGACCCTGCACCGCACCTACCAGGGCAAACTCCGACCACGCGCCCACTACACCCTGGGACGGCTCCCCCAATGGTTACGCCTCGCCGGGCCCTTCGCTCGGATCGTCAATGTGCTGGGCAAGATCACGCCGCTGCGTAAAATGGGGCTCTTCGCCATGGGCGCCGATGGCCGCCGCTCCTTACCAGAGTTAGCAACCAAACCGTTTCGTCGGTTGCGCAAAAACGTGACCCCGACTCACCGGCCAACTGGCACTAAGGTCGTGCTCTGGGTCGACTCATTTACCGACAGCCTATCCCCGGAAATCGCACTGGATGCCATCACGGTGCTGGAAGCTGCCGGTTGCGATGTCAAGATCGCTGATCCCGGGATCTGCTGTGGCCTGACCCTGATCAGTACCGGGCAGTTGACCGCAGCAAAACGGAAGCTCACCAACACGGTCAAAGTATTGCACCCTTATGTTGCCGCCGGCTACACCGTGGTGGGTTTGGAACCCAGTTGTACCGCAACGCTGCGATCCGACCTGGTAGAGCTTCTCCCCCGCGATGCTGCGGCAAAGGCGGTCTCGGACCAAGTCAAAACGATCGCTGAGCTACTGACGAGCTTGGATTGGCAGCCACCACAGCTAGACCGCAAACTGTTGGTCCAACCGCACTGCCACCAATACGCGATTATGGGTTTTGACACCGACGAGAAACTGCTCGAAAAACTCGGTTGTGATGTCGAAATATCATCCGGGTGCTGTGGGTTGGCAGGAAACTTCGGTATGGAACAAGGACACTACGATGTCTCAGTTAAAATCGCTGCAGACGGCATTTTGCAGAAGATCGATGCGTCCCCAGACCGTGAAGTATTAGCCGATGGCTTTTCCTGCCGCACACAGATCACCGACCTTGACGGCACCAGCAGTCGACACATTGTCCAACTGATCGCTGAACAGCTCAAAGAGTAAGAATGAGGCCCCGGGACTGGAGCCCAGGGCCTCAAACTCTCATCACTCACACCTCGGAAGAGGATGAGTTCTACTCTAGGAAATGTTCCTGTTACCGAGCTTGATTGCAGCTCCACATCCCAGCCGAATCCTCTGGTAAATCGCTGGACAGATCAGCCAACCCTGCCTTCAATAGTGCAAGAACAGTAGTGTGTGGGAAAACCAGAAATGTACCCGATGCCAACAGAGGAGACGCAGTGCACTACAAACACGAAACCGTAGAGACACTGGGTCAAAAACTCCGCGATGGCACAACCACGGCACAACAGCAGGCAGATCGGGCACGACAGGCTGCTGCTAGAGCAGAACCCGTTTTCATCACCACCGTTGAGGATGATGCCGCGGCGAATTCTTCCGATCAACGTTTCCAGTCACATGCGCCGCGCAGTGCGTTAGAGGGCATCCCGATCGCTGTTAAAGACGTTATTGCTACCGCCGGTGTGCGAACGACCATGGGGTCTCGGCTCTTTTCCGATCATGTGCCAAGCGAAGACGCACAGATCGTCAAACAGCTCAAGGCTGCTGGGGCCAATATTGTGGGGAAGTCCAACACCCACGAATTTTCCTTCGGGATCCGAGGCGATTCGACGGCCTTTGGGGTCGTACCGAATCCGCACGACGAAACACGTATTGCCGGTGGTTCGAGTTCCGGCTCCGCTGCCGCTGTAGCTCGCGGTATTGTACCTTTGGCAGTGGGCACCGATACTGCGGGTTCCATCCGTGTACCGGCCGCCTTATGCGGCGCGGTCGGATTCAAACCAACCTACGACCTCCTGGACACAACAGGCATATTTCCGTTGGCACCGTCATTTGATACCGCAGGTTTCCTCGGCACCACCGTCCAGGACATCATCGTGGCCATGGCGGCCGTGGGTGTTGAAAGCATATCTGACCTATCAGAGTCCGGTGTTGATCTTCAGTTCCGCACACTACGTGGGAATCCTGGTCTGAGCTCCGGAATTCCTCCTGAAGAAACGGAGCAGCGAGTCCCCGATCTCCTGGAGGCTCCCGACGTCCACCACCCCAACTTCCAGGGGAGGCCGGCAGATTTTCGGGGGGTGTTTAACACCATTCGGAGCCGAGAAGCGTATCTGGTGCATGAACCATACCTGCAATCCGATTCGGCCTCCGAGCAATATCAGCCACTGACCTATTCGCGTCTGCAGGAGGGCGCCGACATCACTGATGAGCAAGTTCAACAAGCACATGCAACAATCCGTGAGATCGGCGAACGCTATCTTGCCGAATTTGCCGACGTCGATATTCTGCTGAGCACCACCGTGCCCATCGAAGCCCCACCGCGGGATCAGAAGCCCGGTACCGGATCCGAAGCCTTGGTCTCCCAAGCTGTGGCCTGGAATGTGCTGGGCTGGCCAGCTTTGGCGATCCCCTACTGGTCAGCCAACGATCCGCTGCCAAAATCGGTACAAGTGATTGGCAAACCCGGTCGAGACGCTGATGTGCTGCGCGCCGGCAAACATATCGAACAACTCCTATCCGTGGGCAGTACAACCACGGATGACTCGAAAGGTCGCAGTTGAGTACGAATCAGCGCAGCATACCCGCAACCTACATGCGTGGCGGCACCAGCAAAGGTGTGTTCTTCCACTCCCGCGACCTCCCACCCGCCGGCGATGAACGCGACGAACTGCTCCTGCGCATTATGGGGTCCCCCGATCCGCTCCAGATCGATGGGATGGGCGGCACCTACTCGTCAACCAGCAAGGTCGTGGTGGTCGATGGAACGCACAATAATACAGTGAGCTACTGGTTTGGCCAGGTCAGTATTGCGCAGGCGTCTATCGACTGGAACGGTAACTGTGGCAATTTAACGACGGCGGTGGGACCGTTTGCACTCGAGGAGGGTTTGGTGCCCTCGCACGAACCTGTAACGACCTTGACGCTGCACAACGGCAACACCGCGACCACAATCGAGACATCTGTTCCGATACACAATGGGACGTTCAAGGTGGACGGAGACCACGTGGTCGACGGTGTACCGGGCAGCGGAGCGCCGGTGGTCACTCGCTATCTTGATCCGGCTGGGAAAACGACCGGCCATTTGCTGCCCACTGGGCGTAGCGTGACCGAAGTGTATCTGCCGTCGGGTCAGCTGCTCCAGGTATCGGTGGTCGATGCGGCATCAGTCTTTGCTTTCATCCAAGCTTCCGAACTTGGCGTTGACCTCGAGCGTGATACTGCATCCCTCAATGCAGAACATGCAGTGCTGGAGCTGATCGAGTACGTCCGCTCGCAGTTGGCTGTGCAACTCGACAGGGTTGAAGAACCTGCGCTGGCGGCAACACAATCGGCGACTGTTCCACGGATCATGCTGTTTGAACCCGGCACCGGCAAGACCACTGTCAACGCTCGTGCTGTGATGATGGGCCAATTTCACCGGGCATTACCGATGACAGGAGCACTGTGCCTTGCCGCCGCCGTCCATACGCCGGGCACTTTGGTGCACACCAGGCTGCAGCAACCGGCTAGCCCGGAGGTAATCATTGGGCATCCCAAAGGCCAGGCAGTGGTCGAAGTTGCGGCCGAACAACGCGACAACTGCGTTCTCATACACTCGCTTGGTGTCACGCGCACCGCGCGCCGAATCATGGACGGCAACGTCTACGTTCCGACCTAATCAACGACAACCTGACTGTCCCAGCAAGAATCCAGCTTGTGGCATTGACATTACGATTTTCTCCTCTGTACACTCGAGCGGATTGTACGGCTCATGGACTTGCGGTGATACGCGAGGAAGGAAGCAATGGCCAGTATCTTAGATAGAAAAGCAATCGTGGCTCCGAAACACTTCAACCGTTGGTTCATTCCAGCAGCTGCCCTCGCGATCCACTTATGCATCGGCCAGGTATACGCCTTTAGTGTTTTCAAAATCCCGTTGATGTCGCGCTTTGACGTCGGCGAAGTATCGGTCGGTTGGATCTTCTCGGTAGCCATCGCCATGCTCGGGCTCTCGGCCGCATTCGGCGGGACCTGGGTGGAAAAATCCGGTCCACGAAAATCCATGGTGGTAGCCGGTACCGCATGGGTACTCGGCTTCTTCGTTGCCGCCTTGGGCATCGCAACCGGTCAATTGTGGCTGGTGTACTTCGGTTACGGCTTCATCGGCGGTATCGGCCTGGGTATTGGCTACATTGCGCCGGTCTCCACGCTCATGAAATGGTTCCCCGACCGTCCCGGGTTAGCAACCGGTCTGGCGATCATGGGCTTCGGCGGCGGTGCCCTGATTGCAAGCCCCATGTCGAATGCTCTGATGGTCTTGTTCGGAGGCGGCACCGAAACCGAAAACCTCGCCTCCGGCCTGGTCCCTACGTTCGTGGTGCTCGCTCTGAGCTACGCCGTCATTATTGCCGCCGGCGCCTACGTGATTCGGCTGCCCCACCCCGACTGGACACCGGACGGGTGGGATCCCTCAAAAGTGGAAGCCACTCCGATGCAGACCAACCTGAATGTCTCGGCGAACAAAGCGCTCAAGACCCCACAGTTCTGGTTCTTGTGGATCATATTGTTCACCAATGTCACCGCTGGGATCGGTATTCTCGAAAATGCCGCCCCGATGATTCAGGACTACTTCCCCGGTGTGACCGCAGCTGCCGCCGCAGGCTTCGTCGGTATCCTCTCGCTGGCCAATATGGGTGGCCGGTTCATTTGGTCGACCGCTTCCGACTATGTTGGCCGCAAAAACATTTACCTGCTCTACCTGGGCGTCGGAGCGCTGCTGTATCTGGTCATCGCCTTCTTCGGAGGCAGCTCGCTGGCGCTGTTCATTGTCTCGGCAATGCTCCTCCTCTCTTTCTACGGCGGTGGTTTCTCTACGATCCCCGCGTACCTTCGCGATATGTTTGGCTACTACCAGGTCGGCGCGATTCACGGTCGCATCCTCACCGCTTGGGCGGCTGCCGGTATCGCCGGACCACTGATCGTCAACAGTGTGGTCGAATCCCAGTCGGCGGCCGGTAATCAGGGCCCCGAGCTGTACACCCTCTCGATGTACATCATGGTTGGCCTGTTGGTCCTCGGGTTGATCGCGAATGTGCTAATGCGCCCCGTCGCCAAAAAATACACCGTCGAATACGCCGAACAGCAGCAGGAGGTCACAACCGATGCATACTCCAAATGAAGCAGCCCACACCGACTCTGAAGTCAGCACCACCTACCGGTCCATCGCAGTCATTCTCGCATTGATTGTCATCATGGGCCTGGGGTACGGGCTTGTGGACACCACTATCAACGCAGCAGCGCTGTTCACCGAATAACCCAGCGCCGTCTATGCTCGAGTCATGCAGCCTTCGCAATATATGATCACCCAGCCCACCGACGGCGTGTGGACTGAACTTGCCAGTGACCAACACCTGCAGCTGCAGCTGGATGCGCTGAAGCCTCAAATTACCGACGTTGCCGCGGTGCCAACCATGGCGGTCAAGGCCAATATCGGTGTCGCAGGCTTGGCACGCTCGGCCGGCAGCAAGGTCCTGGAAGCTGATCGTCCCGTAGTCGACGCCCCGGTTGTTGCAGCACTCAAAACTGCCGGCTACGTGGTGGCGGGCACAACAAATATGCACGAGCTGGCCTTCGGTATTTCCTCAGAGAACGCTGACTACGGTCCAGTCCGGCTGCCGGGACACCCAACACGTTCTGCGGGCGGCTCCTCCGGTGGCAGCTCCGTTGCGGTGGCCGAAGGGTCGGTCGATATTGCGCTGGGTACTGATACCGGTGGATCAGTTTCGATACCGGCAAGCCATTGCGGCATATACGGGCTACGACCTTCCACAGGCCGCTGGCCCGGAGCCGGAGTCACGGGGTTGTCCTGGACTCGAGATACCGCCGGGGTGTTCGCGAGAAATCTTGCACAACTCCAGGTGGTCGACGCCATCATCACCGGCCAGTCTGCTGCGAAGCACTCAGCCGAACGACTCCGGCTCGGCGTCCCCACCCAGCTGCTCGAGGCGCTGGACCCGCATACCGAGCAGGTCGTGAACCTCGCTTTAGAAAAACTGGAACAGCATGCTGTATTGGTTGAGGTTGATTACGCGCCAATCCTTGAGCAGCTCACCGACGCAGAACAGCCGGTGGTGCTGTGGGAAAGTCGCCGGCTCTTGGCGTCGGTCGCAGCCCAAACCTTTGACATGGCACCGCAAGCAGGATTCGAACATCTGGCCAAGCATGTTGGCAGCCCTGATGTTGCGAGCCTGTTGCACGCTGAGCTCGCGAACCCGGTCAGCCCTGATTCTTATGCGTCTGCCCAGCGCAGTATCATGCAGGCCCGCTCCGGTTATGACCAGCTCCTGGCGAAGCACAAACTTGATGCACTGGTCTTTCCTACCACGCCTGCGCCGGCACCCTTGCTCGGTTCAGAAGGGCTGGTCGAACATTTGGGTGAGCCCGCGCCTATCTTTCCGTTGTATACCCGCAACACTGCACAGGGCACCATGCTGGGCGCGCCTATGCTCACATTGCCGTTACCGGTTCCGAGCCACGAATTGCCGGTGGGCGTCACTCTTCAGGGAGCCCGCTTTGAGGATCGGCAACTGCTAACCATCGCAGCCAAGGTTGATGCAGCCTGCTCAGCGTGAGGGCCAGTTTGGGAGTAAGCAGCCTGGGTTAGGCGGCGATGCGGAGGACTGCGGTCCATTGGGTAGTAGCGGTGGCGTAGCAGTCTGTCGAGAGTCTGAGCTCAGGCAATGGCCGCTTGTCTGGTGGTTGCCGTTTATCGGGTGGGATTCCCTCCAGCACCGGGCCGGTGTCTTTGGCATACTGATGCCCGGTAG
>NZ_JAKDKW010000089.1 GCF_030453185.1 Yaniella sp. | reverse complement strand
TCAAAGCGTGCAAAACTCGTGTCCCTAAACGTGCAAAATAAATTGTCCCTTGACAGCAGGCCGAGGTTCCTGCGATCATGGTCAAAATGGACAATGGGTCATCTATGGCACCAGAAAATCGTCGCCACGAAATTCTTACCGGGCTAAAGCTGGGCATCGGGCCGGGCCTCGGCCTCTTCCCGCTCGGCATCGCATTTGGCCTACTGGCCACGCAATCCGGCCTCCCCGCCTGGGCGGTCCCCGGCCTGTCGATTTTCGGCTATGCAGGCTCGCTCGAATTTTTGATGGTCGACATGATGACCGCTGGTACCGGACTACTTGCCATCGCCGTTACCACCTTTTTCGTAAACTTCCGCCATGTGTTTTACGCTTTTTCATTCCCGCTCCACGTGGTCAAAACCCCGATTGCCAAGGTTTACTCGATGCACGCGCTGATCGACGAGGCCTACGCCGTCACTGCGGCAAACCCGACCGGTTGGACCAGCGCCCGCCTGTTGTCACTACAGATCTCAATGCACTGTTACTGGGTTGCGGGCGGACTCGTGGGGGTCGCCGTCGCCTGGGCGATTCCCGGCACCATCGCCGGCCTCGACTTCGCCCTGCTTGCACTGTTCATTACGCTGACCCTGGACGCCGTACGGACCCGAGAACAGCTCCCCTCATTGATCATCGCTACCGTGGCATTTTTCGCTGCCCTACTCATTACCCCGGACCAGATCATTTTTGCGGGCATGATCATCTTCATGGCCCTACTGACCATCCGCTACTTCACCGCTCGGAGAAAGGGTGGCCTCTATGATCATGCTGGCAACTAGCAACACACCGGCAACCGGCTACATCATCGCCGTGCTGGCCATCATGTTCGTGGTGACCTTCACCCTGCGCGCGCTCCCCTTTGCCATCCTGGCGAAACTGCGCGAATCGAAGTTCGTGAATGTCATGGCCCTGTGGATGCCTGCCGGGATTCTCGGCCTACTGGCCATCGCCCTGCTCCACTCAACCTACTCATCGCCCGAAGCAGACCTCTGGAAGCTGCTAACCGCCGTCGTCGTGACGATCGCTTCTCACCTACTCCTTGGCCGCCGCACCCTGGCGTCGATTGGCATGGGCACCTTGACCTACGTGGTGTTAGTTAACTTCGTGAGCTGAAATGTTGCCCGGCTAACTTCGCTATTTCAAAGTTGGCGTTACACTAAACAGCAGCCGAATAGGAAGGATACTGATGAGGAACCTGACCCCATGGATTTTGGCTGTACCCTCTCTATTCTTCATGGCTTGGGGCGGCAACCACTTCACGCCGCTGCTGCCGCTGTACGGCGAACACGCCAATCTGATTCCGTGGCAAACCAACTTCTTACTGGGCACCTACGTCATGGGGCTGGTCCCCGGCCTGCTGATCGCCGCGGCGCTGTCAGATGTGTACGGGCGAAAGCCGGTGACCATGGCCGGGTTGATCTCATCCGCGCTGGGGAACTTCATTATCCTGTTGGGGCCGACGTCCATCGCCATGCTCTATACCGGCCGATTCTTTGCCGGCCTGGCCGTTGGTATCGGCATGTCCGTGGGCACGTCCTGGATCAAGGAACTTTCCTCCAGAGACTGGGACCCAAAAGCCACCATCGGCGCCGGCGCGCGTCGACCATCATTGACCATGACACTGGGCTTCGGGGTGGGCGCTGCCGTAACCGGCGCACTAGCCCAATGGGTCCCCGCACCAACGATCGTCCCGTTTATCGTCACCATTTCGATGCTGCTGCTGACGATCATCCCCACTGCGATGGCTCCCGAAACGGTGGGCACTACCCCGCGTCAGCGACCACCCCAAGATTCGTGGGTTCGCCAGCTGCGCACCCCATCAGCCAAGACCCCTGATTTCCTCATCAAAGTTGCCACCGCGGCACCCTGGGTCTTCGGTGCTGGCGGTATCGCCTACGGTCTCATACCGCTGATACTGGCGGATGCCACCGGCGAATTCACTACTTTGTACGCCACGATGATGGCCGTACTCACCCTCGGAGTCGGCGCCTTTGTACAACCCTTCGCCCAGCGCATTGACCGCAAACTCAAGGGCCGTGCGCTGCCGCTGGGCCTGGGCGTCGTCGTCATTGGTATCGCACTCGCTGCGCTGACGGCCTATCAAGCCAACCCGATCCTGGGCGTCTTCACCGCCATGATCCTCGGCGTGGGTTACGGCACCGTCTTGGTTACTGGGTTGTATCGAGTCCAAGTGATCGCACCGGCGCAGGACCTCGCCGGGCTAACCGGACTCTTCTACGCACTGACCTACCTCGGGTTCCTCTTCCCAACCTTCATCGCCGCCCTATTACCGGTCATGCCCTACCACGTCACGCTGCTGATCTTCTCCGGACTGGCACTCGTCTCGATGATCATTGCTTTCGGCCGCATCCGCTACGTCCGCGGTCCGTGGGGCAAGCGCGCCTAGGGAGACAAGGCTGCAACCCTTGAATCGGCCGTTGGCAAAACACGATCAAGCACCGCTAGCTGCGTCATATAAGCTCCACAGCCAAAACGCTCAGGGGCATTCAGCCCCGGGGATCGGCTATTGACCGAAACCTGGGATTCGCGCACGAACATCAACGCTGCTTCTCCGGCTGGACATTGGCCTGTCAGCCCCAGTAATTCCAACCCCTTGCCCGAGGGGGAACTGGCAACACTCACGCCTTCGCTTACTCGCCCCAGACTATCGACCCTGGTATCCCAGAGCACATAGCGATGTAGTTTGACACACAAGCCTGGATCGCTTCATGATAGATTATCAGAATTTAGAAGCTATTGCCATATATTGGCAATGAAGACAGTGAAAGATTGGTGCTCTTATGACTGCAACAGCAGCTAAGGTCCCAGCGGACTCCGACGCGCTTCCCGAACGCACCCCCAGACGGGCGGCGCTGGCGAGCTGGATTGGCTCAGCACTTGAATACTATGACTTCGCGGTATATGGCACGGCGGCAGCACTAGTACTCAATCAACTCTTCTTCCCAGAAGAAACCAACCCCGGTGTCGCCGTGCTGTTAGCCATGGGCACAGTCGGCATTGCCTACGTGGTTCGCCCGCTCGGCGCGCTGATCATGGGACCGCTGGCAGATAAGCTTGGACGACGTTTCGTGCTGATGCTCACGTTATTCGCCATGGGTGGCGCAACCTTTGCCATTGGTTTCCTGCCCACCTATGAAGAGGTAGGGGTCCTCGCTCCGCTGCTGCTGGTGCTATGCCGTATCATCCAGGGCCTATCGGCATCGGGCGAACAAGCTGCGGCCATCTCTGTGTCCCTGGAGCATTCCGATGAACAGCACCGCGGTCTTACCACATCTTGGACACTGCATGGCACTCAGGCTGGCACACTGCTGGCCACCGGTATTTTCATCCCCCTGACCGCATTCCTTTCCGAGGAACAGCTCTATTCTTGGGGCTGGCGTATACCGTTCTGGATCTCTGCGGTCGTGGTCGTCGTCGCTTACCTGATTCGTCGCCACCTCGAAGAACCACCTTCCTTTGAGGCCCGGCGTAAAGAAGTTGTCACACTGTCGCCACTCACCCAGACGCTGCGATTCCACTGGAAAGCCGTCTTGCGCGTGACCGTGTGTGCACTGATCAATACAATCAATATCTTCATCACTGTCTGGGCCATTTCTTTCGCCACCAACGGCTACGATCTCGACCGCTCAACTCTGCTGTGGGTTCCTGTGCTAGCAAACCTGCTGGCCCTGATCGCGATCCCGTTCGCAGGCCGGCTCTCCGATCGCATCGGGCGCAAAAAGGTCTTCGTTTTCGGCGCCCTCGGTTCCGCCGTCACCGTGTTCCCATACCTGTATTCGATCACCCAGGAAAACTGGATCGGTATCTTTGTGGGCGGCATCCTGATGTCTGGCGCCATGTACTCGGCTGCAAACGCCGTTTGGCCCTCCTTCTATTCCGAAATGTTCCCCACCCGGGTTCGCGCCACCGGCCTGGCCCTGGGCACCCAGATCGGGTTTGCTCTGTCCGGCGGATTTGTACCGGTCATTGCCACACTGCTATCGGGTGAACAACAAACCGGCTGGCTGCTACCAGCGCTGTTTGCCATGATCATCTGTCTACTCGCTGCCGGTGCCGCGCTGACTGCCAAAGAAACCAATTCGGCAACTCTGGCAGAGCTAGATGAGCTGCACACCACCCCGGAAGAAACCGCCGCGTTAGAAGTGAGAGCATGAACACCCAGAGTTATCTGATGGGACTTATCGGCCAGGGCGTAACGCCTTCGCTGACCCCACCCATGCAAGAACAAGAAGGCGCCGCCCAGGGATTGCGCTTTGTGTATCGCCCAATCGATTTGGACACGCTGAAACTGCCGCCAACCGATGTGGGCAGGCTGCTGTCCTCTGGTGTAGAACTCGGCTTTAATGCTTTCAACATCACCCACCCGTGCAAACAGCTGGTGTTAGACGCTCTCGACGCTATTGATCCCGCGGCGCAGCGACTCGGTGCCTGCAATACCGTGCTCAATGATGCCGGTCGACTCGTCGGCTACAACACTGACCGCTCGGGTTTCGCATCCGCACTGGCCAGAGAACTCCCCGACGCGAACCTCGACGACGTTGTCCTGTTGGGCGCCGGAGGCGCTGGTTCCGCTGTGGCTGACGCCCTGTTGAGTGCCGGCGTGACACGGTTGTCCGTGTTGGATCCCGAACCTGACCGGGCCCAAGCACTCGTGGAACAGCTCCGCGCCAACGCGCCGGTACGTACTGCACCGCAGCTGCGGTCTGGCAGCCCCGAACAAGCACACTCCTGGCTTCCGAACGCCACCGGGGTAGTCAATGCCAGCCCGATTGGCATGTTCACGCATCCAGGCACCCCCTGTGACCCAGCACTATTGCGACCAGAACACTGGGTAGCAGATATCGTGTATCGACCAGCTCGCACCGAACTCATCGAAACCGCCTCCGCTCTAGGATGCGCCGTCATGCCAGGACAGGCAATGGCAGTGGGACAAGCCGCTGACACGTTTGAACTAGTCACCGGACGAACACCGGACCGGTCACGCATGCAAAAGCACCTCGAATCGCTTATTGCCGCCGAGCAACTAGCGGGGCAACTGAAGGAGCACGCATGAAAACATCTATCGCTACCGTGTGTCTTTCCGGAACGTTGGAAGAAAAAATGCAGGCTTGTGCTGCTGCCGGCTTCGACGGGATTGAAATCTTCGAATCCGACTTGGTCGTCTCGCCTTCCTCCCCCGCCGAGATCCGTGCGCTTGCCGACCGTCTAGGCCTGACCTTGGACCTGTATCAGCCCTTCCGCGATCTGGAAGGCGTGAGCGACGAGCTATTTGCCAAGAACCTGCAACGGTTGGAAGCAAAGTTTCAACTCATGCAGGAATTGGGGATGGACCTGATTCTGGTGCCTTCCAACGCTGGAACTGCAACCGTGAGCGACGATACGATCATCGCCGACCAACTGCGCCAAGCCGCACAATTGGCTCAACGCTACGATATGCGTATCGCCTATGAGGCGCTCGCCTGGGGCAGATACGTCAACACCTACTGGCACAGCTGGCAGCTGGTCCAAGCAGCAGACCATCCGAATCTGGGGGTCTGCTTGGATTCGTTCCATATTTTTTCTCGCGCTGACGACCCATCGCGTATTCCAGAAATCCCGGCCGAGAAAATCTACTTTGTGCAATTGGCCGATGCCCAGGACCTTGGTATGGACCTGTTGCCCTGGTCCCGCCACCACCGCGTCTTCCCCGGCGAGGGCAGCTTCGACATGGTCGAATTCATGACGTACTTGACCGAAGCTGGCTACACGGGTCCGCTGTCATTAGAAATTTTCAATGATGTATTCCGTGAGACCGACACCAATATTACCGCCGCGGACGGGCTCCGCTCCCTCCGATGGATCCAGCAGGGCGCCCGTGGCCGCATCACACCGGACAACCCCGTGCGCGAGCATCTGACCGCGATGCCAAAAATCGAGCCCGTCGAAGTCATTGACCACCTCGAAATCAGCACCGACTCCCCCGATGAGTGTGGTGCGCTGCTGGGTGCGCTGGGCTTTAAATTTATTGGTCAGCATCGACGCAAATCCGTCCAGCTGTTTGTGGCCGGTGGCGTCAAGGTCGTGCTCTCACCCAATGTTCGCGGTGGCACCTACATCAGCTCCGTGGCTCTGCAGGTTACTGACAGCAATGACGCCCTGGCGCGAGCTCGAGCCCTGGGTGCACCGGTGGTATCTCGTCCGGTGACCGCCGATGAAGTACGGCTCCCCGGTGTGTATGGCCCCGGCGGTATGCAACTGTTTTTCGTTGACGCTACGTCTGCGGGGTGGCCCATTGAATTTGGTGCAGATCTCGACCAGCTTGCAGCCAGCACGAACACGATCCGGCTGGATCATCTCAATGTTCCTGAGGCTCGCGACCACTTCGGCGCCTCCGTGCTGTTCACCTTGGCAACCCTGCGCCTCACGGCTTTAGAAGGCCAAGATGTGGCATCGCCGCGTGGCCTCGTACATTCCCAAGTGTTGGAATCTCCCGAAGGCGGTATCCGTTGGATTTTCAACCAGGTGCCCCGAATCTACACCAATCGCTCCGGTGAACCCGTCCGCTACCCCGGCCATATCGCCTTAGCTGTGAGTGACCTCGAACAGCGAGCAGCAACCGCCATTGATGCGGGCCTGGCAGTACTGCCGATTCCCACAAACTACTATGTGGATCTGCAAGCACGCTTTGGCCTGGATGATGAGACCGTGGAACGCTGGCAGTCACTCGGGATCCTGTATGACCGCAATGCAGATGGCGAATTTCTGCACTTATATTCCGAGACCATCGGCGGCTTGTTCATCGAACTGGTCCAGCGCGTTGGCTCATATCGAGATTATGGGCCTGGCAATGCAGCTGTCCGGTTGGCCGCCCAAGAACAGCACGAGCAACAAGACCGGGTATTTAGTCGCTAACAGGCCTACCAGGGCCGTCGGTCATGGCCGGGCAATCGCCGGCGGCCCTGGGGCTTCACGTCGGAAACTGCTTAGGTATTTGACTGCTCACTGCGTAAGTACACCCGGTTACCGTCGAGATCAGCGAGTTCCCACATCGACGGAGCGTCAACCTCGCTGAGTAGTTTGCCGCCGGCTTCAATCGCGTTCTGCATGCGTTGCTCAGCGAATTCAGCGGGAACGAAAACGTCCAGATGCATGCTGACCGGGCCACCCGATGGGTCGACGTCGTCTTCTGGAATATTCGCATCCGCACGCTGGTCGAAACGAACCGGGTCCAGCACATCGGAACGGTCCACGAGCATCGTTGGTTGGTCTTCGCCGCTGGTTTCTTTGAAGTCCAATACTGCCTTCCAAAACGGCAGGATTGCTTCAATGTCCGGAGTAACTACGACGAGATGGGTGCGACTAACTTTTTTAGGTTGGCGCTTGAGTTCCAGATCGTCGATGAGGTTGTCGAGTTCTGCAGCAAATTTGGTATCGCGGTCGGTGAGACCTCCGACGTCGTGGCTAACTACTCGCATGCGAATCGTGTTGTAACGGATGTCGAAGTCAGGATGGTGATCCATCTCCTCGGCTACATCGGCGAACCGGTTAACGAATTCTATCGCACCTTCAAAATCTTTGGCGCGAACACTGATTTCCAAGCGGCCGTCCACGACGGTCCAGCCGGGTAATTGTTCTTGGGCTTCTGCTGAGGTCACGTTGGTCATAGTATGCCTCCTACAATATTGCCACCGGAAGCTCCAGCGGCGACTCAGAGTTCAGTTGGTCAGGGTGGGCACAATGGCGCCCAGAGTGCGATTGTGACAGTTAGATACGCACCGCTCTGACGATCCGTCGAAGAAGATCGACCGCGATCACAGCGCCGATTGCAAATAAGATCCAAGCCACTGCATCTGGACGGGAATCTCCTATAAGAAACATAAAACCGATGAACAGCGCCATCAGCAGGCCGACGATTGCTCCCAATATTCCGAAGATCCCAACTCGGCTGGCTGATTTGCCGCGATCAGGTTTCTGCGGTGATGTGGTCACTTCTTCCGGACTCATAGTTCCCTCCATTTCATCCCTCAAAATTCGGGATGTTATAAAACCACGCTAGTTCGCGGCTGAGGCCTTTGGAAGGGGTGCAGTGGGCTGAGCGGGCTATATTGAGGCAAAAGGCCGGCTTCTACTGAAGTTCCAGTAGAAGCCGGCTCATAGAATATGTCAGCTATTGCGTTTCGTTAAGGGCTCGAACGACAAGTTAGTCCTCATTCTGGCCGTTGTCGTCCTGGTCATCAGTGGATACAGTAAATTCTTCAACGGTCCGGCCTTCGAAGTCGATGGAGTAGCGTACGCTACGTTCAGGGGTGAACCCCTCCCCAGAAGCTTTAATGCGCTCACCCGGTGCGAAGTCG
>NZ_JAKDKW010000088.1 GCF_030453185.1 Yaniella sp. | reverse complement strand
TCTAATGCCAAGACCTCGTTGGGAATATCTCGTGCGGCATCAAGAAACCACTGCGGGCCATACAGCAGCGAAACGTTGAACAGCTGGAGAAAAGTTGCGGTCTGCGGATCCCAGCCGTCGAGACCAGGTTCGGCAGCGACCTCCAGGCGATGATCAGGGTCTAACGATTCACTGGCGCGGTGCAAGTCCTCTTCATCCAGGCCCAAAGATCTGGCCCACGCAGACAATACGACATGTTGATTCGCCTCTGACAGACCAGGGGAGCTACGGGCATCTTTAAACAACGGCACCTCCACTGCACTGGTCGAACCTATCTCATCGCTACGTCACGCAGCGAACCTTGTCCCACAGCATATCCGCCGAAGTAGATGTTGTAACAGCATTGCCGGGCGGGTTTTCCTTCGTGGACTGGTTGCATGCTCAAAAAAATTGGCGGGAGATTCCATCGGCAAAGTGTTGACGCCCATAATTGCCTGCCCTAGAGTGCGGAAATGGTGATATATCGCACAATCATGGATCGATATATCAGTTATCACTCAAGACAGAAGGCTCTTCACATGGGAAAAATAAAACGAGAAAAGAAGACGCACCTGTTTTCTACGGAACGATCCAGTGCGCTGCGCGTGCTGACGTACGCCGGTGCGATTATGGCGTTTCTCATTGGTTCCGGTTTTGCCACCGGCCAGGAAATTATGCAGTACTACGCGTCCTACGGTTTCTGGGGGCTCTTTGGGACCGGCGCCATCGTGCTAGCGCTCATCAGTTTCGTCTCCGTACAATTCCTCACCGTCGGACGCCGCGAACAATTCGCAAAGCCCTCACAAATTTTTGAATACTACGCCGGAAAATACGTCGGAAAATTCTTCGACTACTTCTCGATTCTGTTCGTCTTCCTGTCCTTTACCGTGATGGTAGCCGGTGCAGGGGCTGTTTTTGACGAACACTATAACTTGCCAAGCTGGGTAGGTGGCTTTGGTCTCACCATTTTGGTGGCGGTCACTGTTCTGTTCGGCCTGAATTCCCTCGTTGATGTCATAGGTAAGATTGGCCCGATTATCGTTGTCGTGGCGATCGGCTTGGGCATCGTGGGCATTATCAACGCTGACACTGGCCTGCTGGCCGGCCACAATATGGTTGGAGACCTCGACGTTCAACAGGCTTCGAATAACTGGATCGTGGCTGGCTTGAGCTATGTGGGCTTCTGCATGTTGTGGTTAGCTGCATTTTTGACTGCGCTTGGTAAGACGGTGCCGACTCATCGCGAAGCTCGCGCCGGTGGGATCGCAGGCGGTGTGATCTTCTCACTTGCCTGCGTCGTGGTCGGCATGGGCTTGTTGGCCAACATTGATCGCGTGGCCGGTATGCAGATTCCGATGCTGGTTTTGGCTGGGGATATCGCGCCGATTATAGCTTCACTAATTTCCTTGATGATTCTGGCTGGTATTTATACCACGGCCATTCCTCTGTTATGGACCGTATCGTCACGTTTCTTCCCAGATGGTACACAGAAATACAAGGTACTCACTATTGTCCTGGCCCTGCTGGGCACCGTTATCGGTCTCTGGCTCCCATTTGATGAGATGGTCAACATTGTGTACGTACTCAACGGCTATGTTGGTGCGGTCCTGCTGGTCATCATGGTTGTCGTGACGATATGGCGTGCGAGCGTCAAACGTCGTAACGCAGGTAGCCAATCTGCGGAGGCGACAGCGCCAAGCTCCATAGAGAATTGATGGAACACCTGAGAAAACAAATAGTCCGTTCGGAATACATGCCGAACGGACTATTTGTATAGCTCTGGTCACTAGGCGCGAAGTGACTCAATCGTTGCCTAACACCGCGGAGAGGAACTGTTGGGTGCGCTCGTTGTTGGGTTTGGTGAAGATTGTCTCCGGGTCGTCGCTTTCGATGATCTTGCCACCGTCCAACATCATTACTCGATGCGACACATCGCGGGCGAAGCTCATTTCGTGGGTGACGATCAACATCGTGACGTTGGTCGTTGCGGCAACGTCCCGGAGGATCTGCAGCACGTCGCCAACGACTTCTGGGTCCAGGGCAGAGGTCACTTCATCGAGTAAGAGGATCTCAGGATCCATAGCCAATGCCCGGGCTATTGCTACGCGCTGCTGCTGGCCTCCTGAGAGGGACGAGGGATGCGCGTCAGCTTTATCGGGGAGCCCCACCTGAGCCAGGAGTTCATGTGCCCGTGCCGTGGCCTCAGCTTTGGATTTTCCGAGCACGTGCACTGGAGCCTCGATCATGTTTTCGATGACCGTCATATTCGGGAAAAGGTTAAAATGCTGAAACACCATCCCGATACGTGTGCGGAGCTGCTTCTGGTCACGTTTGGACACAGGAAGACGTTTTCCGCCGCGCTGCTCGTAAGCAAGTGGTTTGCCATCGATGAAGACGTAACCTCCGGTGAGTTCTTCAAGGGTCATCACGAGACGCAGGACCGTTGTTTTGCCCGAACCTGAGGGACCGATGAGCGTGACGCGTTCGCCGCGTTCTATCTTGAAACTCAGGTCATTGAGAACTGTCTTGTTCCCGTAGCGTTTTTCGACGTCCTGGAATTCGATAACGGGTTGCGTTTGTTGGTGCTCAGTGTTGGTAGGCAAGTCGTTTTTCCAATCGGTTGACGAGGACGGCGGTGAGATAGCTCGCGACCAAGAAAATCAGTCCGGCGATAGTAATGGTCTCGATGTAGCGGTAGGTAAAGCCGCCAATCTCCAAGGCGGTGGTCACCATTTCCATCACAGAGATCGCGATCAAAAATGGTGTGTCCTTGAACATCGAAATCGCGTAGTTTCCGAGCGACGGCACCGTTGAACGGAGCGCTTGAGGAATGATCACGCGGGACCAGACGCGAGTAGCTGGCATTGAAAGCGCAGTTGTAGCTTCCCACTGACCCGTAGGTACAGAGTCGATGCCAGCTCGGTACACCTCCGACATATACGTGGAGTAGTGAATCCCGTAGACCAGTAGCGCAATGGTCATCGGCTCCATCCAGACGAAACCGTAGAAGAGCACGAGTAGTTGAACAACGATCGGCGTCATCCGGATAAAGTTTGCGATCCATGTAATGATCCACGCAAGCGGCCGGGGTAGGACCCGTATCAGGATGGCGAGCGCTAAACCGAGGACGACGGCTATCAGTGTGCCCACGACAGTGACCAGCAAGGTCACCTGGAAAAAGGACCGGAGCATTTCCGGCAGTACTTCCCAGGCGAAGTCCCAGCGCCAGTAACTTGTGGTGTCATCGATATCAGGAACATCCACGGTTCCGGCGACGGTGGAAGTTAACATTGCGAGCGTATTCATCGGGCCCCTCCCGTCACATGAGTATCCGAAGCGTTGTCAGCAGCGGGCGTTTTCGGAGGCATTGGGGAGAGGATTTCCTTGAGACTAGGGCCGCGTCCGAGTCTGTGCTTGGCACGAACTTCGAGTAGTCGCATCAGTTGGGTCAGGGCAAGAGCGATAAGGAAATATACGATAAGTCCGACCATGGCGAGCGCGAAGAACCAGTCGGTAGTGCGCCGTAGTTGAAGGAGTTCGAAGGTGAATTCGCTCATGCCGATGATGTAAACGATCGAGCTACCTTTGAGCAGATGTACCCACAGGTTCGTTAAAGAGGGCAACATCAATGCCCACGCCTGGGGGAAGATGACCCGCCGGATCTTATGTTGCCACGACATGGAGAGGGCGATGGTGGCCTCCCATTGGCTTTGCGGAACAGATGTCATGGATGCCCTGACCGCCTCTGCACCATAGGCGCCATAATTCAGTGTCAGCGCAAAAATGCCCACGAGCATCGCGTCGAGGCTGGGGCCGAAGAGTGGTAGCACGTAAAACAGCCACATGAGTTGCACAAGCAGCGAAGTACCACGGAAGAATTCGATGATGATACGAGCGGGGAAGCGCACGAGCTTCCTGGTACTACCGGCCATCAGGCCGAGGATGACAGCAACAATGAAGGCCAGAATCCCGCTGATTAGCGTCAGCTGCAGTGTGATGAGCAAGCCTTCCCACAGTCGGGATGCATGCATGGAGAGTGCATCGAGATAATCCACAAGAGGTCTCCAATTCCTTTAGCTATGAAAAATACGGCTCCGTCCGGCCGGTTACATGGCCGGACGGAGCCGTCAGGAAAAAGGGAGGTTTAGATTATTCCTCGATATCCTGAAGGGATTCTAGGTCGCCGGCGCAGAGCGCTTCGGATGACATGTCTTCCGGTGGGACTTCGGCGTCGGTGAATCCATACTCACCAAGGATCTCGCCCAGCTCGCCGTCAGATTTTAGTTGCGCGAGATGCTCGTTGTATTCGTCGAGGGTTTCGGTGTCATCCTGGCGGAAGACGGTGGAACCGGCGCCGTATTGTTTCACGCCGTCAATCTCTTGGACGAAAGGTTCTGTAACTTCGACTCCGTCCGCGTCGCCAGCCATCTCGGTCAGTGAGATAGCGGTCAGTGCGAAGACATCTGCGCGGCCACCTTGGACCATCTCGATGCCTTCATCAGCGCTGCCGACACCGTCGTAGTCCAAGCCCATATCAGTGGAGTAGCCTGCTTCGATGCCAGCGGTGAGGGTCGCCAGTGTGATGTCCTCACCATTCTCTTGGGCTTCCAGTACATCGTCGAGGTCCTGGACATCGTGAGGGTTGCCTTCTTCCACCAGCAGTGCGGTGGTGTACATAATCTCTGGCTCAGCGAAGGCGGCTTCTTCGCAGCGCTCTGGAGTGATTGACATGCCGGCAGAGATGGCATCAAAACGTTCTGCATTGAGACCTGGAATCAGGTTGTCCCAGTCTACTAATTCAGCTTCAACTTCGTAGCCCATATCTCCGAAGATCTTTTCGGACAGTGCCACGGTGGCGCCTTCTGGCTCGCCTTCGTCGTTGAGGTAGGAGTACGGAACCTCGCCGGCGATGCCCACCGTGATCACCTCGGATTCGCCGTTACCGGCATTTTCGTCATTGTCGTCACCACCGCAAGCGGTGAGAGCCAGTAGGGCAGCCGCAGAGAGTGCAGCGGTCTTACTTATTCTCGATGTGCTGGGACGCATAAAAGATAACCATCCTTATGATGCACCGACCAACCACGATCCTGTTTCAGGGCAGTGACGTGGCTGACTGTTTTGGCGCATTATTCCTCGGTTGAGTGATTAAGAACACCTGATCAACAGGATGTTGACTACCATAACGGGATGAGCGTGACTTGCTCAACAGTTCGAGGACTATTTTGATGGTGTTATGAAATCTTTATTCGCATGACAGGGCATTGAACCGTGGCGGACAGCACGAAAGAGTTGTTTTCCTGAGTCGGGAGGATCGTACTGCAATCGGAGTGCAGGGGAACAGGTGAGCGCTATGACTGCGACGTCGTGAACTGGCCTAGAAGTTCGGCTTGGCTATCGCGAAGCGTCCTAGCATGCGGTGGACGCTGAGTTCCTTCGGCGATCGCCTCGGCTGGGTCGTGTCCAAGACTGATGATGCGGTTGCGGCTATCAACATGTACAACTTTTGGTTCATGGTTTGCGGCTTCGGCATCGTTCATTTGAGCGTACGCGATGAGGATGACGAGATCGCCCGGGTTGATCAGGTGGGCTGCTGCGCCATTGATGCCCAGGACACCAGAGTTGCGTTCACCGGCGATGGTATAGGTCTCGAGGCGTGCTCCGTTGGTGATGTCCACGATCGACACCAGTTCGCCAGGCAAGATACCGGCGGCATCGAGGAGTTCTTGGTCCACGGTTACAGAGCCGACGTAGTGTAGGTCTGCTTCGGTTACCGTGGCACGGTGAATTTTGCCGTGGAACATGGTGCGCAACATAGGTTCTGCCTCTCAGCGTGATAGAAAGTAGGTCGCCGGCGGGGTAGCCAAAGTATAAGGCTACCGTGACTGTATTAATGTTGCAGAGCTCAGCATTATTCCCACAGCGAGAACACTGGGCAAGAAGTCGAAGATACGGAGTCGGCTTAGTCGATGTGATGGACCTGGTCAGCCAGCGCTTCGACGTCGTCGTGATGATGCGTCACAAGCACCACCGTATGATCTTGCAGCACGTCAGCAAGTAATTGCCGAAGTGCTGGGGCTGCGTCGACGTCAAGCGCTGCTAGCGGTTCATCAAGCAGGACCAACCGCGGGCCGGAAGCCAGTACCCGGGCGATCGCTACTCGCTGGGCTTGACCGCCGGAAAGTTGGGCAGGTTTGCGGCGCCCATAGCCAGCAAGGCCCACGCGGGATAGCCACTTCTCGGCTTTGGTCTTGCGCGACTTGCGGCCTGTGATCCCTGCTCGATCCATGCCGTACATAATGTTCTCGAGGACGGATAAGTGGGGGAATAGGTGGTGATTCTGTGAGAGGTAGCCAATGCTGCGATATCGGGCTGCCATCCAGGTTTTGGGTCTGGTCTGTGCGTCAGGACAGTCAAAGAAAACGGTATCGGCCAGCTGTGCGTAACCGGTATCTGGCATGAGCCAGCCTGCCAGTGCTAGCAGTGTCGTGGTTTTTCCTGCACCATTGGGGCCCACCAGTGCCAGGGTTTGCCCAACCGGAACGCTGAATGCTAGATCGACATTGCGCTCGGTAACGGTCACGCGAACGTTGAGGTCGGTGTTGGAAAGGGGCGATGTCATGACGGATGCCTAGCTTTGGTTCGTGGCAGGACGGAAGTACGCGACGGCGATGACGGCAACGGCTACCAGAATGAGGACGAGAGACAGTGCGACGGCAGCGTCTGGATCAGTTTCTCTGGCTAGATAGATTTCTAACGGCATGGTCCGGGTCGTTCCTTGCAGCGAGCCGGCAAAGGTAATGGTCGCACCGAATTCGCCGAGTGCTCGAGCAAAAGTCAGCACCGTGCCAGAGATCAGTCCGGGACGAAGCAGCGGAAGGGTGATAGTGGTGAAAGTTCGCCACTTCGATGCCCCAAGGGACTGGGCCGTGCGTTCATAGTGTTGGCCGGAGGAGCCAAGATGGGATTCCAAGCTGGTTACCATGAACGGTAGGGAGACAAAGGTTTGGGCCATGACCACGGCCGCGGTTGTAAACGAGATATCGAGGCCAAAGGCAGACAACTGCTCACCAAGAAGACCACGACGTCCAAAAGCCTCGGTCAGGATGATGCCCGCCACTACGGGTGGGATGACCAGCGGGACCAGCACAATGGACCGTGTGAGTGTGCGTCCAGGAAATTCGGTGCGCGCTAGGACAAGTGCCAGCGGGATACCCAGGGCGATGCATATGAGGGTGGCCGCGACCGCTGTGCGAAGTGACAACCACAGGGCGTCCAAGGCAGACCGACTGGTGAGCAGCTCGGGCAGCTCAGACCAGGTGATGTCGACCAGTAGTGCAATAAACGGGATCCCAAAGAAGGCGGCTGCCACCAGGGCCATGGCCACGGCAACACCGGGGATACCGGCGGCAAGGTTGGGACGACGTCTCGACTGGGCTGCAACCCTTTTTGTTGTCATCATGCGTGCTACCGCTCCTGAGGGACGACGAAGCCATGGTCTTCTAAAATGGCCTGCCCGGCATGGGACTGGACGTAATCGATGAATGCTGCAGCTGCCTCGGGGTCTTCAGCGTTTGCTGTGCGTGCGATGGGATAGCTATTGTGCTGGTCATCGGCACCCTCAAGTTCGAAGGTGCTGACTTCGTCAGGGGCTAGTGCAGCATCGGTGGCGTAGACCAGGCCGGCGTCGGCCTGACCTGATCGAACTTTACCTAGGACATCTGAGACTTGTTGCTCCTCAGACACCGGATTGAGTGTGCTGCCTGCGGCCTCTGCTATCGACTGCGATAAGGCCCCGCAGGGGACCTGTGGTGCACAAACCACCAGGTTTACACCCGCAGCATTGGCGTCTTCCAGTGTGGCGATATTCGCGGGGTTATCTAAAGGCACGATGCCAACGAGCGTGTTGGCGGCAAATACATCGCGTGTAGGTTCGTCAATGAGCCCGGCGTCTTGGGCCGTATCCATGTTGGCCTCATCGGCCGAGGCGAAGACATCGGCCGGGGCTCCTGCATCGAGATTCTGGACCAGTGTGGAGGAGCCGGCATAGTTGAAATCGACACTCATGCCGGGGTGTTTAGCGGTGAATCCCGCAGCTATGTCGTCAAAAGCCTGTTGCAGCGACGCGGCTGCCAGGACGGTCAACGACCCCTCTTGGCCTCCGGCAGAGTCGGTTGAGCTGCTACAGCCGCCGAGGGCAAGCGCGGCGAGGATCAGGGTGGCGACAAACCGGCGTCTCATGTTGCGAGTCCCGTGGTCTCAATAACAACATTGGTCGCTTTGACCGTAGCGACGGCGGGGGCGCCGACTTGCAAATCTAACTCTTGGACGGCTTCGGTGGAGATGAGCGAGACGATTCGGAAGGGACCACATTGGAGCTCAACTTGGGACATGACCTTATCGGATTCAATCCGCGTGACCAGACCGGTGAGCTTATTCCTGGCGGAGGAGATCAGTTCACCCGGTAAGTTCTGGTGCCCTTCTGC
>NZ_JAKDKW010000026.1 GCF_030453185.1 Yaniella sp. | reverse complement strand
CTAGTCCACCCACAGACTGTCTCCCTTTATCCCGAGGCCAATGTTGAAATCCTAGGTTCGATCACTGTTAGTGAACAGTAGCATCGTTTCGGGTTGCCAAAAAATTTATGTGGGTTAGACAGCACAATGCCGGTGCCCTAAACGTTTTTTCGGGGCACCGGCATGGTGTCGAGCTGGGCGAACCGCCAAATCAGCGGGTCAAAGCGAAGCGTGGTTGGTTCAACGCATATCGTGGCCTTGATTGTTGCAGGGCAAACATCATGGCTTGTTCTACCCGGTTCCGATCGAAACGCTGACGACGTCGTTGCTCACGGTATCCGTCGGAAGTGCCAAAATCTGGCGCTGGACCATCATCGGTTGGGCCGTGAATATTGGTAGTAACACCGGTTGAGCCAGCCGTGAAGGTGCGCGAGAACGACACGTGGGAACGCATGATCGTGATCTGATCCACGAGTTCACCGACGGTGTCTCGAAGCTGTTCTACTTCTGCTTCTAACTCGACGATCCTCCGGATACCTTCTAGGGAGACACCGTCACGTGATAACGATTGAATCCGACGCAAGAGTCGGACATCTTCGGCAGAGTATCGGCGCTGGCCTCCGGATTGGCGTTCAGGCACCACAAGCCCCATGCGGTCGTACTGCCGGAGGGTTTGTGGGTGCATGTCGGCTAATTGGGCCGCTACCGAGATGACGTAGATGGGATCGTATTTGTGACGGTTGGCCATTACAACCTAGCTTTCTGTGCCAGCTCGGCCCGCGGATCGAAGTCCTGGGTCGCCGTCTGATACGCTTCGACGGCGGCTTTTGCCTCGTCGGAAAGCTCTTCAGGGACTTCTATGACTAGCTCTACCAGCAGGTCACCGGTTTGCTTCGCGGTTTTGACACCTCTGCCACGCAACCGCAAAACACGACCAGACGATGATCCGGCAGGGACACCGATCTTCACGGCGCTATCCAGTGTTGGTACCTCGATCGTAGTACCAAGAACGGCCTCATCGAAAGATACAGGCACCTTCAACCGGATATTGTTTTCGTCGCGTTCAAAGACCGGGTGACTCTTCACCGAGACTTTGACCATCAAGTCGCCTCGACCGCCAGTCCCCTGCTGGCCTTTACCTTTCGCCCGAACCGTTTGACCATCTTTAACGCCGGCCGGGATGCGTACCTCATTGACGGCGCCATAACTGGTGGCCGCCTGCGTGGTGGTGCCCCGAATAGATTCGGCGAAACTAATGGTCACAGCACCTTTAATATTGGCACCCTTGGTTGGTCGTTGTTGAAAGCCACCGGGCCCGCCGCCACCAAAGCCGCCGAAGATATCTCCGAATCCAGCTTGGCGTCCGCCACCTGCCTGGCCGAAGAGTCCGGAAAAGATATCTTCGAAGCCCCCCTGTTGGGCGCCTGGCCCGGCACCGCTGAATCGGGCACCCGAGCCCATGGCTCGCAGTTGGTCATACTCTTGACGCTGTTCCGGATCCGAAAGGACCGTATTGGCTTCGGTAATCTCTTTGAAACGTTGTTCAGCTGCGTCGTCACCTTGATTGGCATCGGGGTGATACTGGCGGGCAAGTTTACGGTATGCCTTTTTAATATCAGCAGCGCTGGCATCTTTGGCGACGCCTAAGGTGGCGTAGAAATCCTTATCTAGCCAGTCTTGAGAGGCCATGTGGCCTCCTTTCTCTTACTCGTCACCGGCGGAAACCATAACTTGTGCAGCACGTAGCACGCGCTCGTTGTACAGGTAACCGTTCCGGAAGACCTGCACAATGTGCTCTTCGGCGACTTCCGATGACGGCTGGCGCAACATAGCTTCGTGCTGGGCCGGGTCAAATGGTTGTCCCACCAGGGTGTCGGCGTCATGCTTCACAAGGCCAATACCTTCAAGGGTGGTGAGCATTTTGCGCGCAATCGCAGCGAAGGGGCCTTCCAGGTCGCCCGCAGCATCTGCGGCGTCGATGTCATCAAGAACCGGCAGCATAGCTTCAAGCATCGAAAAGTTTGCGTTGTCTTTGGCGACATCGCGGTCACGCTCGACACGACGACGGTAATTCACGAACTCCGCCTGCAAACGCTGGAGATCTTCCCGCAGCGCCGCGGCTTCGTCCTCCTGCGCCGGTTCTTCTTCGGTGGCCTCGGTTTCTTCCGATTCGGTACCGGCAGCATTGAGGATATCTTCGACCTGGGACAGCGGGTCAGCCTGCTCTGCTGCAGCCTGGTCCTCGGCATCCGTCGCATTCTGTGCTGGCTGGTCGCGGAGTTGACCGGTTTCAGGGTCGACACGCCGCTTATCGGTAAAGCGAATCGGGTCTTGCTCTTCTTCGTTATTGTGCTGATCAGACATTGAAAACTCCTGTGAGAAAACAAACGAGGCCGGCCGGAAACCGGCCGGCCTCGGTGGTGAACTACTTAGTGGACGATAGGACTATTTCTTGGTGTCTTCGTCTTCGTCCTCATCGATAACTTCAGCATCAACGATGTCTTCGTCTTCAGCAGTACCATCGGCAGCCTCTGCACCGTCCTGTTCGGACTGGGAGTAGAGGGCTTCACCGATCTTGGTCTGCGACTGCTGCAGTTTTTCGAAGGCAGCCTGGACCTCGTCGTCGTTATCCTGCTTCTCAAGGGCTTCCTTGAGTGCATCGACGTCCGCTTGGACCTCAGTCTTGACGTCTTCTGGCAGTTTCTCGTCGTTATCCTTGAGGAGTTTATCCACGGAGTACGCGGTGGTCTCAGCAGCGTTGCGGGCCTCTTGGGCTTCGCGGCGCTTCTTGTCTTCCTCAGCGTGTGCTTCGGCGTCCTTGACCATGCGATCAATGTCATCGTCCGACAACGAGGTACCACCGGTAATGGTCATCGACTGTTCGGTACCGGTTGAGCCGTCCTTAGCCGAAACATGCACGATACCGTTGGCATCGATGTCGAAGGTGACCTCAATCTGTGGCATACCGCGAGGAGCTGGTGCAATACCGGTCAGCTGGAAATTGCCCAGTGGCTTGTTATCCGCGGTGAATTCGCGTTCACCCTGGAAGACCTGGATATCCACTGACGGCTGGTTATCGTCTGCCGTGGTGAAGGTTTCGGAGCGCTTGGTTGGGATCGCCGTGTTGCGTTCGATCAGTTTGGCCATCACGCCACCCTTGGTTTCGATACCCAAGGACAGTGGAGTGACGTCGATCAGCAGCACGTCTTTACGATCGCCTGCCAGGACACCGGCCTGAATGGCAGCACCAACGGAAACAACCTCATCCGGGTTGACACCCTTGTTTGGCTCTTTACCACCGGCCATTTTCTCAACGAGCTCGGAAACGGCTGGCATACGAGTCGAGCCACCAACGAGGACGACGTGGTCGATCTCGGAAACGGAAATGCCGGCTTCCTTGATGACATCCTCGAATGGACGACGAGTGCGTTCCAGCAGGTGCGAAGTCATATCTTCGAATTTGGCGCGGGACAGGTGCTCATCCAAGTGCACCGGACCGTTTTCTGTCACGGACAGGTACTGCAGGGAAATATTGGTCGAGGTAGCCGAGGATAGTTCCTTCTTGGCCTGCTCTGCGGCTTCTTTCAAACGACGCAGTGCGATCTTGTCCTTGGAAAGGTCAGCGCCGGAGGCCTTGGCCTGCTCCAAGAGCCAGTCAACGACGACCTGGTCCCAGTCGTCACCACCCAAACGGTTGTCACCAGCGGTGGAACGAACCTGAATGGTGGAGAAATCGTCGTCGTCCTTGCCAACTTCCAGCAGGGAGACGTCGAAGGTACCGCCACCGAGGTCAAAGACCAGAATCGTTTCGTCTTCTTTACCGCGTTCCAAACCGTAGGCGAGAGCTGCCGAGGTCGGTTCGTTGATAATGCGTGAAACGTTCAGACCGGCAATTTCGCCTGCTTCCTTGGTGGCCTGGCGCTCAGCGTCGTTGAAGTATGCCGGAACGGTGATGACCGCGTCGGTAACTTCTTCACCGAGGTATTCCTCGGAGTCGTGCTTGAGCTTCATCAAAATGCGAGCTGAAATTTCCTGGGCGGTGTACGACTTGTCGTCGATTTCAGCTTTCCAGTCGGTACCCATGTGGCGCTTGACCGAGGTAATGGTGCGCTCTGGGTTGTTGACTGCCTGGCGCTTGGCGATATCACCGGTCAGCACTTCGCCGCCCTTGGTGAATGCGACGACCGATGGAGTGGTGCGTGCACCCTCCGCGTTTGCGATGACCGTTGGGTCGCCACCTTCCAACACAGCAACAACTGAGTTGGTGGTTCCCAAGTCAATACCTACAGCACGTGACATATGTGAATCCTTTCGTGAATACTTTTCATCTCAAAATGTAGCGCTCCCGCTACTTGAGTTCCCTACACTCAAGTTGCCACAGGTGAGGACCTCCTGTCAAATAAACCTGAGTGAGCCTGACTCAACTTTGCTTCTGCTTGGTTCCAACGTCCATCGACTCACCGATATTCCATTCAGCAGCGATTGTGACGACAGCTACACATTGACGTCGTTCCGACCGGCCTGGGTGCTCGTGCTCTAACATTGAGTCATGTCACGCTACTCCTCGTCTCACCCGCTAATCATTGGCATTGATGGCCGCTCTGGTTCAGGCAAAACCGTGCTGTCCAAAATGCTGGTCGAAAACCTCTCCGCACAGCACACGGTGACGGTCCTTCGCATGGAGGACCTCTATCCGGGCTGGAATGGCTTGCACAACGGTATGGAGATTTTTAGTCACGATGTGCTCCCCAAATTAGCGGCCGGCGAAACAGCCACCTACCAAACCTGGGACTGGCATTCCCAGGCCAGCTGGGAAGGTGGCTTCGGCTCGGTCGTGACCACCGAGCCGACAGAAGTCATCATCTGTGAAGGTGTCGGGGTCGGCGCTCGGGCCAACCGAGACCTCTTAGATGTTTTGATTTGGTTGCGCGTCCCCGATCAGCTCCGCTACGACAGAGCTATGCATCGTGACGGCGCCAGCTATGTGGAGCAGTGGGAAAATTGGGCAGCCCAAGAGCGTCAGATGTTGGACCAGGACCAAATTTATGACGAAGCAGACCTCGTGCTTGTGGCCAATGAGCCCGACGAGCGCCACCACACTTCTGCCCTAGCAGTCGTCACGGCAATGTTGCATGCACCGCGCCGCCTCGAGGACCACCCCGATGGCGGGCAGTTGGAAGCGTGAAATTACTGCAGCGCTGAGGTGAGCCGGAACACGTTATCCAGCCAGCGCCGGTGACGTGGACGTGCCAACCAGTCCTTGAGCACCAGGTGTTCACATTTGGCCTGGTACTCGTCAATAATTCCATCAAGCTTGGCGACTTCTTCGGGGCCTACCACCATGACGGTAACCTCCGAGTTCAGCGAAAACGACCGCATGTCCATGTTGGATGAGCCAAAGATGCCGACGTCGTTATCTATTGTAAACAGCTTGGAGTGCAACACGTCCGGATCCGGGTACCGGTAGATGTGGATCCCGGCACGCAACAGCTGCTCGAAATACGATTGTTGCGCATGGTGTACCGCCAGCTGATCAGCCCGTCGCACCACCAGCAACTCCACCCGCACGCCGCGTTGGGCCGCACTGGTCAAGGCGTAGAGCATCGAGTCGTCGGGCACTAAGTACGGGGTGACCACGCGAATCGACTCTGTGGCCGAATAGAACAGGTGGTTAAAGGCCCGGAGATTGTTTTCTTGAGAGAAGCCCGGGCCCGACGGGATGATCTGAGCCGCTGGTCCCTCGTGGTCCTCAATTTCGGATTCGGTCACGCCACGTAGATCCTGCTGCAGCTGCTTGCCGGTCTCGGAAAACCAATCCGTAGCAAACACCAGGTCAAGGGAGGCCACCGAGGGCCCTTCCATGCGGGCCATCATGTCCTGCCAGTGTCTACCCATCTTGTGAGCCGACGAGCGTTTATATCCGGGTTCAATCAAGTTCATCGATCCGGTGTACCCAATAGTTCCATCGACGACGACCATTTTGCGGTGGTTCCGAAGATCCGGGCGTTGATATTCGCCGCGCCAGGGCCGCACAGGCAGCGAACGGTGATAGTCAATGCCGGCAGCATCTAGGCGAGATAACAGTTGGCGATAACCGCGCACTCTCGCGGTGCCGACGTGGTCAAAAATCAGCCGGACGGTCACCCCGCGCTGAACCGCTCGCACCATCGCGTCCAAGACGACGTCTGCATAGCCGGGACGATTTTTCGGATCGGTGCCAACGATATAAAACATCACATTGACATAGTCCTGCGCCGCATCAATGTCCTGGGCCATTAGTTCCAGGGTGGCCCGGTAGTCCGTCAAATACTCAAAAACATTCCCATCGAGCATGGGAAAGCCGGTCAACCGGCGGGTCAGTTTCGAGTTGGCCGCAACATAATTGGGGGCGGCATCCGCCTGGTTCGGTAAGTCCATATGCGCCGTCGCACGACGCAGTTCAGAGTTCACCGCGATCTGCCGCGAACGGCGTTGACCACCCAGCTGAAACGAGCCCAGCAATAGGAACAGCAGCAGGCCCGGGATGGGGAGGAAGAAAATGACCAACAACCAGGCCATCGCAACTGCGGGACGACGATTGCCAGGTACGATGCCGAGCAGAGCAATACGAATCGCGAAATCGGCCACGGTGAACAGAACCGTTGCCCAATAAGGAAAATCCGCAAATTCCACACTCGACCAGACCATGAAGAGTATTCTATGCCACTGAGTCTGCACGTCAGTCCGGATCACACGCGGTGAACGCACATTGTCCCCTGATCAACCGTCCATTACAGTTGTAAAGGGTCAAACTGGCCCTTCTCATTGGGTTTTTCAAGGGTGATCATGGCAAAGCTTCTGTATCGTCTCGGCTCCAGTGCCGCTAAAAGACCATTCGCGGTAGTTTTTACCTGGCTCGTGCTGTTGGCCATTGCCGCAGGCTCGTTCCTGACCCTTGGGGGAACGCTCGTCTCCACGGTGGATATCCCGGGGACGCCGACGGCCCAAACAACCGACCGGCTCGAAGAAGAATTCCCCGAAGCCGCCCGCGGCACAGGAAACGTCGTCTTCCAAGCTGAAGATGGTTCGCCTTTCACCGCAGACCAGCGCGAACACATCGAGGCCGTCCTAGAAGCTACAGAAAATGTTTCCGGTGTCGAGAGCGTAATCAACCCGTTCGAGATCGACGCCGAACTGTCTGACCAGCAGCAAGAGCTGGAAGACGGACGGCAAGAACTTGCCGATGCACAACAACAGCTAGACGGTGCACCCGAGCAATTCGACGCAGCCGAAGCCGAGTTAGATTCCTCCGAACAGGACCTCGACGCCGCTCAAGAACAACTTGACGCCGGGATAGATCAGGCCACCGCCGCGGGTATGCCCGAGACCGCAGCGCAAGAGCAGTTTGCCACACAGCAGGCCCAGCTTGATGCAGCACGAGAGGAACTTGAAGCAGGCCGTCAACAGTTGGAAGACGAACGGGAGAGCTATGAAGAAGGCCTCACCGAGGTCGAAGAAGGCCAAACCCTGACTGACCTTGGCGACCGGTTACTCGAGACATCCAACGACTACTCTGTGGTGTCCGATAACGATTCCGCTGCCATTGCTACCGTGCAATTTGTTGACCAGTCCATGGATGTTTCCACCCCGGTCCGAGAAGGGGTGGTCGCCGCACTGACCGACCGGACTATCGAGGGCGTCGAAGTGCTGCCGTCCCAGGAAATTTCCATGGCCGTTCCTGATGTGCTCGGCTGGGCTGAAGTCGTCGGCCTGGTTGTCGCCGGAATCGTGCTGGTGGTCATGCTTGGAACCTTCATGACCGCCAGGCTCCCCCTGATCAACGCCCTGGTCGGCGTTGGTGTTGGAGCGCTGACCGCACTGGCTTTCTCATCGCTGTTCGAAATGAACTCAGTGACCCCGGTTCTGGGTGTCATGTTGGGTCTTGCCGTGGGCATCGACTACGCGTTGTTTATCGTCCACCGACATCGAACCCAACTCAAATCCGGGATGCCGATACATCGTTCGATTGCCATGGCCAACGGCACGTCGGGTAACGCCGTGGTATTCGCCGGCGCCACCGTCGTCATCGCCCTGTTTGCCCTAAATCTGACCGGCATTCCATTCCTCGGGTTGATGGGAACCGTAGGCGGATTTGTGGTCGTCGTCGCCGTGCTGGTCGCGATCACGCTGACCCCGGCCATGCTCTCATTGCTGGGTCACCGTGCACTCTCCAAGCGCGAGCGTCGTAGGCTCACTGACGAGGTGCCAAACAGCCAACCGAAAAAGCAGCTCAAACGCATGTCCAACACCCGCGCCGTATTGTCGACCATCGGTGCCGTTGCCGTCCTGGCGATCATCGCCATCCCGGTCTTCTCCATGCGCCTGGGTATCCCGGACGGTTCAGCAGAGGCCCCCGATACAGCCGAATACCAGGCGTATGCAGCACAAGCCGAACACTTCGGTGCCGGAACCAACGCCCCCATTGTGGGCGTCGCCGATATTCCAGCAGATCTCTCCGAAGAGGAACTCCTGGAAACCACGGTTAAACAAGCCGAACAAATCTCAGCGCTGGACAACGTTGCCCATGTCGTGCCGGTAGGTGAAAACGAGGCCGGAGACAGCACCATGTTCCAGATCATTCCAGTTGAGGATGCCAACCATGAATCGACGGTTCAGCTCGTCCACGAGCTGCGGGAACTCGATCCGCCAGGCGAAGTCACCAACCTTGCACTGGCTGGCCACGCCACGGGCATTATCGATATCTCCGCTGCCCTCGCCGATGTCCTGCCGTTGTACTTAGGTGTCGTGGTCGGTCTGTCATTGATCATCATGGTCCTGGTCTTCCGCTCACTGGTTGTCCCCCTGATCGCCTCTGGCGGTTTCGTGCTGTCCGTGGGAGCCGCGATGGGTGCGGTCGTAGCGATCTACCAGTGGGGATGGTTTGGTGAAACCTTTATGGTCCACAACCCATCGCCGGTCCTATCCTTCCTACCGACTATCATGATCGGTGTGCTGTTCGGGCTGGCCATGGACTATCAGCTGTTCATCTCCTCGGGGATGCGCGAAGCCTACGCACACGGCACCGAAGCCCGGTTAGCCGTGCAGCAGGGCTTCCGCGCTGGCCGCTCTGTCGTCACCGCTGCTGCCATCATTATGATCGCCGTCTTCGGCGGGTTCATTTACGCCGATGACCCCTACATTCGCCCGATTGGCTTCGGCCTGGCCATCGGCGTGCTCTTCGATGCCTTCCTGGTTCGCATGTTGCTGGTACCTGCGCTGATGCACTTGCTCGGACCGGCCGCCTGGTACATGCCAAAATGGTTGGACCGGATTCTGCCGAATGTCGACGTCGAAGGAACCAAGCTCACCGAAGCGCACGACGAACGCGCCGACGAAAAAACATCCCGTGACGCACCAGTTACAACTACCTCACACAGCGTCTAAGCTAGAACCGGAATCTGCAGAAAGGCACAACCATGAATGATGTAGTCCAACGCCTATTGCGCACCGGAGTTTCGATCGGGGCTGGCTTTGTGGCCACCCGCGCGGTCGAAGCGATCTGGAAAACCGCAACCGGTGATGAAGAAGCCCCAACCACCGACGACGATCAGGCCACGCTATTGCGCGTCGTCACCTTCGCCACGATCTCGGCCGGGGTTTCAGCCCTACTCGAGGTCGGTTCACAGCGCCTGGTCAATAAGGCCATGTCAAACTCCGGTAATAAACGAGCCAAGCAACTCGGCAAAGCGGAAGTCTAAACGCCACGCTTGACACGAAAATGATCGGTGCCAGAGGATTTTTCTCTGGCACCGACCGCGTTAAGGCGACTCTTGGCAGCTCACCAAAAAGCCCGCGAGGTTTCTGTGGCTCCGGAAACTTCGGTCAATCCCGCATCGATGACCCGCACCGGGCGCTCCGCCGCTGACCACTGCGATGTGGACGGTAATTGCACCCGGATACGGAATTCATCCTGGCACCAAGCATCAAGAATCTGGGCTGCTGCCGGGTCACCGGTATGTGCACTAGCGGTCAGCCGTTCATAGGCAATTTGCGCTGCGTGACCAGCTTGGGCTGCTGCTTTGCCCGTTGACAAGTCGGCAAACGGTGTGAGCTCGACGGTCACAACAGCGTCGTGGTGCTGGGAGTCATGCAAGCGTGGGAATTCGGTCCCGCCCACCTGCAACTTCTTCACTTCAGGCGGCAGCGGTGCCACCGGACCCGGTACAAGCGCTCGTACCTCCGCGGTACCCGAACTCGCGTTAACGCCGTCCAGTTGTTGAACGTCATCCCAGCGTTTATTCTCAGCCCGCCGCGCCACTTTCCTAATCCATCCCGCACGCCAGTGAGCGACCGCCTCAGACCAGGCACTGGTATCTTGAGTTGTCCGATGATCGTCAAGCAACCTGACGACAGCCGTAGCCGCCGCTTCCAACACGTCAACATGGTTTGCCGGATCCTGTTTATTGCGACGAATCACCAATTGCATAGCCCAAGGATTCACGTGATCAGGACGATCTGGCCGTGAGACGGCATCAGACCGTGCAGGGGACTTGGAAAAATTCTCGGCATCATGACGCATAGTTTCCACTCTAGCGACCTCCATCACCGGGTAAAGACCTAGGGTGGGGATATGGATACTGTCTTACCCAACGACTGGCAACCATGGCGTCGCGAGCCGACCTTTCAGGGTCGCCGTCCGACCAAAACCGATCTCGCAGCAGCTACCGCCCAACAGCTGACCACCCAGGATCTGCTCCCCTATCCGAACGACGAAGACAATGCTGGAATACTGCGGATGCTCATCGTTGGAACCAATCCGAGTCCATGGGCGGCAGCGGCAAACGGACCTTTCGGTCGTCCCGGCAACCGATTCTGGCCATCGCTCTTCGAAGCCGGAGTGACAGCAAACCTGATCAATGCCTCAGCAGGCATCAGTCGTGCCGATGAACGGATGCTTGCCGAACGTGGTGTAGGACTGACGAACATCATTGCCCGGCCGAGCTCACGGGCTGATGAGCTAAGCCTCGAAGAGCTTCGTGCCGGACGTGATGCCCTGATTCAACGTATGCGTCTGTTGCAGCCCCGAGCCGCCGCCTTTACCGGTATTACCGCGTTTCGGCGGGCCTTTGCCGAGCCCAAAGCCACCCTGGGACAACAGCCCACCGACCAACTGCCGGGTTGGCCTGCCCACACCAAACTATGGGTCGTGCCTGATCCCAGCGGACTCAATGCCCACGAGTCGATCGCCTCGCTCGCAGAGAAATGGCGCGAAGTCTGGTCTGCCAGTTCGCGTTAGACTAGCGACCCTGGAAACCTAGACCATTTGAAGGAGCCTAGTAATGCAAGACCCCGATCGCACAATACTCATCACAGGAGCCACCAGCGGACTGGGACGGGCGGTGGCCGAATCGCTAGCGGCACGCGGAGGGCGCCTGATCTTGCACGGCCGCGATCCAGCACGGTTACAAGACGTTGCCGCCGAGCTGCAACCGCTCAACGCCAGCATCGATTTTGTCACAGCGGACCTCAGTGATTTATCGCAGGTGGATGAGATGGCCGAGCAAATCTTCGAGCTCACCGACCATCTCAATGTACTGGTCAACAACGCCGGTCTCGGGAAAGGGGCCTCCGACCACCGGGAAACTTCCAGTGACGGACACGAGCTGAGGCTGGCCATCAACCATTTGGCACCTTTTGCATTGACCTTCCGCCTCCTACCATTGTTAGAGACCGGTGCACCAAGTCGGATCGTCAACGTAGCTTCCGGGGCACAAGAGCCCATAGATTTTGACGACCCGCACCTCACCGAGGGGTATACCGGCAACCGAGCCTATGCTCAGAGTAAATTCGCCATGGTGGCCGCTGGCTTCCAGTTGGCGAACCGGCTTCCCGCCGAGGTCATCACGGTCAACAGTTTGCATCCTGCCACCTTAATGCCCACCCGAATGGTCCGCGAAGGTTACGGGCACACCGTTGACGACTTAGACACCGGAGTTGATGCGGTCTTGCGACTCATTGAATCTGCAGCACTCGAAGACGTCACCGGCCAGTATTTCTCGATCCAGCAACCAGCGCAAGCACACCCGCAGACCTATGATCCTGACGTGCAGCAACGGTTGTGGGACCTGACAGAAAAACTGACCGGTATACAGTTTTAGCTAGGAACGGGGTAGGTCGACGAATTCCACAGTTCCTGCCACGTATGCGGCCTGGCCAACGTGTTGGGTCGCATCGTCAATGACGCTGAGAACTCGGACTCCCATGGTCACCGGCGGGTCCCATTGTTCATCAATGACACGGGCTAGATCCTCTTCGGTGAGCGTTTCCACCCAGGCAGCGAACTTATCGTAAACCGTCTCCACATAATCCCGGAGTAACGCTTTGCCCTCAGCGGTTTCTTCGACCTTCACCGCCCATGCATCATCGCGAGACTGACCGAGTCCGATGTCAGCCGTGCCCAGGTTCACGTCTGAGAGCTCAAATCGGTCTTCGAAACCTTCGGCGGTCCAAGATTGTTCAGCCCCGGCCAACTGTGCAATTTGCGCATCAGTTTCGCGGGCGGCGTGCCAAATCAGCCACGCAATGGAGTTGGGGTGGCCTCCCGGGTGACTATTGAGCTGGCTTGGATCAAGATCTGCCCAGAAGTTATCGACTGCATCAAGGGGCCGGCGGACGAGATTTTTCAAGAGTTCTATAGCATCCATGTATCCATTGTGATGGTTCACCCTAGCGTCCGGCTAGTGCCCGGCCGTTCCTCTGCCTGTGGCCAGCTGATTAATCAGTGTCACCATGTATTGAATCCATTCGGCCTCCTGAGGGCCCAACCTGACTTTGCATGTGATCCTGCTGCCGTCACGTCCATGCACATGGACTCGACCGGTAATCCAACGCTGTTCATATGAGGCACCTGCAACCTGGTACGCCGGCAGTTCCGAGGCAATGACCCAGCCTCGAAACAGTTTGCGTTCGGTATAGAGCACCCGACGGTTCGTGACCATCAGCAGTGGAAATGAGTCGCTTTTAAGCGTGCATGTGAGGTAGTCGTACACAATTTCTTCGGGCGGGAGTAACTTATCGACTGCCCAAAATCGTGCTCCGCGACCCTGTGCATTTCGCATCTGTGCGTCCAGAAACGACTGCTGTGCAGGTGTCCAAGCCATCGAATATCCTTAGCACTTGACAGGAGCTTGCGGCGTCAGCGTTAGCCCGCAGGAGGGTTGTTGTCTTGTTCAGCATCGAGTCGGTCTTGTTCTTTGACGACCTTGGCTAAGTCATCCACCGCAATGCTTTTCGGATTGAGGTGGTGTGAACGGTACGTTGCACGTCCCACCATATGTGCTGAGACGGGAGCGGTGATGAGCTGCATGAGCCAGGCGACAAGCAGCACCGGCAATATCTTCCAGCTTCCAACGGCTAGCCCTAAACCTGCCAGTGCCAGCAACAAACCCAGCACCTGGGGTTTCGTCGCGGCATGCATACGTGACAGCACATCCGGAAATCGGAGCAGGCCAAAACCAGCGACCGCGGATAACGATGTGCCCACCACCAACAGTATCGCGGCCACAAGGTCCAACCAGGAATCGAAGGTAATGCTCATCGGCCACCATCTCCCATCGGTCGCTGTTTCGGTTCGGGTTCTGTCTGATTGGCTTGAGCACCTTCAACGGTGAATCGTGCCAAGGTAGTCGACGAGATAAAGCCGATGAGTGAGGCCACCACGACAAGCATAATGAAGTGTAGGGATTCGTGCAGTGCCATCCACACGGTCAGCCCTGAGGACAACGCAATGAGCAGTACATCGACCGCGATCGCACGGTCAAGCAGTGCTGGCCCGAACACGATCCGGTAGAGCGCACCGAGGGCACCGATGGCTAGCAATACCAGGCTGATCCAGCCGGCGAGTTCTAGGACGTCCATGTCTGGCCCTCCTCTTCTGAGTCTTCCGCTGCTTGCAATTCGGAGTGTCGGCGGACTACGCCTTCATTGGACTGATCCTCTGCTCGGATTAACTCGTAATCGCGTTTGGACCCGAAGCCGCGAATCATACGTGCTTCAATATCGAGCGAATCCACCCGGAAAGCCTCAGCAGCCTGTTCGTCTGGAACATCAATGACATGGAGGAAAAGGGTCGACGATGGTCGGTCGACGTCGATAACCAATGAGCCCGGGATGAGCGCGTACACATGGCCGATGAGTGTCATCAGCAAATCGTCCTGGCTACGCAGTTTAACGGCAACCACGGAGTTGATCACGTTGGGGCCTGGTGAAACCGCTTTAGACGCTACTTGCCAAGTCGCCACCGTGATTTTCCATAAGAAGTACATAATGAACGTGAAGCTGTGGTACACATTGAGCCGGTCTGCGAATGGGACTGGCGGCAGCGGAAAGAGGAGCATGACCAGCGTGCTGAAGACAACACCCAGCACAATGGTGGGCGGCGTGAAGTCTTGCCATAGTGCCACCCACAAAAAGGTGAGCGCCACAATCATCGGCCACTGTGATAACCGTGACTGTCGGTCTTCAATCGCCGAAGGCTTGTTCTGAGCATCAGATTTATGATGTTCACGATCGTTAGTCACCCGAGCCTCCTTCCGAACCTTGCTGGGTTCCAGCCCCATCAGAACCAGAAATACCCCAGTCCTCTAAAACGTCTGCTTCGAGTTGAGCTTCTTGGGCGGCTTCCTCACCCAGTACAGCTTCGATATATGGGGTGCGATGAATCATATCGTTGGCGGCTTTATCGGCGAAGTCGAAGAGCGGTCCGGCAACAAAGGTCAGTGCGACACCAACCGTTACGAGACCGACCGTTGGCACAACCAGGCCGCGGGAATCAGTGCGCAGCGGTGTGGCTTTTGCCTCGGCCCGTTTGGCCTCTTCCATACCGCGCATTGCGGGATCTTCAGAATCTTCGATTGGCCGCCAGAAAACACGTGTCCAGATTCGCATCATCACCATCAGTGTTAATAATGACGTGACAACTGATGCAGCAACCATGACCCAGGCCAGGGGCGAGCCGTTGACCACACCGCCCTCTATGAGTCCGACTTTGCCTAAGAACCCGGAGAACGGCGGGATGCCACCCAGGTTTAGTGCGGGAACAAGGAAGAGAATCGCTACCAGCGGCGAAATTTTGGCCATCGAACCGAGGCGATCGACATTGGCCGTACCGGTACGGTATTCGATCAGCCCGGTCACTAAGAACAGTGCTGTTTGTATCGTGATGTGGTGGACCACGTAAAACACTGTGGCTGTGAGCCCAACCTGATTCGCTACACTGACGCCGAAGATCATGTACCCGATGTGAGATACCAAGGTAAACGACAACACACGTTTGATATCGAACTGGACTAATGCCCCGAGGATACCGACAATCATCGTGAGTCCGGAGATCACCAATAATAATGTGTTGACTCTGTCGCCGGGGAACAGCAAAGTTTCGGTACGAACAATCGCATAGACCCCAACTTTGGTCAGCAGCCCTGCGAAGACAGCCGTAACCGGAGCTGGTGCAGTTGGGTAGGAGTCCGGCAGCCAAAAGGACAAGGGGAATACCGCTGCCTTGATACCAAAACCGACCAGGAGCATCAGGTGGAGCAGTTGCTGCAGATCTGGATCGAGATCACCGAGTTTCATGGCTAAATCGGCCATATTCACCGTACCAGTGGCACCGTAGATCATCGCGATAGCCACCAAGAAAATGACTGAAGACACGACCGAGACAACCACGTAGGTCACACCCGCACGAACGCGTGGCCCGGTCCCCCCGATGGTGAGCAGCACATAGGAGGCCGTCAGGAGGATTTCGAAACCAACGTAAAGGTTGAATAAGTCGCCTGCCAGAAACGCATTGGAGACGCCTGCGGTCAGAATCAAGAACGTGGGATGGAAAATTGAGACGGGCTGCTGCGGAGCTTCGTCGTCACCCAGACCCTGTGCGGAAGCAAACAACAACACTGACAGTACCACGACCGAAGAGACGACCAGCATGATGGCCGAGAAGCGGTCAACGACAAGTGAGATGGCGATGGGGGCTTCCCAGCCACCCAATAAGACGGCCTCGGCTCCCCCATTCATCCAGACATCCACTAAAAGCCAGATTTCCAAGGACATGGTGATAACCATCGTGGCCAGGGTGACCACAATCTGACTCATCGGCCGACGCACAAGTGTGAAGGCAATGGCAGCACCCAAGATGGGTAGCAGCACCGATAACGGCGCTAGCGAAACAACTGAGAAATCATTCACCGACGGTCACCTTCTTTCGGATCGTGCGGCCGGACGGTGGGCTCATCTCGCGTTGTTAATTCATAATCAATATTTGGGTCCTCATGGTCCTCGAGGAATTCCGATTCCTCTTCTGTCAGCTCCGCGTCATCTTCGGCATCATAGGCCGGCTGTTCGGCAACCTGAATATCTTCGATGTCCACCTGGACTTCATCGCGACGAGCCAGAACCCAGGACCGATAAATCAAGGCCAGCAGGAAGGCTGTAATCGCGAAGCTGATCACAATAGATGTCAAGGTTAGCGCCTGCGGCAATGGGTCGAGATATTCGTCATCGGCCACACCGTCGGTGACAATCGGTGGCAGGCCTGCGGGGCCAGCCATAATGATGATCAGCAGGTTGACACCGTTGGTAAATAGCATCAGCCCGAACATGATGCGTGTCAGTGTTCGGTCCATCAGTAGATAGACTGCGGCAGCAAACATCACACCCATAATGAGCAAGAGCACGGCATCAATCGTCACTGTGACCTCCTGGCGTCATGGCGCTTGCACGGGCTGCCGTCATACGCTGTTCGGCTTCGGTACGGTCACGGCTTTCCACTTCGTAGCGAGCATCGACTTCCGCACCCAAGGAACGTAAGACGTCAAGGACCAGTCCGATGACCACCAGATACACGCCAATGTCAAAGACAACGGCCGAGGCAAAGTGCACGTGGCCGAAGAATGGCAACAGTACTTCGACGTCGTAGGCCTGGAAGACTTCGCCACCAAAGAACAGCGGCACCAGACCAGCGATGGCAGCCACTGCCAACCCTGAACCTAGGATGACTCCGGCGGGGGCTCTGAAGGATTGCTCAAGTTCGTAACGGCCGCCCGCTAGATAACGGATGGCAAACGCGATACCGGCCAGCAGACCACCGGCGAAGCCTCCGCCGGGCAAGTTGTGACCGGCGATCAGTAGATAGAGCGAAACCATGATGATCGCGTGGAAAATCAGTCGAGTGATGACTTCGAAAATAATCGATCGGCGTTCCGGGGCCATGGTGGCTCCAGCAACGATCCATGGTTGGCGACGGACTTTGAAGAAATTCGCAAAACTTTGCACTTCAGTATCGTTCATCGCAGAGTTAGTAATGTTGTAATGTCCGACCGATCCGGTTGCAACATCAGTGATACTGCGCCGTTTCCGCTCGCGTTCCGCAATAAAGACAAGCGAGGCGACACCGGTGGCCACGGCGGCTAACACGGTGATCTCACCAAACGTATCCCAGGCACGCATATCAACTAGGGTGACGTTGACGATATTGGTACCGCCGCCTTCGTTATAGGACAGGTCAGGCATAGCCAAGGAGATCGGGTCCGCAACGCGTGAGGCCATCGCCGTAGCGGCAACCCACATCATGGTGAAGCCGAAGCTGATGGCGAGGAGTGCACGGGCCCACTGGTTATCGTGCTTTTCTTGCGTCTTGGGAATCTCAGGTGGCAGGACGCGCAGTCCCAGCACCATAGCTACGGTCAGCACGGACTCGACTAACACCTGAGTGAGCGCGAGGTCAGGTGATCCCTGGAACGCGAAAATTGCTGCCAGGCCGTAACCGGTGGTCGAGACAAGCAAGACTGCCCAAAAACGGCGTTTGGCCCGGATTGCTGCGATGGCCGCGACAATCATGACGGCCGCAGCAACGAGATAAATGGGATGGCCGGTAAGCATCCAATCGCCAAAGAACGCTGCGTTAGGGAGCGATATGGTCGAATCATCTACATTCGATGGGAAAAACATAACCGAAATTGGTGCGATAACAGTTACAGCCAGGATGATGTACAGGTAGAACGACAAGTCACCACGTTGGGTACGACCGGTGATCCACACTGCGACGTCGTCGAGCTTAGCTATTACCAAACGGTAGAGCCGAGCCGCATCAATCCATGTCGGAACGCTCTCTTGCGCCTTCGTGATTCGGGCTCGCGCGACGAAAAGTAGCAGGCCAACCAAGATAATCAGTGCCGATAAGCCCAGCACGATGTTGAATCCATGCCAGAGAGCCAGTGGCGCTGCTTCTTCGCCACCCACAGGCGTGAAGGTATTTCCGAAGGCATAGGGCAGCGTGCCTACCCAACCGGGTACAAGGCCGGCGATGACACTCGCCGCAGCCAAAATTGCTGCTGGTAACAGACCTACACGGCCAAAGCGCCGCAGCGCTGGAGTCTGTGGAACAGGGACCACGCCGTGGGCGGTATGAGCTTTCTTCTTCGCGAAGGAAGCCCACATAAATCGAGCGGAGTAGGCGACAGTAAGAATGGATCCCAGGACGACTACCACCAGGGGTGCCCAGCTCCAGGCGGCGCCCCAGAAGCTCGGTTCCCCACCAATCGCTCCCGAAGTATGGGCGTCACTGCGCCACAGGCCCCAATCCATGGCAGCCTGCAGAACCGTCTCCTTACCAACAAACCCGAACAGCGGAGGCACGCCTGCCATGGACAGCGACGAGATTGCTGCGACCCAGAAGAGCGCCGGTTGGGATTTTCGAAGACCGGAGAGTTTATTGAGGTCGCGAGTTCCGGTAATTTTATCTATCGCACCGACCACCATGAAGAGTGGTGCTTTGAATAGCGAATGTGCGAGCAACATGGCAAGGCCGGCTATGGCACCGTTGACGGTACCGAAGCCATTGGCAATCATCAGGAAGCCAAGTTGTGAGACTGTGCCATAGGCCAGAATGAGTTTAATATCGGTTTGCCGGAGCGCACGCCAGCCTCCGACCAGCATGGTCCACATCCCTATGCCCAGCACCATGATGTGCCAAATCGTCTCACCAGCAAAGGCGGGAGCGAAACGGGCCACCAAATAGATACCGGCTTTGACCATCGCTGCGGCGTGCAAGTAGGCGGAGACCGGAGTCGGGGCAGCCATAGCGGCAGGCAGCCAGAAGTGGAACGGCACCTGTGCGGATTTTGTAATTGCCCCGAGCAGGATCAGTCCGATGGCCCAGGTCATGTAGGCGCCAGAGAAGTCCCCGGAGAGTAGTTCGGAGCCTTGGGCGATCACTTCAGATACACGGTACGTTGCAGCGGCGTGGCCTACCATCACCAAACCAATGAGCATGCCCAGTCCACCGAATGTGGTGACGATCAGGGCAGTCATGGCCGAACGTCGGGAAAAGATTCGGTGTGCCTGATAGCCAATCATCAGGAAGGACAGAATCGAGGTGATCTCCCAAAAGATGAAGAGCACCATGAGGTCATCGGTAACCACCAAGCCAAACATGGCACCGGCAAATGCCATGAATTGCGCACCAAACGTGCCCAATCGTGGTTCATCCGCAAGGAAATAGCGGGCACAATACACCAGGACCGCTGCACCGACACCCAGAACAATGAGGCTCAGGAAGGCACTCAAAGTATCGAGGCGAAAGGAAAGTTGTATTCCAAGCTGCGGAATCCACTCCCAGGTTTGCACCAGAGAAGAGTCGTGGCGATCTGCAGCAGCGCCTGACGCAAGGAGCTCCTCAGATGCAAGGACCTTGGGTATTTGGGTAGCTACCCAAATAAAACCGGCTGCTGGTATCGCGGCCAGGATAAGGAAACCTTGACGTCCCGATCTGTGAATAATCAGGGGTGCGACAAGAGCAACCAAAAATAGTGCGAGCAGCACAATCAGCAAGGTTGCCTCCGTGAGGTCAAGGGGACGGTCACCTGCTTAACCTTACATAATGACCGCACGACTCTTCACAAGGAGGCAAGCATGACTTGACGCAGCCAGTAACGCTTAGGTTAAGTCTCTTCAGCTCTAGTGAGGTCTATTCATGGATTCCCTGATGACGAACATCGCAATAATTAATATTCTGTTGTCGATGGTTGACCAAGTGTCTGCTGATGAATCCCTGTACGATCTCGAGCTATTTCGCGCACTGTAAAATGCTTCGTGCCGCGATATTTCGGGGTTACAGAAAGCCGATCACACTACATGTAGAGGGTCATCGTGCAATCTCAAGGGAACTATGCAAGCCGCTCCGGAGCGGCTCGCGCCCCGATAGAGCAGCAATTCTGTTATCAGCGCAACGTCCAGGTGTGTTGGGAAATATTCCCGCTGTTGCCGGCAAGCAGACCGAGGAATCACACTCACCAGACTCCTCAGTTGGAGGTTTAGCGGTCGATAATAGAACGGTGAAAGTTCAGATGCGACTTCGATGCTGTAGGACCGCGCTGATTCTGGTACCGGTTAAGATTCGGGCCCGTGCCGTACGGGTGCTCAGATGGGGAGGTCAGCGCAAAGAACGCCATTTGTCCAATTTTGGAGCCTGGCCACAACTTGATCGGTAACGTCGACATGTTGGAGAGCTCCAATGTCACGTGGCCCGAGAAACCTGGATCAATGAAACCTGCTGTCGAATGCGTGAGTAGACCGAGTCGCCCAAGGGAAGACTTCCCTTCAAGGCGGGCAGCGACGTCATCCGACAACGTGACCTGCTCGTACGTTGAGCCCAGCACGAATTCGCCCGGGTGCAAGATGAAGGGTTGATCTGGATCGACATCAACCATTCTGGTAAGCCCTGTTTGATCCTGGGACGGATCAATAAACGGGTAGTTGTGATTGTCGAATAGGCGGAAGAAACGATCTAAGCGCACATCAACGCTGGCTGGCTGCACCATTGCGATGTCTAAAGGGTCCAGGCCGATCCGCCCAGACTCTAATGATTTTTTGATATCCCGGTCTGATAAAAGCACACCTTAACGCTATCCCACGAACCCGTGCTGAAAACGTTTATGGCACGAAACCGTCAAAACAACCCGCCCCCGAATTAGAAAATGAGCGCATCTTGCGTTGGCAAATCGAGCTCCACATCCGGGTTCGGCGCGATCTCTAGATACGACGGCACGTCGTCGTCGATGAACAGCATAACGATGCCTTCTGAAATGAAGGCTTGGAGGATGACTTGTGTCGCCCCTGCCGGGACGACCCGACCATCGAGGAGCAGTTGCACCGAAGGGCACTTGTTGCACTCACATGACGCCCCAACGGTGATCCGATCCAGAGTGCCTAACAATTCTTGCCGCCATTGATACCAGACCTCTTGAGCCTCGAACCGGCTTGGATCAGCCGCTTTGGCGCTCGTGATCATGGCACTAATCAATTGCTGCTCTGATTCCGTAAGTGACCTTGCCATTTCTGCCCTTCCTGAAGGCTTCAGCACACTGCTCAGCTTAAGTACTGCGCTGAAGCTCCTGCAACATTTCTTGCGCCAGATCTGCCGGGGCGTCTTGACCCTGCTTGTCGCCAATAAATTTGGGCCGTAGAACATGAACGTCGACAACTGCTGGATCGTATTCGCGCTGAATTTGTCGGGCTAAGCTGTCCACCGCCATCTTGGAGGTGGCATACGCCCCGCCCTTGGCGAAACGATTCTCCACCACGGTCGCCGAGGTCAGCACAACGCGACCGCCGCCGTTAGCCGCCCAATGCGGCAGGATGCGTGACAGCACCTTGGTGGTTGGATAAACGTTCATCTCAAATTGCTTCTGAAGTTCTTCGGTAAACCCATCTGCGCCGATACCATTATCTGTGCCAAAACCACCATTAAGGAATAGTGCGCCACGCAACTTCTGAGCGTGCTGCAAAGCGGTGGTAACCATCGAGTCTATGAACTCAGGATCATCAAGTGATCCGAGAGCAACGCTAATGCGAGGGTGGTCAAACGGCGCACCGGAGACTTGGTGTCGCGTGAAAACCACGAGGTGGTACCCCGCATCAGCAAGGATCGGAAGCACTTGTTGTCCAAGATTTCCCGTGCCACCGAGAACAATGAGGCCTTCTTGAGGTTTTTCAGACATGAGCAACCCTTCGGTAGACCATTGCATGGTTTTGCTACAACAATACCAAGCCCCTGGTACAGAACATCAGTACCAGGGGCCGAAATTTTAGTATTTTTGCGTGGATTGCTCACGCTCTTATGGTTAACCGGACTATTTGCTCACGGTCAAGCTTGCGCAAAACAGTTCGTGTTGCTGTTCCCGTGCTTTCGAAGTTATGTAGCCGATAACGCCGAGGCTGACGAGCTGAGCCACGATGAGCCCCACGGTAAGCGCGTACATCTGAGTAATCGATGCGACTACGACCAGTGCAGACAGGACGGCGACGACAGCGACCAGTGCGCCAATAATCGCGTTCTTATTCTGGATGTGTACCACAGCTGCTCCCTCCTGATAATTCTGTAGTGCCGTTCAAGAAGTTTTTTGAACTATTCATAATATAGCGCGATCACTCGAGTGGATCTAGACAACTTGGGCTGGCCAAATTAGCGAACATAAGGCATGCGCTAATTGGTTAAGCTGGGCTAATATTCCGCAGAATCATGCGGCTTTTATGGTTTGAATTACGCAACAGCGCGCATTTGGCCATTCCGTCGACCGCACTCGACCAGCAAAGCACCCGCAAGTGCAGCAAAGCACTGGGGCGAATTTCACTGCAAGCTAAAACTTGTCCGTGATTGTGGACTTTTTGTCCGCCTGAGCGAGCAGCATACCGAGCCGCACAGTCACCACGATGCCTAAACCTACGGCGATGAGGGTTGCGGTAAAGAATTCAACCGCGGCACATAGCGCAATGGCTGCACCTAGAATGGCCAATGTCCCAGACAACCACCAGATTCTGGTTTGCGTGTCTCGTTGCTCAGCCATCGGTTCCTCGCCTTGGTATCTGGGACGCGTATCGTTCCAACCTAGATCAGGCTAATCTCAGAACTATACGGATCGTGCAGTGTGAACCGACCGCAGAAAGGCACCAGTGGCACAAGTACTGTCAGGCTTCTTCATCATCTGGCTCATCATCGCTGTTGGATATGGAGTTGGCAAAGCTGGCGTACTGGGGCCCAATGCTCAGCCGGTTCTCTCTCGTGTCGCATTCTTCGTGGCATCACCAGCATTGCTGTTCAATACGTTGTCGAGCAGTGATGTCTTTCTGGTACTTGGACCACAACTCTGGATTGCCACTCTCTCCGCTGGTGTAGCGGCAGGGTGTTATCTACTGATCGCACGTTTTGTCCAAACTCAGCGCAAGGGTTCGGAACGAATGATTGCGGCACTGTCTGCATCGCTGATGAACTCCGCGAACCTTGGCTTGCCTATCGCCGCGTATGTGCTTGGTGATGCCAGCTATGCGGCCCCGGTCATTCTGTTCCAATTGGCCATTTATACGCCAATCTATGTCTTTATTCTGGACAGTCAAACGGCAAAAGAAGCTCGGCAAGGGCTCTCGGATACCAAAGTTGTGCGGGCCGGGTTCTGGCGCAGTCTCGGACGTATTCTCGGAACAGTCTTACGGAACCCGCTGATTATTGGCTCAGCTTTCGGCCTGGTATTTTCGATCACCGAGTGGCAGCTGTGGGAACCGTTGGATGAATCTATCAACCTCATCGCAGGTGCTGCGATCCCGTCCATGCTCATGGCGTTTGGGATTTCGCTGGTGGGTTCTCGCCCATTGGATAAGAAGCACGGACGACGCCGTGACACCCTACTGGCATCGGCCGTCAAGTTACTCATCCACCCCGTCGCCGCATGGTTGTTGTCCGCCTATGTTTTCCAGCTGGATGCGGAGGGGATCCTGGTCGCTACCGTGCTGGCCTCGTTGCCAACCGCTCAAAACGTCTTCGTCTCGGCATCTCGATACAATACCGGTTTGATCGTTGCCAGAGACACAGTGCTCATCACGACGATTCTTGCTATCCCCGCCATGATCGCCGTCGCAGGTCTGCTAGCTTAGACACATCGCCACACAGACGAAGGAAACAACGGTGTCCAAACCATGCGCAAAACGGCCGGTTTATCAACGGCCGAATTTCTGGGGGCTCGTCGCCGCGGGACTCTTGGTACTTGCCGCAACGGTCATCACAGTTCTCAATGCGACGGTGTATAACGCAGAGGCTCCAGTCAAAGACTACGTCGCTGCGCTCAAAGCCGGCGAAGGCGATACCGCCATGGCCGTTTCCGCCGGCTATCTCAGCGACGAAGCGCCGGAGACCATCTCCACGGTGCTCCTCGATGGTGAAGCCCTCGCTGCCTCCGCCGCCCCTTTGAAAGACGCCGAAATTGTCGCAGTGGATGCTGCAGTACCCGAAAGCTTCCGTGATGAAGATCTGACCCAGCAGGTCGTGGAAATTCGGTACAGGGACGCCGAAGACCAGACCCGAGCAACCGGTGTCGTGGTGGACAAAACGGCCACGTCCTGGCTGTTTTTTGATCATTGGGAAATGCACCCGACACCGCTCCAGCAGGTTGAACTGGCACCTTCGAGAATGCCGGAAGACGCCAAAGCTGATGAGCCCGTCGCCCACATCTACGAACAAGTGACGCCGTTACTCGGAGAAGACGGCGAACGGGGCGTCCTCGCTGCGTTTGCGCCATCGATCATTGAGCTCGAATACCACGGGACGTATCTTGAGGCTGCAGAAACCCAGTCGCATGCTGTCACCGACGTCCTGGCTGCTGGTGCAACCACTGAATTTGGGTTTCAGGTCGAGCTGACTCCCGCCGTCGATGAGGCGATCAATCGGGAAGTCCAACAGCAATTAGAACGTTGCACCGGCCAAACAGTTTTGAAGCCGGCCGGTTGCCCTTTCGGGTATGAGACAACGAACCGCGTGGTTCCCGAGACCGTGTCGTGGTCTATCGGTATGCTTGAAGTGCAGTATTCCTGGGATGGATCAGAGCCCGCTATAGATCGGATCATGGCGACCGCAGAGCTGTCAGCGCAGGAAGTCGATATTGGTTCTGGCCAGCAAGCAGCAACAGACTATGAAGAAGTTTTTGAGATGTCTGCCGATTTGGAACTGACACCGGAAAACCTGCGCGTCAGACCCGAATGGCAGTAATTAGGCTGCACCGCGGGTGTTAATCGTGTTGACCCAGCTCGAGACCGCTGACTCATCCAGCGCATCGGTGCGAAAGTATGCGGTGTCACGCGGTCCAAAGGCATCCATGGCCTGCAATTGGTATTTCGTGGGCTGTGGACGTGTCCCCAGCCCGGCGATGAATAAGGACTTATTGGCTAGTTCGGCATGGTGAGCAGCCATAAAGACCCGGGCTTCCCGATGAAATGCTGCGTCTTCTGCCGGTGCGACAACGACAACGGCTTCGACCGTATCAACATAGCGGCTGGCTCTCGCCAACGATGTAACAGCGGTGGTCACCCCGCGCTGCTCCCCCAGTGTGTTCGCAAGGTGCTGTGCAAAGGCTGCAGTAGAAGCTTCGTTACTGTGCGCAATGAGGGTAGCCATAAACAATCATCCGATCAGGATAGACGACACGTTCTTACGTATCAGTCTATCCCGATCGGACGTCGGTGTTGAGGTCTGATTTAGTGGATGCCGCGCAAATCAAGATCGAGGGTGGCGTGGGCACCATTGGTTGTATCCGCGTGGAGGGTTACCGGAATACCCCAGTCTTGTTGGTAGAGGTGGCAGGCTGCCGAATCCGGAATGGGTTGACCATGTTCGCCGTCGCAGGCCGCAGCACGGGCGGTCACGTGCAATACGCCTTCGGACACCTCTGGGTTGAGTTTCAGTTGACGGGTCAATCCGGTTTCGCGTCCTTCACCTTCCAGCAGGAGGTTTTCCGGCGTCGAGGAAATCGTCAACTGCGTTGGGTCGCCCCAGCGATCGTCCAGTTTCTGACCTTTCGGCGCTGAAAACGAGATGTTGATGGGTACATCGCCGGCTACCAGTTTGGTTGCTGGACGCTGCGCTTGCTTGGCTCCCTCGTCCACGTGCAGGAATTTCTCGGGCACGCTAATCCGCACAAGCTGGTGGGCGTTAGTTTCTACCACCACGATCGACACGGCATGCCCCTGCGCGTCGGTCTCCACCAAAATGTCGGAGGGCTCTTCTATATCTCGTGCCACGGTGGTCACTTCAGCGGGTTTGGTTGTGCCATCGGGGTTTATGGTTTCTGGGGCCCAACGACGGATCGCGTGGTTATATGTGTCGGCGATAAGGACCGAACCATCAGGTAAGTTGGTGACCCCTAGTGGGTGCTGTAAACGTGCATCTTCCGGAGTTCCGTCACGGAAACCAAAGTCGAACAGCCCGGTGCCGATCACCGTGCCAACTTCGGGTTTCTTGGAGTCGGTTTTGGTCGAAGGCACAACATAGCGGATCGCTGATGTTTCAGCATCGGCGATCCACAGGTTGCCCTCCGCATCGAATGATAGGCCTGAGGACTGAGCAAACCATGCTTCATCGGCAGGTCCATCCAACAGGCCTTCCAACGCTGTACCAGCGTAGACGGCCAGCTGCTCGGTCACCGGGTGGTAAGAGAACAACTGGTGGGTTCCAGCCATGGCGATAATCGCGGTTTCTTCAGCCTCGGAATACTGCACATCCCACGGCGTCGACAATGAGGTGTCCAGCGCACCGGCATCAAATGGCGCCAGCTCGACGTCACCGGACTGCCCGGCTTCGTCTTGTACGCGTTCAGAGTCGATCAACCGCTGCACGCCGTTGCCTGCAACCGTTGAAACTTCACCGGTTGCCAAGTTCACAGCACGCAACCGGTGGTTCACCGCATCTGCTACCAACAAGTCATAGCCGACTTTGGCAGCTATCTCGGCCGGCAGCAGCGCCAGGCCATGGGGCTCATTGAACAAGGCCATGTCGCGGCCACCGTCTTCATAGCCTCGCACCGATATGCTTTCCGGGTCCGCCACGGCAGCCTCAGCAGAGATGGCAGCACCTGTGCCGTTACCACCGATGGTTTGCAACACGGTTTCTAGATCATCGGCGACTTCCACGAGTCGGTGGTGGCCGGTATCTGCGACAAGGAAGCTTCCTTCTTGACTACCGCGAGTACCCAAGGCAATGGCTTTTGCCGGGAACTTCAGGTCACGGGCTACCGGTTCCGGTGCCACGTACGGACCTTCGCCGCGATGCAGTGTGCCTTTGGCATCGTGTTCTTCGACCAGCTGGTCGATCAGCGAGTACAGTCCGGAGACGTGGCCTTCACCGGTCAGGTGGGCCACGACGTAACCTTCTGGATCCACAACCACCAGGGTCGGCCAAGCTCTGGCGGTGTAGGCCTGCCAGGTGATCAATTCCGGATCATTGAGTACCGGGTGAGCGATGTCGTAGCGTTCAATGGCTGCAGCAACTGCAGAGGTTTCCGCTTCGTAATCAAATTTTGGTGAATGCACGCCGACAGTTACGAGCACATCGGAGTATTTTTCTTCCAGCGGGCGGAGTTCATCCAGGACGTGCAAACAGTTCACGCAGCAAAATGCCCAGAAGTCGAGGATAACGATCTTGCCGCGAAGATCTTTCAGGCTCAGATCTTGATCGCCAATGTTGAACCAGGTTTCGCCAACCAGTTCTGAGGCGCGGATACGTGGAGTCGATGGTGCCGAAGTCATGCCTAGTATTCTCCCCTATCCCCTAGGGAACACAATAAAATGCGTCACATAGAGTCTTCAGTTTCACCTTGGGCAAATCGCACGGCCAGGACGAAATCCCCGCAAGGGCGCAAAGAGGTGTTAAACTATTTCAGGTACCTATGACCATGGCGGTCTTGTCCGCTGTCAGGTATGCGGGTGTAGCTCAATGGTAGAGCGCTTGCTTCCCAAGCAAGATACGCGGGTTCGATTCCCGTCACCCGCTCAAAACACTTACCCGTCTAGGGGCCAGCGCCGCATTTCAGATTCAGCAAAGAGTCGCTGCGGCACCAAAGATGAGAACAACACCGTTCCCGGATACTCGTCCAGCAGCTTCCGCAACATAATCAGCCCTTGCTCGTCGAGTGCGGCGTCAATATTTTCCAGTACCACCAGCGATGGGTTGCCCAACAGTGCACGGGCAATCTTGAGCCGAGCAACATCAGATCGGGACCATGTTTCGCCGTCATTTTTCAGGAGGGCTTTGACACCCTTGGGATGTGCCACGATTTGTGCGGTCAGCCCCACCCGGTGCAGCATCCAGCGCACCTCATCGGCGGAGATTTTCGGCAACCGGTAGGAAGCCAGGCGTTGCACGGAGCCGCGTTCTAATGGCAGCCGGTCAGACGCCATACCGACCAGTTCACGGCGCAAGGCAGCCGGAGCAGCGCCGTATTCATACCCTGCAACCAGCACAGCAGGGCCATGCTCGGTCTTCGTGTCGAGCGGGTTGAGTCCGTCCAACAGCACCGCTTTGAGTACGGCAGAGACCCTGTTCGGGTCCG
>NZ_JAKDKW010000153.1 GCF_030453185.1 Yaniella sp. | reverse complement strand
CGCTATTCAGCATTCCAACTGTTTTCCAAGGGGCTCACCCAGGAAGGCTGGCCCGAAGTCTGGTCCCAGCCCGAGATGAAAAGCAGCTACGATGTGGTGATTATCGGTGGCGGTCTCCACGGCCTGGCCACCGCATACTATCTGGCGAAAAACCACGGCATCACCAACATCGCGGTGATCGAAAAAGGCTATATCGGAGGCGGCGGTTCCGGCCGAAACACCTCAATTCTGCGTTCCAACTACCTGACCCCCGATGGCGTGCGATTCTACGACCGTTCCCTGAAACTCTATGAAGAGCTTTCCGGGGAACTGAACTTCAACCTGATGTTTGCTCAGATGGGCCACATGTCGTTGGCGCACGACGACGGCGGTATGCGCACCATGCGCTGGCGTGCCGAAGTCAACAAAGCCCAGGGAGTGGACTCTGAAGTCATCGGGCCCAAAGAAGTCGAAGAACTGGTCCCCTACATCGACGTTTCCAAAGACACCCGGTATCCGGTACTGGGTGCGCTCTACCACCCACCGGGCGGTACCATCCGACACGATGCTGTGGTGTGGGGTTATGCCCGGGCCGCACACGAAATGGGCGTGCACGTTATTCAGCACACCGAAGTCACCGGCATTGACGTCGAAGGCGGCAAAGTCACCGGGGTGCAGACCTCACAGGGGCGCATCGCCACCGAGACTGCGGTCAACTGTACCGCTGGTTGGGCTTCACTGATTTCCGATATGGCCGGTGTGCGTATGCCGGTTACCACGTCGCCGCTGCAGGCGGCAGTCACCGAACCGGTCAAGCCGTTCTTGGGCACCGTCGTGGTCTCGGGAACCCTGCACGTGTATGTGAGCCAAACCGACCGCGGTGAACTCGTATTCGGTGCCAGTGTCGATCCATTTACATCGTATTCGATGCGCGGCACCCTGGAGTTCGTCGAAGGTCTGGCCACCAACGTGCTGAGCCTCATGCCGTCGTTGTCTAAAATGCGACTGCTGCGCCAGTGGGCGGGCCTGTGTGACATGACTCCGGACTACTCCCCCATCATGGGCGGGACCGAGGTCGATGGCTTCTATGTAGACGTCGGATGGGGTACCTACGGCTTCAAGGCCGGGCCAGTCGCCGGGGAATCCATGGCGGCACTGATCGCCACCGAGAAAACCCCGGAACTGATCAAAGGCTTTGGCATGGAGCGCTTCTCGACCGGCCAGCTGGTCGGCGAAAAAGGCGCCGCCGCGGTAGGTCACTAAACCCGTCTCACCTCAAGGAGCTTCACTATGATGCAAATTAACTGCCCGTGGTGCGGACTACGCAATGCCACGGAATTCAAACAACACGGCGAAAAACCGCCACGTCCAGATGTCGCCACCACCACGATGGAACAGTGGCACGACTACCTCTACTTCCGCAGCAACCACTGGGGCGTTGTGAAAGAAATGTGGTTCCACTCGGCAGGCTGCCGACAATTCTTCACCCTGCACCGCGACACCTTTGCCAATAAAGCCATCCGTTCCGAAGGAGACCCTCGATGACATCCTCTGAACACAACAACCAGCCGCAGCGCCTGCCAACCCAGCCCAACGAGGTGATTGATCGTTCCAAGCGCGTCACCTTTACCTGGAACGGCAAGTCCTACTTTGGCTATGAGGGTGACTCAGTGGTTTCGGCACTAGCTGCCGCCGGAGAACGCGTCTTTTCGCGCAGTATGAAATTGCACAGCCCCCGCGGTGTGCTCACCGGTTCGCTGCACGATCCGGGCACGATCATGCAGATCGATGACGAACCCAACGTGCGTGGCGCACACCGACGCATTGCAAACGGCATG
>NZ_JAKDKW010000025.1 GCF_030453185.1 Yaniella sp. | reverse complement strand
TGCCCACCAGTTGGTGATCACCCGGCCGAGCAAAGACCCTTCGCAGGAAAACGTCTGTCTCTGGCATTGCTAGCCATCGTTTGGCCAGTTGGGCTGGGATGGGGCCGTGGCCGGTCACCCAGGCCGGGGTGTCTCCGTCAGCAAAGAGCGCTTCATCGGTCATCACGACCTGGACTTCAGCAGGCACCGCAGCCGGTGCGTGCCCATTGACCCGTTGCACAAACAGGTCAGCCATAATCTGACCATGGCCACGGGGTTGGCCGGTAGGATCCGTTGGATCAGCCGTCTCACCAGAGTTCACCACACTATTGGCATCACGAGTTAACGTCGCCAAGATCCCCACGGCTTGCTGGGTGGAGACTAGCGCAGTCACCCACGCCATCCCGTAGGCGGCTGGACGCACCGTAACGCGACGTTCTGAGTAAGCGATCTCGTTGCGTTCGAGCGCGCCGTGTTGGTCTAACCGTTCAGCATGCGCCCGAACCTTACCAGCCAACTTCCGTGGCCCCAGCCCCTCAAACTGCCCAGCCATCAGTGCATCGACTGTTGTCCGGTGTTCGGGTGTCAGCCAGGAGACTTCCTTAACCACAGCCTGAGCGCGCTCTTCATCAAGCTGGCCTAACGCCAGAGCATTGAGCGTTTTGGGCATGTCCTGCACCAAGCACTGCGCAGCCTGTAAGTGCTTACTACCCCGCGCCGGGGACTGACCACGAGCCAGCCCGATCTCAGCAGCAAAACCATGACCACGCCGGGACTTGGGGACACCGCGCGCGGCTTCTTCTTCGTGACGGTGGTGTTCTAGGTCTGCGATTTCCTCGACTTCTAACGCGGCGATCCGAGCCTTTAGCCGTGCCAACGTTTGGAGCCGATCAATACATTGTGCCGAGGAATCGGAGGGATCCAACATGTCCAACATGGCACGAACCTGCGCCACCCTTGCTGCACCTGTCATGGAATCCATCATACGTTTACTATACCCGCTGAGACACGGAAAGAGAACCCTCAATGCCCAGAATTTGCCGATATTTCACATTATAATACTTGAATACTTGAGTAACAATGACATTGCGAGTGGCAATGGGATCTTACTGCGAGTCGTTCTGTTTCAAGAGCTCTAGAACTCGATCGCCCGGCCATTCCTGTAAGAACTTGTGGTAGCTCGCAAGACGATCAGACAGCTCACGCTGAAACGCATCCGGTTCCAAATACGACTCATACGGATGCGGTATCGGGCTGGTCCGATGATGCTCGTTTATACCGTGCGCTCCCGAGGCGTAGACGCGTTGTTGTTCTTCCCAATCCGCGGCCCCACCGGGAATGTCCGGTAGCTGCAGAACTAATCCGAGCACGAGACTGGTTCGATCTCGGCCCGCCGTACAGTGCAGCACGGTTCCGCCGTGCTGCCAGGCATCAAGCACCGTGGAAATTGCGGTGGCGACCCGATCCCCGAAGGTATCCATCGTGTCCTGATAGGCATCCGGGTGCATTGGGTATGGCGAGTTTCGTTCCCAGAACGTCTCATGGTCGATGTCTTCTACCGGCCAATGAATTCGACGTATCTCACCGGGCATCTCGGATACAGGATCCAATTCGCGAGGTTTCACTTCGGGAGGCGTCCGCACATCGATCACGGTGGCAACGCCGTCATCGACCATTTGTTGCCAACCATGAGCGTCGACCCATTCAAATCGACCCATACGCCACAAGTCTTGTCTGACCTGCCACGCATTGCGGGCCCCGGACCAGTCGGCTGGATGAAGATACTGCACTGTTGAAGAGACCATGTTGTATAGACTAGGCGATGTGAGTAACTATCCTGTTCCAGAAAAAGTTTCCGATATCTTCGACCCAAGCGTCTGGCGTGAAGTCCAGGGCTTCGATTTCGAAGACATTACCTATCACCGCCACGTAGAGCGTGACGCCGATGGCAACTGGGTGCGTGACCTCGGTACCGCCCGTATCGCATTTGACCGCCCAGAGGTACGCAATGCGTTCCGTCCCGGCACCGTGGATGAGCTCTTCCGAGCTCTCGACCACGCGCGGATGACTTCTGATGTCGGAACCGTCCTACTCACTGGAAATGGGCCGTCGGCCAAGGACGGCGGGCATTCCTTCTGTTCTGGTGGCGACCAGCGGATCCGTGGCCGTGACGGTTACCGGTATGCCGAAGGTGAGACGGCAGAATCTGTCGACCCAGCACGTGCCGGTCGACTCCACATCCTAGAAGTACAGCGTCTGATGCGTACCAGCCCGAAAGTCGTCGTGGCAGTGGTCAACGGCTGGGCCGCTGGTGGTGGTCACTCACTACACGTGGTCGCTGACCTTACACTGGCGTCAAAACAGCACGGAAAATTCAAGCAGACCGATGCCACCGTTGGCTCATTCGATGCTGGCTATGGTTCCGCACTGTTGGCACGCCACGTCGGCCAAAAGCGTGCCCGCGAAATCTTTTTCACGGCACGGGAATACTCGGCAGATCAAATGCTCGAAATGGGCGCGATCAACGAATCCGTAGAGCACGAGGACTTAGAAAACGTTGCTCTAGAATATGCGGCCGATATCAACGCCCAATCACCACAGGCTATTCGCATGCTGAAATATGCCTTCAACCTTGCTGATGACGGCATGGCAGGCCAGCAAGTTTTTGCCGGTGAAGCCACACGCATGGGCTACATGACCGACGAGGCTGTCGAAGGTCGCGACGCATTCCTTGAAAAACGCGACCCAGACTGGTCAAACTACCCGTACTATTTCTAATGGACGTCCACGAAGCACTCGCTACCGGAACACCATTCGAGGCGACCGCTCACGGCGTCATCCATCGACCGGAAATTACCGATCCACAGCGTGGGCATCGGGACGCTGTCGCCGTCATTCGGACCTCCGGTTCAACGGGAACGCCGAAACAAACACTGTTGACGGCGTCGGCGCTGAACGCTTCGGCGAACGCCACCGCCGCACGCATTGGCGGACAAGGCCAGTGGCTGTTAGCGGTGGGCACCCAATACGTGGCGGGCCTTGCGGTCGTCTCTCGTTCGGTTGCCGCCGGAACCAAGCCAGTGGTCATTGACCCCGGGTTTAGCCCCGAAGAGTTTATCGCCGGGACCCAACGGTTGGAACACGACTTTACGGCGGTCTCGCTGGTGCCAACGCAACTCACCAGACTGTTGGAACACGAGGACGCGATTGCCGCACTGCAGTCGTATTCGGCGATTCTGGTGGGCGGTTCGGCAATTCCTGAGACGATCACGCAGGCCACTCAACGCTATGGCCTGAATCTGTATACCACCTACGGGATGTCAGAAACCTGTGGGGGTTGCGTGTATAACGGCACTCCCCTACCCGGCGTCACCGTAGATACGGTTGAGCACAATGGGGTCGACCGCCTCCGAGTAACCGGTCCGATGGTGGCTGCCGGTTACTTTGATGATCCACAACTGACGGCCAAGCATTTTCAGAACGGCTCATATCTGACGGATGATTACGGTGCGGTTGACGACGTCGTACGTGTCCACGGCCGACTCGACGACGTCATGAACACCGGCGGGATCAAGGTCTCGGCGGCGAAGGTTCAACAGGTCCTGCAGCGTTGGGTTCCGGAAGCATTCGTTACCGGTATCGACGATGGTCACTGGGGCCAGCGAGTTTGCGCAGCCGTCACAGGCACGGCCGCCCAGCATATCCTGGCCGATGCCGTGCGCCAGGAACTCGGCGCGCCGGCGGTCCCAAAAATTTGGTTAAGGCTGGAGGCATTGCCGATGTTAGAAAACGGCAAACCGGATCGACTTACACTCACTCATTGGTTAGCAAAGGAATAAGTTTGGCATCGTTTTCACACTGGGTGGCAGCCGCCCGACTACGTACACTCCCCATGGCAATTGCGCCCGTGGTGGTCGGTTCGGCAGCTGCCGCAGATCTGGAAAGCTTCCATCTTGGTAAAGCATTCCTCGCGCTGATCGTGGCGTTGGCTCTGCAGATCGGAGTCAACTATTCCAATGACTACTCCGACGGGATCCGTGGCACCGACGACGACCGCGTGGGCCCATTCCGCATTACCGGGTCGGGAGCATCGACCCCGGCAACCGTTCGCAACATGGCGTTCGCATTTTTCGGTATCGCAGCTGCGGCCGGACTCGGGCTCATCATCTGGTCGCAGCTATGGTGGCTGGTCGTCGTCGGAATTGCGGCCATTATCGCCGCCTGGTTCTACACGGGTGGCTCCAAACCCTATGGTTACTCGGGGCTGGGCGAAGTATTCGTTTTTGTGTTTTTCGGTTTGGTTGCCGTGTTGGGCACCACGTATACACAAACCGGTGAAGTCTCAGGACCATCCTGGGCAGGTGCGGTGGGCGCCGGTTTGGTCTCAACGGCCCTGCTCATGGCCAATAACGTTCGAGACATCCCCACGGACATCGAGGCCGGCAAGCTGACCTTGGCAGTGCGTCTCGGTGACACAGCAGCTCGCTGGTCGTACCCGATCATGCTGACCGTTGCCGTCGCCGCGCCACTATTTTTCGTGCCGGAGCATCCGTGGATGTGGGTGATGCTGTTACTCTTGGTCGCATCAATTCGTCCGTCGATGATCATGCTGGAAGCAAAAGAACGCGGTCAGCTGATTCCAGTGCTGAAAATGACCGGCTTATTTGGTGTCCTCTACGCCGTTTTGTTCACTCTTGGTCTCCTGCTGTAGGTCTTCCGCGTCTGCGAAACGGCCCTCAGTGTAAGCGTCCTCGGCGTCGGCGTCGTCAACGGCGGTCTTATTGCGTTTGCGAGAATCAAGTGCACGCATCAGGTCTTCAGACGCGTCTTTCCGCAATTTTGGGGTGAACAGGTAGGTTAGGGCGAAGCCTGTCACCAGGCCGACCAATAGCGCGAAAATCAGAGATTGGGTGAAGAAGAGGGTAACGAAAAATCCGAGACCGAACAGGATGAACCGCAGTCCGGTATAGAGCCAAAATTTCATGTTGTCTCCGTTCTGGTGAGGTGTGCGTTATAGCCAGCAAGTTCGTAAGATGGAGGGTATGCCACGTTTGTTAATTCCCCTGATCATCGTTTCAGTCGGCGTCATGATTTATGCGCTCATTGAAGCGATTTCCACGCCATCTGCTCGCACCCGCATCATGCCCAAGGGCATCTGGATTGTGGTCATTATTCTCGTTCCGCTCATTGGTGGTGTGCTGTGGCTGTTGTTCGGCAATGAAAACTCGTATCTGGCGTCAACGGTGCAGGGCTTCCAGAAGACCTCCGGGCCTACACGTCCGACGACCCCGGACGACGACGAAGAATTCTTACGTTCGCTCGATGTTCAACGGAACCAGAAACGGCGGGACGAAGAACTCGATCGACGCGAGCGTGAACTTCGTCGTCGTGAAGAAGACCTCGAAGACGATTCAGACGAGGATCAGAACCCCGCGTAAGAATGTAGCGACGGGAAGTACAGATTGACGATCGTGTAGTTGAACACCAACGCGAGGAACCCCGTGATGTTCAACCAGGCCGATCGGGTGCCCGTCCAACCGCGGGTGGCGCGTGCGTGCAGGTAGCCGGCGTAGATCACCCAGATCACGAAGGTCCAGACCTCTTTGGCATCCCAGTTCCAGTAGCGACCCCAAGCCTGTTCTGCCCAGATTGAGCCGGCGATCAAGGTGAAGGTCCACATGACAAACGCGACGGCATTGAGCCGGTAGGACCAGTTTTCCAGCGCTGACGACGAAGGCACCAAGCGCATGAATCCGTTGACCGGCCCCTGTTTCTCTGCGCGCTGTTTGATCAGCTGCAGCACGGACATCGAGAAGGTCAGCGCAAAGATCCCAGAAGCCACCACGGCCACCGACACGTGAGTGATCAGCCACCAGGATTGCAGTGCCGGCTGGACATTGCCAACGGGTGTGGGGAAGCCGATGGTCGCACCCATCATCATGAGCAGGACGACACCGGAGACGAAGGTCCCCACAAAGCGCAGATCTTTGCGCAGTAGGAAGAGCAGGTAGACCACGGTGATGACGAGCGCACCGGAGGTCATGAATTCATACAGGTTGCCCCACGGCGCGCGAGACGCTGCCACGGCACGAGCCACCACCGCAAAGGCGTGGGCCAGCATGGCGACGACCAGAATCGCCACACCGATATTGGCTGCCGGGCGTTTGATGCCGTCGGTGTATTCCATGTCATCGGAGACCAGTTGCTTGCGGTCGTTGGGCTCGTTTACCGAAGGACCAGAGGCTCCGACCAGTTCCTTCGTATTGACGGTTTCGAGTTCGTTCTCCAGTTTTCTAATAGACCGGGATGCGGATGCCATATCCCAGGAGAAAAAGAAGAATGAGACCAAGTAGATCAATGCTGCGATGAGCATGAACAGTTCGCTGTACTGGGCCAGCGTTTCATTAATAGGTGTCATTTGTCCTCCGAAGTATCTGGCGGGATAACCGGCCAGGTGTGATCAAACGATTGGCGAAGCTTGATATTTTCCTCACGCAGGCCAAAGGTCTCGCCGCGCGCGAGCAGCCCGTATTCGATAACGGTGTGGCCATCTCGTTCCGTAGCTTTTACCCAGGCACGACGCCTGCGAACATACAGCGATATTACGAGGGAAACCAACGCAAGGCTCGAGAAGAAGCCTACGCCCCATTTAGATGGGTCATAGTGCAGATCGAGGCCAACATAGCGGTCCCAACCGTCAAAACTAATGGAACCCATGCCGTCGGGCAGATCGTAGCTGTCCCCCACTCCGAGCGTGATACCGCCGTTTTCGTTGTTGCGGGAGTTCATTTCGGTCATGCCATCGGTATCCAGCACGTACACGTTTTGTGGGGTTCCATCGTCGAGACCCAGATCGCCGTGATACGAGTTGAGGATCAGCTCCGGATTATAGGCATCCGGGTCGATCGATACCGCGACACCGTCGTCACCGGTATAGGAAGTCGGTAAGAACAGTCCCACAAAGCCAAGTTGTTCTGGTTGGGCGTCTGGAACCTTCAGGACCACGAGCGAACTGTTCGTGTTCGGGTCTTGGATCTGTGCGATGACAGGACCGGAGTAGGCAACATCGCCTTCCCCATCGGTCACGGTGATATTTGGAGCGTAGCCATTACCCACCAAGAAGACGCGGACGCCGTCGACGGTCAACGGGTCGTTGACCTTGATGGTGTCTTGATACGTTTCTTCGCCCGGTCCGGGGGTTACCTGCATGGTTGCCGTGTAGTCCAGGGCCTGGCCGAAGTGGGTTTCGGAGTCGCGGTCAAAGACTACATCGAAGTCTTCCAGTTGGATCCCAAATGGCGCGAGACGTTCTTCAGAGAAGGCGGTGCCGGGGGTAAAGGAATCATAGGAGACCAGGTTGTTGGTAAAACCTTGGCCTTCGACGATAATCTTCTGACCCTCATATTTATAGAGACCGCCGATGCCCATGAACACGATGACTCCGAGTAAGCCGAAGTGGAACAAAATGTTCCCAATTTCGCGGACGTAGCCGCGTTCGGCGCCAACAGATCCGTCGCGCAATTCAGTCCGGTACCCGGACTTTTTGAGCAGTTTTTCTGCATCGACCAGGGCTTCTTCTGGCGTGGGTCCGTTGGATTCCAGAATCAGCTGGCCGTACTCGGGCAGGCGCTTGAGGTTGCGCGGGGTACGAGCCGGCGGTTGGCGCAGGGTTTTGAAGTGCTGTTTGCCGCGCGGCCAGAGACAGCCGACCAGCGAGACGAAGAGCAGCAGATAGATCGCTGAGAACCACACCGAAGAGTAGACGTCGAACATTCCCAGGAAATCGAGGATCGGTCCGATCGTCGGGTTATCGTCAATCCAGGTTTCGACAACGTCAGCACCAGCACGGCGCTGTGGAAATAATGAACCTGGTACGGCTGCGACAGCCAGCAAGAGCAGCAGCATCAGAGCGGTACGCATACTGGTCAGTTGCCTCCAGAAGAACCGCATCGTACCGCGGAATCCTAGAGCAGGCAGGTTGGACTGTGTTTTACTCAAATTGGTAGTGTCACCTCGTTGGCGAACCAGCCTTGCAGCTGATTGGTCCAGTCAGTCCACAAGCCGGTAGCCATAGCTAAACCAAGCAGTATCAATAGGATGCCACCGGCCCGCATGATGAACAGTCGGTGCTTGCGGAAAAACGCCAGCCGTTTCATCCCGCGGGAGAAACCTAAGGCCAGCAAAATAAATGGTAGACCCAAGCCTAACGAATAGACCACGGCCAAAATGCCACCGCGCCACAGGTTATCGGAGCCGGCTGTGGACATGGCGATCACGGCCGCCATGGTGGGGCCAATACAGGGCGCCCAGCCGAGCCCGAAAATCATCCCGAGCACGGGTGCGCCCCACAGTCCGGCTGTGGGTTGGTAGCCAATTTTCCTGTCGCGCTGGAAGAAAGACAGCCCGCCCATGAACACGATGCCCATGAGAATGACGACGCCACCCAGCACCTGGGTGAGCCACTGGCCATCACCTTTGAGCCAAATAAACGCGCGGCTCAGGAGCAAGCCGGCGGTGACGAACACAGCGGTGAAACCCAGGACAAAGAGAGAGGTTCCAATCAGCATCCGGCCGCGTTTGGTATCTTCTACGCTGGCACCGGAGAGTCCTGAAACATAGCCGAGGTAGCCGGGTGCGAGCGGGAGCACGCACGGAGACAAAAATGAGATGAGTCCGGCTAGAGCTGCAACGGGCATCGCCAACCACATCGACCCATCTAAGGCGATCTCGGCGAATGGGTTATTCATTCATCCACCACACCGGTGAGCAACGACTTCAGCGTCGATTGCTCAACCGCTCCGAGTACGCGTGCCGCGACCCGGCCTTGGTCATCCAGTACCAGGGTGGTGGGCACTGCTTGTGGAGGGACGTAGTCAGCAAATTGAAGAAGTACTTGACCGTCGCTGCCTGCAATGGAGGGGTATTCGATATCAAAGTTGCGTTCAAAGGCCTCCGCGGTTTCGGCACCGTCGCGCACGTTCACACCCATGAACGTGACGTCGTCCTGGAAGTCAGTGCTGAGTTCGGCCAGGTGGGGTGCTTCCACTCGACATGGAGCGCAAGAGGCATACCAGAAATTGACCAGTGCTGGTCCGTCAAGACTGTCTCCGCTGATGGTTTCACCGTCGAAAGTTTCGCCCGAAAATTCTACGGGTTCACCACGGTCGTTCTCGGCGATTTCCATAACCGAGCCGTCACCGGCAATGTAATTTTTGCCTTCGGAGTTCCCCGCCTGAGCGGCCAACGGGTCATCTCCCGAACACGCTGTCAACAGTCCGGCCCCCGCTATGGCTAGGCCGATCAGTGCGCGTGACGTCTTATTCCTCACGAGTTCTCCCTTTCAAATACCGCGCTAGAGTCTAGTTCCGGTAACTGAGTAGATCCTGAGTGTTTAGGCACCCGGAAGGGCAGCCGCTTGTTTACTCAAATGTTCAACCGGCTCACTGTAGTGGACGGTTGGAACGCGTTGTCCGGGCGAGAATTCGAAACTCGTCACCGAGGCCAGCGAGCATTCCCGCTGCCGTGGGTCGTGTGCAAGTGGTTTCGCCTCGGCGGATAGTCTCGTCACCCAAATCGGCAGTTGATGCGAAACGACCACAGCGGATGCTCCCGGACCGTGGGTTCGCATCAGTTCATCGCGCAGATCCTGGATTGCCCCGGCCATACGGGCTGCCTGCTGCACATACGGCTCACCCCATGATGGACGCCACGGATTGAGAATCAGCGGCCACAGTTTCGGGTTGCGCAGTTGACGACGCATGTCCGACAGTCCCTGAAACTTATTGCCGGCTTCTAGGACGCGTTGTTCGGTCCGGACATCGAGTGCAAATTTTTTGGCCAGCGGTGCGGTCGTTTCCTGCGCACGTTGCAGAGGCGACGACACCAAGATTTCGGGCGCTACCTGCCACCCGTCGGCGAGCTCCTGTGCCATTTGGAGTCCAAGCGAGGAGAGCCCGTACCCGGGCAGTCTGCCGTAGAGTACCTTGTCGGGATTGAATACTTCGCCGTGGCGAACCAAGTGAACGCTAACTGTCATAAACCACATTTTTGCACAGAGTTCATCTGAGCGATGACTCCGGGTAGTGTCCGGCCGCATGCTTAAGCTACCGGGTAAGAATTTTGTGCCTGACGGTGACAAACGAGTGCTTTAGGACTCGTTAGGATGGAAGAAAGGATCTCAACGAAAGGCTCGTCATGGACGACAAGAAGCGCGGAGAATCCCCCGACTACGGGGTCCGTTTAACCGGCGATGAACTTGCCGAACATCAACAAAAATATCAGCAAACCCGTGGACCGTCAGGTGCCGAATACGGTCCTCAAGGACAGCAGCGGCAGCAACCCACGTCCGAGTATGGGCCTCAAGGTGGTTTCCAATCACCACAGCCACCGGCCGGCTATCAGCCGCCCGGGTTCCAACAGCCTGGTCTGCAGCACCCCGGGCAGCCACTTGGTGGTCCGCAACTGACACCGGATATGGCACGCGCACCGAAGCGACCGAGAATTCTCGATATCTCCTTCTGGGCGATCGTAGCTGCCGGCATCTCGTATCTCGTTGCCCAATTGATTGTCGTCTCACTGCCAAACCGCGGGATGAGCGATCAGGACATCGAGATGTTGGATTCCATGATGGGCTCGATGGGCGACCAGGTCCCGTTCGACAGCATGGAAGCATACTTAAACTCATCAATGATGACCGCTGCCATGGTCGGTCAGGCCGTCATCCTTGCGGTTGCCTACCTGCTGGTGGGCTTGGGCATTCGTAATGGCTGGCGCTCAATGCGGATCTTGGGGACGATATTTGCGGTGCTGTCCTTATTCAATCTTTCGTTCGTCACTCCACTGGTCGGAGTGCTCACCGCACTCGCCGTTGTACTAGGCATCGTGGGCATCATCTACGCCTGGCTCCCCGCTTCCACCGAGTACTACCGACAGAAAGCCTGGCAGAAGGCCGCTAAAAAGGTCTACCCTGATGCTCCGTCGCGATGAAAAGCAAGGATCTGGAGTTCTGCGGACAGATCCACGGTACGAACGATCACATGATCGGGTACGTGAAGTCGACGCGGCGCGAAATTTAGGATCCCGGTAATACCTGCAGCTACCAAGGTATTGGCCACCTCCTGAGCAACGTCACCCGGCACCGCCACGATGGCAAGTTCCATATCGTGGTCGGTGCCGATGGCGTTAATGTCTAAAACTTTGTGTCCGCCATGAATTTGCCCGACTTTATCTGGGTCATTATCGGCAACGGCCGTGATGTTCATCCCCCGGTCACCGAACCCTTGATAGGACATCAATGCTGCCCCGAGGTTTCCCGCACCCACCAGTAGCACGCGCCGACCGCTTGTGACGCCTAGGATCCGGGCGATGGTATAGCGCAGGGCCTCGACTGAATACCCAAGACCTGCCCGACCGCTGTGGCCAAGTGCGCTGACGTCCTTACGAGTCAAGGCATCGGATACCCCGAGAACCTCGGCCAGTTCTGCAGAGGTGGCATGCCCGGTCCCGTCAGCATGGAGGGCTTCCAAATACCGCAGGTACTGCGGTAAGCGTGACAAGGTTGGTGCCGAAAGTTTCTTCGCCACTGGTGGCTGCGTCATGGTCATGCGTTCAGACCAGCGGTAATCATCCTGCGGAGCCTATCTGGATCAATGACCCAGAAATCACGTTGACGGTCGTCCACGAATAACACGGGAATCTCTTCTGCGAACTGTTCGGCCAACTCGGGATGGTCCGTGGTGGAAATCTCTTGCCAGGTGACATTGTATTCGGCGGTGACCGCGTCCATTGTGTCGCGAGCGGCCGCACATAGATGGCATTCGGGTTTGGTGAGCAGTTTGAGATTCATGATTTTTCCTTGCACGTGACAACGATTACCAAAAACAAAACCGCCCGGTAAGGCGGTTCTGAAATCCTGTGCGTTGAGGTTATTCGTCGGTACCGGTAGCCACATCGGTATCGGAGACGATGGATTCCACTGCTTCTAAGGGGACACGGTACGAGCGTCCGAATCGCACAGCCGGTAGTTCACCTGCGTGAATCATCCGGTACACCGTCATCCGAGAGACTCGCATCATGTCTGCGACTTCGGTGACCGTCATGAATTTGGCATTTGCGAAATTCTCCGCCACGTTTGTTACTCCTTTAACGTTCCCACTGAGGTCGGGGTTCTACGCCTGAGGGGAAGTTCAGAATGTAGGCGGCAACCACCATTACATTAATAATAGCTTACGTCATCAAATACAAGGTTTCGTTAGTCGAACCACGGGTCCAATCCGTGCATCGGAAATACGGCTTTACGGGTTGCCATAATCGACTGGTCAGTGGCATCTGCGGGGTCGTATCCGACCTCCCACGAACGCCACCATACGTCCACACCGTCGGACATCGAAGACACGACGTCATCGGTAGCCAAGCCCAATTCTTGCGAGACGAGCTCCCGCCATTCCATTGGAATTTCGGTTATTAGTGGTATCGGCGTGTCGGCAGCTATTCCAATCAAGTGTGCCCACGCACGGGGTACGACCTTCACTGGGCTATATCCGCCACCACCCAGGGCTAACCATTTTCCGCCAGCGAAATCTTCTGCCCAGTCTGAGGCATCAATCATCAGCTGGCGTTGCCCATCAACCGATAGGTTTAAATCCGCTAGCGGATCATGTCTGTGGCCGTCTGCACCGTGCTGGGTCACCAGAACTTGCGGCCCAAAGGAGCGCAACAGCTGTGGCACGACGGCGTGGACGGCGCGTAGATATCCTGCGTCCCCGACCGAAGCAGGGACCGCTACGTTTACGGCGTATCCTTCGGCTTGCGGGCCACCAAAGTCTTTGGCGAAACCGGTCCCGGGAAACAACAACAGGCCGGTCTCGTGGACCGAGATGGTTAACACTCGAGGGTCATTCACAAAGGCTTGCTCCACGCCATCGCCGTGATGAGCATCGAGGTCGACATAGGCGATGCGCTCAGCACCTTGATCCAGCATGTGTTGAACGGCCAGTGCGGCGTCGTTATAGATACAAAAGCCAGACGCCATTGAGCGTTGCGCGTGGTGCATACCACCGGCAAAGTTTACGGCACGGTCTACTTGTCCCGACCAAATGGCTTTGGCTGCGGCAAGCGATCCCCCGGCAATACGCGCTGATGACTCATGCAGATCAGCAAACACCGGGCAGTCCTCTGTCCCGAGTCCTACTGCCTCATAAACGCTGGCGATATTGGCGATAGTTGCAGGATCTGTGGAGTTCGCATCGGATGAGGCAGCTCGCACCTGGGCGATGTAATCGATCGAGTGGATGGTGGCTAGCTCGGCGTCCGTAGCAACCGGGGGTTTGACCTGCAGAAGTCTTTCCCGGTCTAACACGCCCAGTGTTTTTGCAAGGCGGTGGGTCAGTTTGAGGCGCACCGGGTTCATGGGATGGGTGTCTGAAAAGCGGTAGTTCAGAAACGCGTCATCCCACACCAGAGCACTACGGGGTCCAGCTGTGTTTTCCATCACTGACTAGCGTATGTTGTTGGGCCCACAGGGCGACCCAAAGCTACCTTTATGACATTTTGCCGGTTCGACACGACCGGACAGGGCTGGTCGGATCCGAGTTAAAGGACGAAGATAGGACCAGTGAAACAGTTGCGGTCTAGACCAGGTGCACGACTCCACCACAACGGTGGGGCTGGTTTAGCGCGCAGGCTTTCGGGGCTGGTGACCTCAGCACCGGCTCGAACGGCTGCGGTTATGTTCGTCCTGGTCATAGCGTTATTTACCGCACTCTTGGCCATGCCATTTTCGTCGGCCACCGGTGAACCAACCGCGCTGGTTGATGCTGCAGTGACCGCAACTTCGGCGGTGACTGTGACCGGATTGACCTCGGTACCTACTGCGGACCATTTTTCTTTGACCGGTCAGCTGTTGATTCTGGCGGCCATTCAACTTGGTGGTCTGGGGATTGTCACGTTAGGCGCTTGGCTGACGATGCTGGTGTCGCGCAGATTATCACTGCGTTCTAAAATCCTCTCGGTGGAGTCGTTGGGAGTGTCGGGGCTTGGCGAGGCCCCCGCGCTGTTACTCACGGTGCTGATCTTTACGTTGAGCATCGAAGCAATGCTGGCAGCAGTCATGTTGCCGGTGTTCATTGGCCAGCTGGGCCCAGGCCAAGGAGTGTTTCACGCGGTCTTCTACGCTATTTCCTCCTTCTCGAACGCCGGTTTCACACTGAGCACCGCCACGCTGGACCATCCGCTCCTCATGACCACCATAAATGTTGGCGTCTTTGCCGGATCGTTAGGCTTTCCCGTGGTCTATATGCTGTATCGGATGCTCTTTCGCAAAGCCCGAATGAATCTCCACACCCGGCTGACGCTCGAAGTGACCCTCATTCTGTTGATCGGCGGGGCCGTGCTCATGGCGGTGTTTGAATGGAATAACCCCGACACCCTCGGATCAATGGGCACTACTGAAAAGCTCCACAGCGCTCTGTTTGCTTCTGGCATGACACGTTCCGGAGGGTTCAACATTTATGACGTCGCTGACCAAACTGATCAGTCACTGTTGGTCACCAATGTTTTGATGTTTATCGGTGGCGGCTCGGGATCAACCGCCGGTGGCATTAAAGTTACGACCCTGGCTGTGTTGTTGTTGGCGATTCTCACTGAGATTCGCGGTGACGAGCACGTACGCATTCACCGCCGCGAGATCTCCGACACTACGGTCCGTGTGGCGGTCGCCGTAGTAGCCGCTGGTGCGCTATTAGTTTTGACATCGGTAGTCGCCCTCACTGTGGTAACCGGCAAAGACCTCCAAACAACCCTCTTTGAGGCATTGTCGGCTTTCGGCACCGTAGGTTTGAGCAATGGCCTCACCGCCAGTGCCCCAGAGTCTGGTCAATGGATTCTGGCGGCCCTCATGTTCATCGGTCGTATCGGGACGATCAGCTTCGCCGCTGGTTTGGCTACCCGACACAGGCCAACCCGTTATCGTTATCCAGCTGAAAGGCCGATCATTGGTTAAACATTCTGATTCTCCGGTATTAGTCATTGGTTTGGGCCGATTCGGCTCCGCCCTGGCCGAGGAGCTGACCGAATCCGGCCAAGACCTCATGGCTGTGGAAGCGGATCGGGCCATCGTGCAGCGCTATATGGGTGAGTTCACTTCGGTCGTCCAGGCGGATGCCACAGACATCGCTGCTCTCGAGCAATTGGGAGCCGCCCAGTTCAAGACCGCCGTCGTCGGTATTGGCACTTCAATTGAAAATTCCGTACTGACGGTGGCAAATCTGGTGGATTTGGGAGTCGAGACTATTTGGGCAAAAGCCATTACCCGGGTCCACGGTGAAATTCTGACCCGCCTCGGGGCAGCGAACGTGATCTTTCCGGAACAAGATGCGGGCGAACGTACCGCCCACCTATTGGCCGGAACCATGCGCAACTTCACAGAATTTTCGCCGGGCTATGCCCTGGCGAACATCAGTACGCCAAAGGCCTTGGCCGGTAAGACGATGCAGACGTTGCGCATCAAGGATCGATACGGAGTCACCATTGTGGCTCTGGAACACGATGAGGAATTCCAGAGCGTCGACCCGCACACCGAATTACGCGAGGGACAAAATATGATCGTGGCCGGTCCGACTGAACGCGTCGATAACTTTGCCAAACGCATATAATGGCGACGTCGAGTATCAACAGAAAGTCTGATCGTACATGATGCACGCCGCGGTAGTTGGTTCCGGGCCCAATGGATTGGCTGCGGCTCTCACCTTGGCCAAGGCCGGTGTCGAGGTGACCGTTTATGAGGCCGCAGAATCTCCAGGTGGTGGGGCACGTTCGACTCAGGCAACACTCGATGGACTGGTCCACGATCACTGCGCAGGTTTTCATCCGCTCGCGGTAGACAATGCCTTCACCAAGTTCGCCCAGTTGGAAGAATACGGCTTGCAGTGGGCATGGCCAGAAGTCCAATACGCCCATCCACTAGATGACGGCGACGGCGCAGCCGCCTATCGGTCCGTCGCACAGACCGCCGAAGGCTTGCAGGATCCGTCGTGGAAACATCTGTTTGGGTCCCTCACTGAGCAGTTTCCCACAATCACCCGGGATTTTTTACAACCGATGCTGCGGTTGCCCGATGCTCCGTTGCAATTTGCCAATTTTGGGCTGCGCGCAGGACTTCCAGCGAATGTATTGGCTCGACTGTTGCGCAATGAACGTTCCAGAGCACTCTTTGCCGGTGTGGCTGCTCATGCCTTCCGTCCTTTGCAGTCATTTGGTTCAGCGGCCATCGGTGTTGCCCTAGCAAGTGCTGGTCACGCTTACGGGTGGCCGGTCGCCAAGGGCGGTTCCTCGGCGATCGTGGACGCCATGCTCAAGGCGTTGTACGCCCACGGTGGCCAGGTTGTCACCGGCACACGGATCTCCACGGCTGCTCAATTACCGGACGCAGATATCGTCATGCTCAACACGGCACCGGGGGCGGCAGCTGACATTATGGGGTCAGAAATCCCTCAGAGAGTCAGCAAACAGCTTCACACCTTCCGCCACGGAGCGGCAGCCGCGACCGTGAGTCTTGCGGTCGAAGGTGGCATCCCATGGACATATGCGCCGGCTCGTGCAGCCGGGACCGTGCACGTTGGTGGAACATTTTCTGAGATCGCGTTTGTGGAACGACAGGTAACCAACGGTGTCATGCCGCGAAATCCGTTTGTACTAGTGGGCCAGCAATCGGTGGCCGACGCCTCGCGTGGCCGGGATACCGTTCATCCGGTGGATGCTTATGCTCACGTGCCAGCCGGCTACCCGCACGACGTTACCGAAGAGATTGTGCGTCAGATCGAACGGTTTGCCCCGGGGGTTCGCGACCGGATTGTCGCCAGTAGTTCGCGCACCACGGCTGATCTTGCCGTTGAAAACCCAAATTTTGTTGGCGGTGACATCGTCACCGGGTCTAATGCGTTTGATCAGCTGCTGTTTCGTCCACGACCTGCCCTGAATCCCTATCGTCTCGGAGCATCGGGCGCGTATTTGTGTTCGGCAGCCACTCCCCCGGGCGCCGGTGCCCACGGAATGGCCGGCTACAATGCAGCCACTGCGGCGTTAGCCGAGCTCAACCGCTGAACGACCCGGAGACTATGCTCCCAGTTCTTCGGATCGGGTGACATTGGCTTTGAGCGCGTCAACGATCAGCTGGTCGAATCCGGCGGCGTCCATGGACTGGAGCGCGGCTTCGGTTACCCCACCTTCAGTAGCGATCGAATCCTCCAGCGCGGTTGGCTCAGCGTCAGGGGTTTCCAGCATCGCGCCGGCACCCACAACGGTCAACCGGGCAAGCTCCTGAGCCGTGGCTGCATCCAATCCCAGTTCTGCACCGGCCCGGGCGAGTGCATTCGTGAACCGGAAAACATAGCCGGGGCCAGAACCTGCCATGGCGGCAACCAGGTTGAGGTCTTTTTCGGCCACGTGGAACACGGTGCCAGAACCGGCAAAGACCGCATCGACTTGCTCGACCTGTGCATCGGTGACGGTAGCACCCCGGGCCATTCCCACCACGCCCTTGCCCACGGTCAACGCAACGTTTGGCATGGTTCGGATAAGTGGTTGGTCCTGCGGGAGTGCATCGGCCAGGGTCGCCAGAGTGGTTCCGGCGGCAACCGAGACGACGGTCGCATCCGACGCCAAGGCTGATGCTAATCCTTCGGCGGTGGCTACCATCTGCGGTGGCTTGACGCCTAACACCACAATATCGGCGTTGGCGACGGCGTCGTTGTTGGCTTCGGGATTTCCTTCGGTCGCGATGACTTCGATACCAAACTCTGCGCTGCGCTGTACGGCTGAGGCTTGGGAATGCGTCGTGGCGGTGACGTTGGTGGCTTCGAAACCACCGGCCAGTAGCCCGGCGAGGATCGCCGAGTTCAGGTGTCCCAAACCGATGAAACTGATGCGCACTTAGTCTTCTCCTTGCGTTGTGGGGGTTCGTGCCAGATGTTTCCGAGCAAAGGCGAGAGACTCGGCTAGCATTTCTTCGCGATGCCCCGGATATTTTTGTCCGCGGGTCGATACTTCCACACAGACGGCGCCGTCATAATCACTGGCGGCAATATGATGCAGGGACTCGACCACCCGCTGGTGACCGTATCCTGGGAGCAGATGCTCATCTGCGGTGCCCCTCCCCGACCCATCGGTCAGGTGCACATGTGCCAGCCGGGAACCCAACAGTTTGATCGCTGCCAGGGAATCCATCTTGGAGGTAGCGGCGTGCGAGAAATCCCAGGTGACGTAGTCGTAGTCCTGTGGAATGGGGTCGTGATGCGGCAGATACATCTTAATTTCGCTCCCCGAAACTCGCCACGGGTACATATTTTCCACCGCGATCGTCACCCCGGTGGCCTCCATGATGTCGCGGATGCCGGTGGCAAACTCGAACGCGTACGAGCCCTGCCAACGAAACGGTGGATGCACGACCACGATTTCGGCGCCAAGCTCGCGGGCCAGGTCTGCCGCACGAGCTACCTTGTTCCAGGCTGAGCCCCACACCTGTTGGGTGAAGAGCAGCGTGGGCGCGTGCACGGCATGGATCGGCATCGAATGGCGGTAGGAAAGTTCGTTGAGTTTCGTGGGATTGTGGGTCCACCGATTTTGGGTGACCATGATTTCTACGCCGTCATAGCCAAGATCTTCAGCCATCGCAAACACATGTTGGGGTGCTAACGAAAAGATCGACGAGGTCGATAAGGTCACCGGGATTTCTGGTTTAGCCACCGCCAACTCCTAGCGAGAAACCGGGTCGTTGATCATCCGAAGTCAGGTCCACGCCTTCGACCCAGGCGTTCTCGCTGGTTTCAACCACACGCCCCTGCACGCGCAGAGCGTCCAACCGACCCAGGATCAGACCTTCTCGCAGTGCCCAGGGACAGATCCTAAGTTTCTTGATGCCGAATACTTCCATGGCGGCTTGTGCAACCATGCCGCCGGCCAGGACCTGGCGGGCGCGCATATCGGAGACGCCAGGTAACTGGGCGCGTTGTGTTTCGGACATGACGGCCATCGTCCTGATCCATGTTCCGAGATCTTTCTGACGCAATTTGCGTGGCACAAAGAGTCCCTCAGTCGATGGTGCTGCTCCGGCTAGGCGGGCCAGTGAGCGGAACGTCTTAGATGTTCCCGTCACCACGGTGTTTTCTGGTAATTCGGTGGGAAAGAGGCCGCGGTATTCCTCAAGAACTTCGTGGATGTATTGGCGCAGGTTGGCGACCTGATCGCTGCTTGGCGGATCGGGGTGATCAAAATAGTTTTTGGTTAACCGTTGGGCGCCCAAGGGTACCGAGACGGCTGTGGTGGGGAGTTCATCGGTCCCGAAGGACATTTCAAATGACCCACCTCCGATGTCAAAATTCAGCAGATTTTCAACGTGCCAACCGTGCCACCGACGGACCGCAAAATAGGTCATCGCCGCTTCCTGATCGCCCGACAACACGGTGAGATGCACGCCGGTTTCTTCACCGATGCGTTCGAGCACTTTCTTCCCATTTGCCGCATCTCGAATCGCCGAGGTGCAAAAGCTGATCATATCGGCTGCTCCGTTCGCTTTTGCAAACGCAACCGCACCATTGATGAACTCGACCAGGCTGGCCTGGCCCTGCTCGGTAATCGCGCCGTCGTCGTCCAGGTGCTGAATCAATGACATGGGGCGCTTATGATCCGCATAGGCGTTTGGGCGTGCCCCAGGAAACGCATCCACCAACAGCAGGTGGATGGTGTTTGACCCGATGTCCAATACTCCTAGGCGCATGGCTGGCCTACTTCTTCTTCGCTTTCGAGGCTGGGCCCTTAGCCCGTTTTTCGGCGAGCATTTCAAAGGCCTGACCTTCGGTCACCTGTTCTGGGGCCGTTCCGCGCGGCACCGTGACATTGGTGGCGCCATCGGTGATGTATGGACCAAATCGGCCGTCTTTGATAACAACTTTCTTGCCCGATGACGGATCGTTTCCAAACTCGGCGATCGGTGGTTTTGCTTGTCCACGGCCACGGCGCTGTTTGGGTTTCGAGTAGATTTCCTCGGCTTCCGCCAGCGTGATGGTAAACAATTGTTCTTCGGATTCCAGTGACCGCGAATCGGAGCCCTTGCGCATATACGGACCGAAGCGGCCGTTTTGAGCGGTAATTTCTTCACCGTCGGCGGCTGTCCCCAGACTGCGCGGCAGCGACAAAATCTTGCGCGCGTCGTCGAGGGTCATCGTGGCGATTTCCATGCCTTTGAGCAGCGAACCAGTCTTCGGTTTTGGTTTCTTCGGGGCCTTCTTAGGCTTCTTGCGGCCGTTCTTGTAATACTCATCGGGTTGAGCATCTTTGTGCGCCTGGATTTGTTCTTCGGTCAGCTCCGGAATGATCTGGGTGACGTACGGTCCGTAACGACCGTCCTTGGCCACCAGTTCGTATCCGGTATCGGGATCTGTGCCCAGCGGCCGTTCTGAGGGGCCTGCGGTTTCAATCATTTCGGTGGCGACTTCGCTGGTGAGCTCATCCGGTGCCATCTCTTCTGGCACATTGGCACGTTGCGGGTCGCTGCCTTCTTCGGCATCAGCCGGCAGTGCCTGTTCCAGATATGGGCCATAGCGCCCCACACGCAGGGTGATGCCCTCGGCAACCGGTATCGAGTTGATCGCTCGAGCGTCAATATCGCCGAGATTTTCCACGGTATGTTTGAGGCCCGCAGCGGTTTGTTCCGAACCGAAGTAGAAGCCAGCCAACCAGTCTTGCCGGTCCATCTGGCCGGCGGCAATCTGGTCGAGGTCGTCTTCCATTCGAGCGGTGAACGTGTAGTCCACATAGCGTCCGAAGTGCTCTTCGAGCAGTCGAATCACTGAGAACGCGGTCCACGAAGGGACCAGCGCGGAACCGCGTTTGCGAACATACCCACGGTCGACAATCGTCGAGATGGTTGGCGCATAGGTGGAAGGTCGGCCGATTTCGCGTTTCTCAAGTTCCGCAACCAGGGAGGCTTCCGTATACCGCGATGGTGGCGTGGTCTCGTGGCCTTCGGCTTCAACGTCGCGTGCTTCCAGGATCTGAGATTCAGCCATGTCCGGCAAACGTGCGTCGTCACGGGTCTGTTTTTCACCCGGCACAGATTTCTGATCGGATTCATAGGCTTTCATAAAGCCCAGGACGGTGATGACGGTTCCAGAGGCTGAGAACTCGGCAACGCGCGGGGTTGCTTCAGCTGACGTGCCGGCAATTTTTACCGTGGCGGTATAACCGGTGGCGTCAACCATCTGGGAAGCAACGGTGCGCTTCCAGATGAGTTCGTAGAGGCGAAACTCATCTGCGGTCAACGAGTTTTTGACCATCGACGGCGTCCGGAAGTAATCGCCCGATGGACGAATGGCTTCGTGAGCTTCTTGTGCTGCCGCATTCCGGGAAGCGTAGTAGCGCGGTTTATCCGGTACCATTTCGCCACCGTAGAGCTCGGTCGCCTGTTTACGTGCCGCCGAGATGGCTTGCGAGGAGAGGATGACCGAGTCGGTACGCATGTAGGTGATGTAACCGTTTTCGTACAACCGCTGGGCAACCTGCATGGTCACTCGAGACGTGAAGCGCAGGCGCCGCGAGGCTTCCTGCTGCAGCGTCGACGTGGTGAACGGAGCAGCCGGACGACGACGATAGGGTTTGTCCTCTAACGAGGTGATCGTGAACTCGGCGCTTTCCAAACCGCCGGCCAACGATTGAGCGGATGCCTGGTCTAGGTGGACCACATCGGCTTTAGGTTTTAGCTGTCCGTCGTCGTTAAAGTCACGGCCCGTAGCTACGCGGGCATCATCGATGGCCGAGAGTTTAGCGGCGAAAGATTCCTCCGCGTCGGTGAAAAAGTTTGCCGTGATATCCCAGTAAGACGCGGGCACAAAGGCCATGCGCTCGCGTTCCCGTTCAACGACCAAGCGGGTCGCGACCGACTGAACTCGACCGGCAGAAAGTCCTGGACCAACTTTGCGCCAGAGGACCGGCGAGATCTCATAACCGTATAACCGGTCCAAAATACGACGGGTTTCTTGCGCGTCAACGAGGTCGGTATCGAGTTCACGAATATTTTCTAGAGCGCGTTCGATACCTTCTTCGGTAATTTCGGTGAACGCCATGCGGTAGACCGGGACCTTTGGTTTCAGCACCTCGAGGAGGTGCCAAGCGATTGCTTCACCTTCCCGGTCAGCATCTGTTGCCAGATAGAGTTCGTCGGCGGTCTTGAGCGCTTTTCGAAGTTCGGTGACCTTCTTTTTCTTATTGTCTGCAACCACGTAATAGGGCTCGAAGCCGTCGTCGGTATCCACCGCGAATTTGCCGTAGGGGCCCTTTTTCATGTCAGTGGGGAGATCGGATGGTCGAGGCAGGTCACGAATGTGTCCTACCGAAGAATCGACAATCCAACCGTCACCGAGAAACTTGGCGATGGAACGGCTCTTTGCCGGAGACTCCACGATCACCAGTTTGGTGGTATCACCATTGGTTGGTGCAGAACTTTTTGCGCTCACGTGGCTCCTTTTCGTTGAAGCAGCTTCAACACTAATCTAGCTGGTCGTTGTTTCAGGGTCGTACACTTCGAGGAATCCGTCAACGTATAATGCCGTGATTTCGGCTCGAAGTGCAGCGGTCTGCTCGTCGTCTAATGATAGTAATCCTGCCACGGCCGCAACGATTTGTCCGACTGACAACTCGCCGTCAGCCGCACCGAGCACCGCGGCAGTGGCCGTATCCAACCGCACATGACGGCCAAACCCCACTCCTGAGCGCGCCATGAGCACCTCTGGGTGTTCGGCCCCAAAACGCTGATACTGCTCATAGGTTACCCACTGCGGAGCAACCAGATGCATATCAGCTAGGGCCCAGTCCTGTGCTGTCGCACCGGCGGATGTTTGTGCACTATATACGGTGTCATACTTTTCAACCGACGCCGTCCAGGCAGCTGCCACCGGCTGATGGACGGGACCGGTCAGGTATTCAAATTTGTGCAACGGTGCGGTGGCCTCACGTCTACGTAACCACACCCAGCCCACACCAATTTGGGTGACACCCCGAGCTTCGAAATCTTCGAGATAGCGCTCATAGGCGTCGGCGTAACTAGCACGGTTGAGATGCTCAGAGGAGTCTTGCAACCAGATTTCAGCATACTGTGCCGGATCCGCACTAGAGCGTTGAATCGCCCAGATGTCGAGGTCTTCAGCAGGCCAGGTTTCCAGGCGGTCGTGCCAATGACCGCGACCGAACATTTCCCAGTTAGCTAACATCACCGCTTGTCCGCCCGGGGCGAGCACGCGGTCAATATTGGAAATAAGTTCCTTGACGAACTGATCACCGGTCTGCCCGGTTTCACGGTATGTGTGCGTGATTTTGGCTTGTGAAGGTGCGATAACAAACGGTGGATTCGTAGCGATAAGATCAAACGTTTGACCGGCCACTGGGTCCAGCATGTTGCCGGCCCGCACGGTTACACGGTCTTGCAGGCGGTGCGGGTCCACGTTGAGTTGTTGGGCGTTGAGCAGAATGTTAAACACCGCGAAATCCAGGGCCCGCTGCGATATGTCAGTGATGGTCACACGCTCAGCGTGCAGCAGCAGGTGCATCGCCTGGATGCCACAACCTGTGCCGAGGTCTAAAGCGGTCGTCACGGCGGTTCGCGGAGTGATTTCGGCAAGCGTGATCGAGGCTTTGCCTACGCCCAGGATGTGTTCTTCTGGTAACGAATGTCCGAGCTGCAGTGCCGTTTGGTCCGAGGCCACCCACATATCGCCGTGCTGATCCGTTGCATACGTCGAGATGTCTACGGTGGCGGCAACCTCGCCGTCGTCGGTGATGGTGACGATATTCAGATCAAGGGCACCATCCAGTGTCAGCTGGTCAAAGATCGTGTCGGCAAGCGACCGGCTGATGGGATCAGCCAGGAGAAAGCAGCTGATCAACCCGGCCAGAGGGTTGCCCTGAGCTAGCGGCTGGTCCAGAACACGGCGCGCGGGCAGGTGCTGGTCGCGGTCTAATGCAGCTGTGGCTGTTGGGCCGAGCAGGTCTGCGATATTGTCGAAGGAGTAGCCTGCGGCCACAAAATCCTGCCGCAACGCGCCAAGAGCGTTCGGATGGGCAGCGGGTGCTGGGTGCATTATTTCCTCGTCGAAGCAGTATGAGTCGTACAGGTTTCACATATGCGATCGGGTTGTTGGTCATGACAGGTCTGACAGACAACCGCTAGAGTTTTGCATCCTGGGTCAGCGCAGTTACGTAGTTCGGCGCTGGGCGCTTCGCACAGTAGACACGTGCCGATCACTTTGGGGGTATCGGAAAAATTCAGGGCCATGCGCTCATCGAAGACATACAGTGAACCCTCCCAGAGCCCTTCGTCTCCAAAGGCTTCACCGTAGCGCACGATGCCACCATCTATTTGGTAGAGCTCATTGAATCCGCGGTTGGCCATCAGCACGGTGAGCACTTCGCAGCGGATACCGCCGGTGCAATACGTAATGATCGGCTGATCTTTCAAATGATCATATTTACCGGATTCCAGTTCAGTAAGGAAATCGCGTGTTGTGGTGGTGTCTGGGACGACGGCGTTCTGAAATTTCCCAATTTGGGCTTCGAAAGCGTTGCGACCGTCAAAGAAGGTCACAGGATTGCCCTCGGCCTCACGCTGGGCTACCAGGTCGTTGACCTCTTGAGGTGACAGATGTGTGGCTGTGCCGAGCACCTGATTGCCTTCGGCAACTTGAACTTCTTCCGGGCGGTCAAAGGCCACCAGCTCCGGCTTCACCTTGACACTCAACCGAGGAAAATCGGCGTCGGAACCCTCTGACCATTTGACCTCGAGATCTTTAAATCCCCTGTAGCCTCGGGTCGACTTCACATACTCTTTGACCGCTTGAATGTTGCCCCCGACGGTACCGTTGATGCCGTGATCAGCGATGATGATGCGGCCGGTCAGGCCGAGACGTTTGCACAGTTCTTTTTGCCATAGGGCGACGGCCTGGGCATCGTCGATCGGGGCGAAATGATAATAGAGGGCAATTTTGGTTTGTGGATTCATCTGAGGCTATTCTTTTCGCATTCAGTGCGGTCAGGGTTACGGTTTATGAGCTTTCTTAAGGGTTACAAGTTGGTGACGCTTACGCAATGTGTCTACCCGTGGCTGGGCTTAGAGCGTGACTAAAGCTATTCTAGGACTATGGCTATCACTACTTCACTGACAGACGAACTTGCCACGGCCTGGCTCACCGGTCGTGCACGAATTCGAAACTATCACCTCACCACGCAGGGCAACATTCACGCTGCGCTGCGGACCCCGGAATCGGCCGAAGCCGGTGAAGACCTGTGGGAATACGTTGTCACGAATGCGTCAGACGATGTGCTGCAGGTCGTTGCCGGTGAGATTCTCAAGAACCCTACCCGTCAGTTAATCATCGCAGCTGACCTGCCAGAGGAGACGCAAGCTGCTGGCGTCACCGCACGAACTTACGCGGAGAAAACGAAGCTGCGTCCGATCGGTGTAGATGAGTTGGTGATGGTCACCGACATGAGTGAGCAGGATGTGGAAGAACCCATCGTGCCTGAACAATTTACCGCCGAGGTCGTCCGGAACGACGACTGGTACCTGGTGGCATTCCGTACCACCGAGGAATCCGAGGCCGGCCCGGATAAACTCGCTGCACGCGGCCGCGTCGCCGTCGTTGATGGTACCTACGCGGTATTCGACCAAATCTGGACGTCGCCTGATTTCCGCCGCCAAGGCTTGGGCTCCTTAACCATGCGTTACCTCAGCTCACTTGCATTGGAAAGTGATGTCGAAGAGGGATTGCTCATCGCCGGAGTGGAAGGCCAAGCCCTGTACTCGTACCTGGGTTGGACCGCCATCGGCGATGTTGTCGTGCTGGGCCACCCGGATGTTGATCCCAAAGATCAGTGGGCCACGCAAACCTTCGAACCATAAGCAGTAGCGGCCAATTCGCATTCAGCAGACAGGCGGTCACAACGACGCTGAGTCCTACCTGGCGGAGCTTCTTGGGTACTCACGTGTGCCGGACCAGCTGGTCCACACACGCGTGTTGCCGGAACGCACCGCCAGGTTTTCTGACTGGCCAGAACAGACTCCAAAACAATTTGTCGATGCTGTTGGTTCAACGGGCGTAACGCAACCGTTTGAGCATCAGGTGACTGCCGCGAACCACGCACTCCAAGGACGCCACGTGGTGCTGGCAACCGGAACGGCCTCGGGGAAATCGCTGGCGTATCAACTGCCGGTTGCTGCCGACGTCGCTGATGGAGTCTCCACCGCACTGTATCTCGCACCGACCAAAGCACTGGGCGCCGATCAGCTGGCCTCATGGCAGCATCTATCCGAACACGGCGTCTCGTGGTTGCGACCTGCTGCCTATGACGGCGACACGGATCCGTCTTCGCGCGCTTGGGCCCGTGAACACGCCAATGTGTTGGTAACCAATCCGGATATGTTGCACGTGGGTATCCTGCCCAATCACGGCGGCTGGGCAAAGTTTCTGCGCAACCTTAAATATGTGATTGTCGACGAAGCGCACACTTACCGTGGCGTTTTTGGCTCCCACGTGGCCGTTGTGTTGACTAGATTGCGCAGAATTTGTGCCAGTCTAGGGAATCATGAGGCAGTATTCATCGGTGCTTCAGCGACCTCTTCTGCCCCTGCAGAAAGTTTCTCCAAGTTGATCGGAACCTCAGCGGTGAGCGTCGAGGAGGACACCTCGGGCCATGGTGAAGTCGTGGTGGGCTTCTGGGAATCCGAGTTCTCTGGCGCGACCGGTGAACACGGTGCTCCCCTGCGACGTTCGCTTGTCGCAACCGGTGCAGATATGCTGTCTGATTTAGCCGTCAATTCGATCCGGTCGGTGGCGTTTATTCGTTCCCGCCGCGGCGCTGAGACCATGGCACAGATGGTCAAACGCAATCTGGCAGAAATTGATCCTTCGCTCCCCGGCCGTGCGGCTGCCTACCGGGCTGGGCTGTTGCCCGAGGAACGTCGCGACGTCGAAGAGCGGCTGAACAACGGCAAATTATTGGCCGTGTCGACGACGCCGGCACTAGAGCTGGGCATTGATATCGCAGGGCTCGACGGTGTGGTGGTTGCCGGCTGGCCAGGCACACGCGCCTCGTTTTTCCAACAGTTGGGTCGTGCTGGTCGTTCCGGACAACGTTCTATCGCCCTATACGTTGCCGGCGATGACCCCATGGACACCTACCTGGTCAACCACCCTCAGGCCGTCTTTGACCTCGCGGTTGAAGACAACGTGATCGATGCGCAAAACCCACACATCTTATCAGCTCACCTCTGTGCTGCGGCGGCAGAAATCCCCCTTCGGCCAGATGATCTCGATGACTTTGGGGATCCAGACCATATTCGGCACATCGTCGAAGACCTCACCGCGACCGGATATTTACGACGTCGTCCGGCCGGGTGGTACTGGACCCACGAACAGCATGCCGCTGCGATGATCAGCCTTCGAGATGCCGGTTCTGGTCCAATGCAGATTATTGATGGTGAAACCGGGGCGGTGTTAGGTTCCATTGGTTCAGAACAGGCACACTCCCAGACGCATCCGGGTGCGGTGTACGTGCACCAGGGACGCACCTGGGTGGTGGATGATCTCGATGAAGACCATGCCACCGTAGTGGTACTGCGTGCCGAGCCGGAATACTTTACCCAGGCCCGTGATGTTACCGATGTAGAAATACTCACCGAAGACGCACGAATCTATTCTGCCGATGACCAATTCGCCTGGGTGCATGGCCCGGTTAAAGTGACCAATCAGGTCGTGTCGTATCAGCGAAAAGATATTGCCAGCGGCCAGGTTATCGACGAAGAGCCGTTGGACCTCAGCGCACGCGAACTTTTCACCCAGGCCGTATGGTTTACTGCCCCGTCTGAACAGTTCGTGACCGCTGGGTTGACCACTGATCGACTCCCTGGTGCACTCCATGCCGCCGAGCACGCGATGATCGGTATGATGCCGCTGGTCGCGTCCAATGACCGGTGGGATATCGGCGGGGTTTCGCTGGTGCTGCATCCGGATACTGAGGCTCCGACCGTTTTTGTTTACGATGGTTATCCCGGTGGGGTGGGATTTGCTACCCGTGGATTTAGTCACGCTGCGACCTGGGTTATCGCAACCATGGAGGCCATTGAAAACTGCGGTTGTCCTGATGGCTGCCCTTCTTGTGTGCAATCGCCAAAGTGTGGGAATCGGAACTCGCCGCTGGATAAGGCCGGAGCCGTATTGGTTTTGCGTTTTGTCGCAGAGGCATTGACTAGGGCAGTTTCGGTCCCGCCCGAGATGCAGCAGTAGCATCCAGTCCGATCGGCGCACCAAGGGTCACTTCCACATAGGCAACTCCCGGGTCTTCGATCTGGCAGGCCGTCATTGAGGCTCCGTGCTCGATGATCGTTGATTCCGCCACGGCACACGGTTCCCCTATCATGAGTCCGCGTGCGGCATCGGCTGCCGATAACGCTGCCAAATCAGCGGCGACGGCTGCACGAGATGCCGCCACATGGACTTGTATCAGGGTGAGTGCTGCAGCGAAGAGCAACATCAAAGCGGCAAAGACGGTGAGCATCATGGCCGTTGAGGCGCCGTCGTCCTTGGTTATGGTTCTACGGTCCATTGGTTTGGTGCTTTCGCTTGGGCGGTGAGTTCGATGCTCGGTATCAAGCCGAGTGGCCCCGGAACGGGGCTGGTCAGTTCAACAGTTGCCCATTGACCCGACGACGACGTTGTCACACTGGTGGTAGTCGAGGTCATGGTTGTCACCGAGGTATTGATCGCACCGGGTGCTTCACCACGAGCCAGCTGACGGGCGGCGACTGCGGCTGCTTGGTGGAGTTTGGACTGGTGCATGCCGATCACCATGACGTTGACGAGCATGGCAATGACCAGTACGACGACGGGTAGAATGACCGCGAATTCAGCTGTGACCGAGCCTTCAGTGGATTTTTTTGATGGTTGCATGGTGACTCCCGAGGGGGCCCGGGCCGGTGCCCCCGCCGGGGCGTTTTTTGGTTTATAAAAACACAGCGCGTTGAAAGAGACC
>NZ_JAKDKW010000087.1 GCF_030453185.1 Yaniella sp. | reverse complement strand
CATCCCAGGTATCACTACCAAACAAGCGATGACAGCGGCGCGTGAATTGAGCTCCTCCGTAAAACCAAGCGAGGTCCTGAGAGCGGCTGTCGAGCTTGATCTGAATGCCGCTCACTGGCTTGAGCATCCTGCGTCGGGTTCACAGTTGTTCGTGAAACTGCATGCCGCACTCAGCGCAACCGGAGTAGCGCTTGTCCCTTTAGCCTGTGGTCGCTGCAATGTTCAGTCCTCAGTACCCATGAGACACCTCGTGGATGGGGTGCGTTGTTGCGCACGGTGCTATCGACAGAGTCAACAAGATATTTGCATTCATTGTGATCGAATGCAGGTCATCGTGACCCACGACGCTGACGGGAATGGAATTTGTTAGACCTGCAAGAAGAACCTTCCAGAGAATCTGGAGACTTGCAGTATTTGTGGCAGGCAGCGCTTTGTCGCTTGGCAAGGGCCTTCAGGGCCCGTGTGTTCGGTGTGTCGTCCTAAACAGCGGGTCGACGTCTGCACTCGGTGCCATCAACGCAAGCCTTGTCTGTTTGCTGGCACGCCGAAGGCTAGATGTCATGAGTGTTCAAAACCTCAAAAACCGTGCGGCCAATGTGGGAAGACTCGTCGCGTCTTGACCTACAGCACCGATGGAAAACCACTCTGTCATTCGTGTGGACGACGCCGTGAACCCTGTTCGAACTGCGGTACGACTCGTATTGTCGTAGCACGAGTTCATGGTGCTGCCTGGTGCGAGTACTGCTACAAACGAAACAGCGTCTCGCATCGAGACTGCGCGCGTTGTGGTGCCCATGAGCGACCAATGTCGGAAGGTTTGTGTACCCAGTGTGCAGCGGATGATGCGCTTGAGCAATTCATCCCATCATCGGTCCGTTCAACGAACCCTGTCGCTCAGAGTGTCTACGATGCTTTCAGAAGAGCCAAGCCTTCAGTGATTCTGACGGCATCGCGTAGGAAATCAGCATCAATCTTGACTGAGGTCATGAATTCTCCCGAGAAATTGAGCCATGATTATTTGGATAGTGCCGGACCGGATGCATTGACTCGGGGGATTCGTTCCCTGTTAATCGATGCAGGACTATTGGAACCACGGGACCATCATCTGGCAAGGTTTGAGAAGTGGATTCTTGAAGTATCGACCGAAATCTCGAACTCAAAGTTAAGAGCAGTATTCGTCCAATTCGCACGATGGCGTCACGTCAGGGAACTCCGCAAGAAACGATCGCCCCTACCAACAAGTCTCACGGTCAGCAGACGCCGAGAACTGCGCCTTATCCTAGACCTCATTTCCTGGATCCACGGCCAAGATAGAGTCTTTGGATCGCTGACGCAGTCAGACGTGGATTGTTGGAGGTCCTTTGGGTCGAAAGAGAAATATCGAGTCAACGAGTTTCTTGTCTGGGCGCATCGAAACAGACTTGTGGGAAGAATTGAGATTCATCGGCCAAAGAGGACGGACCTGAACGTTATCGGTTTTTCCGACGCCAAACGTACCGAAATTCTTGAGAACTTACTTGATGAGCAGTGCCCATGGCCTGCACCAATCCGTTTTAGTGCTTTATTAGTATTGCTCTTTGGTGCCCGACCGTTGCAGATCACTCGGCTGAAAGTCTCAGATGTTTTCTTTCGTGGCCCACATGCCTACGTGCGGTTGGGGAGAGACCCGGTATTGTTACCCGACGTTCTCATACAGCTTGCCAGTACAATTCTGAAGGATCGTGCTGCGATACGGCAATTTACCACCGCCGAAGAAACGCACTGGCTGCTACCCGGGACAGTTACTGGTTATCCGATGAGTTCAGCTGCGTTGGCAGTGCGACTTAGGAACATTGGTATTCCAGCTTCAACGGGTCGTACCAGCGCACTGTCGATGCTGACGCAAAATTTACCGCCGACCATTGTCGCTCGATTGACGGGCACCACACGTGGCACTGCTATTCGCTGGATGGATGCGGTTGCTGCATCGAATGCCCGTTATGCGGGTTTTGTGATCATGCTTGATGGGCAATGAACGTCACCTGTCCTGCTAGTGCTTTCTGTACTTCACGTCAGGAGTTGCCGAGCGTTTTGACCTCTTGGTGCGCTGCTTTGGCTCCGATAATCAACACCACCAGCCATACGATGATGCCGATCGCTGTGCCGACTCCCGCCACTGTAGCTTGAGCATCTCCTTCAACTGTCAAAGCCCAAATAATACTCCCTACAAGGATCATCCCAAGAACGACGCTGGAAACTATAATGTGTGGCCAAGCCCTAGTATGAGCAATTTCCCAGGCTTCTTGGCTTTTCACAGTCTCAGCAGTGCGAATCCCTACCCAAGCATTCGGCCCAATCTTGTTGATCCGAAGGGGTCGAAAAAGTAGTAAAAACCATATGGGAATAACGAGCATTACCGCAGGAATCAAAATAGCCATATTGCAACACTAGTTGTAACCGAATAGTGGCGATGATAAGAATTGCTACCGTTTCCCAGATGAGTCTCTGTGGCGTCATATTGCACAACGTTATGATCAGCGATGAGTGACTCTAGTTATTTTCTTAGCTTTGGGCAACAGCACTGTGTACACGATTCCGACAAGAATTGCTGTCAGAACGAACCCCAAGAGTCCGTAGCCCATCAGGATTTCTACATCCTGGGTTTCAGCAGCACCTAGGGCAGACAGCATATTGGAAATAAGAAACCCAAGTACGCCATAGCCCACGGCAAAGCACATTACGACGATACCTTTCTGCTGCGGATACCAGTGCCCCAAACCGCTAAAATCCCGCGCCAGATGCTGGCCCAAGAAAAGAGCCACCAAAGCAATCGCCATAGAGCCAAGAAACAATGCCCACCACGAGCCGTACGTAACATTCCCATGGCCATCAACATGGATTGCCCATTCTGGTGACACCACCTGACGAAAAACCAGGAAAATGGCGCTGACGAACACCACAAATACGGCAGGAACAGGAATAGAAAGCACAATCAGTCGTTTAGGATGTTTCATCAACACAAAGCCTAGCAGCGTGCCAAAAGTATGATCTGATCCCTTTTGGCTTGAACCTTCTGGGTAGACTATTTGGGCTATGTAAAGAACGGGTACTTACGACTGCTAGGACACGATTTTTGTACGAATATCAACGAAAGTATTATCAGTGGTTACCAGCATGACCGATGAGTACATCGCATTGGTGGATGTAAATTCATTTTACGTATCCGCAGAACGCGTGTTCGATCCGTCCCTGCTCGATCGTCCGGTCGTCGTGCTGTCAAATAATGACGGCTGTTGTGTCGCCATGAGTCAGGAGGCCAAGGACCTGGGCATCCCGTTTGGGTACCCGTGGTTCAAACTCCAAGCCACCGCCGACAAGATCGGGCTCGCAGCCCGTTCCAGCAACTACGAGCTGTACGGCGAAATGTCGGCGCGGGTCATGAACCGTCGACTGTTGCACGAAATGCAACTCGCATTCATTCTTTGACTCGACAATAAGCGATCATTCTCATCTGCGAGGGCAGTTTTACCTAGTGTAGTTCAAGTCTTCTCGGTCGGCTATTGACCGTTGATGCATATACCCTTACATTGTTGTATGTGACGCAACATTCAGATGACTTAATCCGGACTCTTCGCGCCGTGACGGACTCGCCCAATGTGGCGTTAGCGACGCCGGAAGCGACGGTGTTTGAAGCAATGCTTGGTGGCTGGGAAAGCCAACAGCGCAGTCGCGGGCTGCGTTCAACGACCATCGCGACTCGGCGGCGTCTGATCCTGCGGTTGCAGGAGTTTTCTGGAAGGATGCCGTGGGAGTGGAATGCTCAAGATGTCGAAGAGTTTATCTCAGGGCCAGATCAACGGCTCAAGTCGCTTTCAACCATGAGGCACAATCACAATGCTATTAAGACGTTCTGTGCGTATTTGATTGATCCGAATTATGACTGGGTAGAGATTTGTGAAAACCAATTCGGTAATCACCCGGTACAGGTTTGTCTACCCTGGAACACGGTCGCTCATAAGGCTCAATACGAGGGCTCTGGAAAACGTCGTCCCCTGACCTTTGACGAGGTTGAAACCTTATTTGACACGGCCGACGCCAAAGTCGAAGAACTCGCATTGTCAGGGAAGAAAGGCGCGCTGGCCGCGCTTCGAGACTCCCAAATATTCAAGACCGCCTACGCTTTCGGGCTGAGACGTAATGAGTTGGCACAATTGGATCTGGCAGATCTGCACTACAACCCCGAAGCCAAACATTGGGGCCGTTACGCGGCTGTGCATGTGCGATGGGGTAAAGCCTCCGGCGGTGGCGCGCCTCGACGTCGCACCGTCTTGCTCGTGCCAGAATTCGACTGGTGGGTACCGGGTATGCGGCAGTGGGTCGAGGAAGCCCGCGACCGGTTTGATCCAGGAGGCCTTGATGCTATTTGGGTCACCGAGCGACGGAGTCGCATCTCTGGGGGCTACCTTGATCGCAGATTTGCCGAGCTGCGCGCCGAAGCTGGCTTGCCGCAAGAGCTGACCCTGCACAGTCTCAGGCATTCGTATGTCACGCATTTGATTGAACATGGGTATGCTGATCGCTTCGTGCAGGAACAGGTGGGGCACCAGCACTCTTCCACCACGTCCATCTACACCTCCGTCAGTGGAGATTTCAAGAACAGAATTTTGGCCCAGGCCCTACGAAAACTGACCGACGAGGAGGTACAGGAATGATTGAGCTGCAAACCACGTGGAACCTTCGAGCCATCATGGCGTCGAAAGGGCTATTCCAAACCACTGATCTTCGCCCCTTATTGGCCGAGCGAGGCGTTGAGCTGTCGCGCGAGCAAGTCTATCGGCTGGTAGCAACTCCACCTCGCCGCATCAGCCTCGAAGTGTTGTCTGCGCTGTGTGATGCGCTGGAATGTTCCAAAGATGAGCTGATCGTGACCGAGCGGCGTGAAGTCGAAGCGCCAAAGACAGCCGTTGCAGAAGGCAGCAAAGCTCCCATTGGCGATCTGCGCCCGGTGCGCGCCAGGATCAGACGACCCAAGCACTAACGGAAGATACTCATGGATGCAGTAACGCGAGATATTATTTCGATCCTGGAGCCGTATGTCCCAGAAATCGCTCCGAATGCTCTGGCAACCATTATCGAATCGATCGCGCCCGTCCATCGGACGCGCAGAAGAATGTTCATAGCGATCAGCAAACGACCAGGGATACTGACTGGTCGCGATCCGAACGTGCCCGCGACTGTTCAAAGTCTTACAGCGGCCTTGAGCCAGGCTGGTGCCGCAGCAATTGTGGTGCCGGGATGTGAACACTGTGGGCGAAAGATCAAGTTGCCACATCGAGCTCCCCAAGGAGGACGACACTGTTCTCGATGCGAAAAGAATTACCGAGCGACACCATGTGCTGGCTGTGGGCAACGGCGACCCATCCATAAGAACCTTGAGGGGGACTATTTTTGCAGACCGTGTTGGAGACTAGATCCACGATCCTTCGGGGTGTGCGAAAGATGTGATGAGACAACCTCTGTCAAGAACGCCTTAGACGGGACGTTGGTGTGCAACCGTTGCTACAAACCCCCGAAAGCTCAATGCTTTGGCTGCCAACGACTCAAACCGATAGCGCTACATCTTCAGGGCAAGACGATCTGCCCCAATTGTTACTACGGGATGCGTTACCCACGCATGTGCCCGGGCTGCGGTGAACAGAAATTCCTGACGCACATTGTGGACGAACAGTTGTGCTGCGCTTCGTGCGCAGGCCAACCCGCGGTTTTAGCATGTCCGGGATGCGGTTCAGTGGAGAACGTGAGGAAGTTCCACCTGTGCATCGAATGCCACCGCCCTGAGACTATCCGAACGATGCTGGCAGATGTCAACGGGGCTGTGCGGCCGGAGCTTCGACCGTTAGAAAAATATTTGTTGGAAGGGCCTGCACGAGCGGACTCCCTCATGGGATGGCAACACACCAACCGTGTCAGCGCTGCCGTGCTGCGAGAATTAGCCACCGGGCAGCTGCCTCTAGAATTCGAGGCAATCTTCACCCGATGCGGAGGAAAACAAGGCGCAACGTTCTTATTGAGCCTGCTCGTGACCTCCGGCGTGCTCCCAGACATCGATATTAACGAGGAACGATACTACCTCTGGTTGACCTCGTGGCTATCGGAACAGACAAACTCGACTCATCGGTTGTTGCTGCGCCGATACGCGCAATGGGGACTCTCCACCAAACCCTGGGCAGGATACGCGACACGACCCACCGACCCCAATAACCGGTTCCACCGGCTCCGATCTCGACTACAGACCTGTGCTGACTACCTTCAATTTGTCGAGGAACAAGGATATACGACCTTGACCTTGCCCCAACGAGTGCTCGACGCCTACGTTGCCGGCTCAGCTAACCGACATGATCACATAAGCCACTTCACGCGATGGCTCAAAGACAACGGACTCGCCACAGCTGTCTCGTCATACCGTCCAAAGAGAGCACCCGTAAGTTCGATGCCTCCCGATGAACGCTGGTATCTAGCGCGCTGGTTGCTCCGCGACGAAACCCTAGAACCGCAAGACCGTGTTGCAGGACTATTTGTCTTGTTGTACGGACAACCACTCACTCGTATTGTCGCCATTCCGCGTACTGCGGTGCACTTCAACAAGCAAAGCGTGTCCGTAACCCTCGCCGATGATCCAATTGAGCTGCCTGAACAGCTTGGGCATGCTGTCACGCTGTTGTACCAGAACCCACCAAGAACCCACCGGGACATAAATGACACATGGTTATTCCCCGGAAGATGGCCAGGCAGGCGCCTCACCGCAGGTGCACTAGGAAGCCGGTTGAATCGATTGGGTATTCCGGTCAATCGTTCTCGTTCGGCTGCACTCCTGGAACTTGCCGCTGAAATACCCGTGCCGCTCCTGTCTGAACTGCTCGGCATCTCCACCGTCTCAGCTGCACGTTGGGCGTCAGCAGCAAACCGCGACTGGTCAACATACCCTGCACTGAGGATGAATAACTGAAAGAAATATTCGACGAACATCTAACAGCATTTCGTGCACAAGCTTGTGCTGGGGTTCCTAGATAGTTTCAGCCAGTTTTTGCAACTTCACGTGAGGGACGGGGTCAGGCGGGGCTGCCTAAATCAAAGTAAGGTCATGCGCTGGCGACCCAGGTTTTTCAAACGTGCTTGAACGTTTTTTACGACATTACTAGTGTCACTTCCGTCACGGGGAAGATCGAAAGGATGAGATCCTGGTCTATGCCCTATCTACTCGGCCGCTGGAGTATTCAAAGTTGTTCTCGAAGGTCCCGTTCTTCTTGGTCCGTGAGGCCTGCGAGACGAGGGTGTGCTCGACTTTCCTCATACATGAGCGCAGCTTCTAGTGTTTCTTTTAGGGGGCGTGTGTGCAGTCCGTGGTTTCGAGCCGCAGTTGTGTCTAAGGGTGCGATATAACGCCAGTCCGGATGATTAATCCAAAGTGGTAGGGATTTGGGCCCCATCCACGGAGTGATGCCAGCTTGTGTGAGCTTTTCGTCGCATACTGTCCGCGCTTGTGCCGGGCTGTCTGTGATAGCCCGTGCCAGTTCAAACACCTCGGACAACGTAGTTGTTTGACCGGTGGCATTGAACGTTCCATAGTGCTGTTGCTCCACACAGTGGATGATCCAAGCGCCAAGGTCTTCAACGTCAATCAATGCGACTGGGAAGGTCTCATCCGGCACGATCACGTCATCACCGGTGGGGTGGGCAAAGCGCCACGGATAGTACCCGCTGCGGCCGGTAAAGTCACCGTGTCCGCCGATTAATCCAGGTCGGATAATTGTATGAGCAACACTGTGCCCTCGATAGATCTCCTCACATGCTACCTTGGCGGCACCATATTCCGACATATCAGCCATATGATCGTTATCAAGGGGCAAGAGCGTTTCGAAAGATTCGTCTCTTGCGGGGACATCGTTTCGGGCATAGACGCTGCTCGACGATACATAGAGCCAGGCCTGAGCGCGTAGATCCCGAATGGCTTTGCGCGCATGGCCGGGTTCACTCGTTAGATCGATAATCGCGTCCCAAGCGTGGTGTGCGACAACAGATAATGCGTCATCATGATCTCGATCTGCTTGCACGAGTGAAGCCGTCGGATCCACAGGTCCATTTCCTCTTGCCAGGCAAGTAAGTACATGGCCGTGTTCAGTAGCTTTGCGGGTAATTGTTCTGCCGAGGAAACCTGTTCCACCGAGTAAAAGAATGTTCATACTTTTACTGTGGCACAGCATCACCGTGAATTGGGTGGGTACTGCTGTGAGCGGTATCAGGCCGCAAAAAGGAGGGCATTTCCGTTAGTGAGATTGCGTTCCATGCGATCGGCAGCTTGCCGGGCGAGATCCGGAATCTCTAGATCAAGAGCCCCAGAAATGGCGTGCAGAATTTCGGAAGAGGGCTCTTTGACACCACGTTCAACCTCAGAGAGATACTGCTGAGAGACCCCAGAACGCTCGGCAACATCGGTAAGTCGCTTTTCCTGTGCCTGGCGCTCAACACGCAATTGCTCACCGACTACTTCTCTCCACAGAGGTACTGGACGGGTCGGCTTCTGATGCGCATTCAAAAAGATAACGTTACTCATGCAGCCATTCTATGGATCCGTCGCTTTTTCTTGGCTGCAAAACACTCCGTCGGTACGCATTACTACGATGGCAGAAGGCTCAATATGCAGTCCCGAATACTTTGAGGAAGGTTCTCGCACGCCGGTTATGTGCCCTGGGTAGAACTCCATTTTCGGGTCGATACAGGTGTGTGCCGTTTCTGCCGTTACTAACTCGTCCAATACGAGCCAATAGTAAATAACTTGATATTCGTCCATACCAGTAGGGTTGCTGTCCCGGATGTCCATGTGGACCGAGGTCTACTCCATTGACGAAGCATTCTTGGGGCTGCGCGGTACGCTCG
>NZ_JAKDKW010000086.1 GCF_030453185.1 Yaniella sp. | reverse complement strand
GCGAACGCACGCCGTCGTCATTATTCAAATGAGGTGATGACGACGCGGTTCACCTGAGGATCTTTGAGCTTCTCGTAACCTTCATTGACTTCTGACAGGCTGATCTCTGCCGAAACGAGGTCATCAAGGTTCAGCTTGCCCTGCAGATACAGGTCGGCGAGTACCGGGATGTCGCGCTTTGGAACACCGGAACCCATGAATACGCCCTGGATAGCCTTGCGGTCGAAAATGTTCCCCAGGTTCGCCAACTCCAGGTTTCCGCCACCCATACCGATTTGGTAGAGGGTGCCGCCCTTGGCGAGCATGTCATACCCCTGACGTGCTGTCGGGGTGATGCCCACGATGTCGAACGCGTAAGGCACTCCGCGACCGCCGGTGAGGTCCTTGACCGCGGCAACAGGATCTTGTTCGCCGGAGTTGATGATGTGCGTGGCGCCAAATTTCTTGGCTGTTTCCAACGTTTCATTATTCAGGTCGATCACGATGATCTTCGCTGCGCCAGCGACGACCGCGCCGCTGATGGCATTGAGACCGACGCCGCCGGCGCCGATGATGGCAACGGTTGCGCCCTGTTCTACCTGTGCTGCGTTGAAGATCGCACCGGTACCTGTGACCACGCCACAACCCAGGACTGCGGCCTGTGGGAACGGCATCTCTTTGGGGATGGTGACCAGCATGTTCTCGTGCACTAGTGCCTGCTGGGCGAACCCGCCCAGGCCCATGCCCTGGTTCAGTGCCTTGCCGTCGCTGTCGGTCAGGCGAGGGGCTTCACCTTCGGCTCGTTCAGTGGCGGATGGGTTGAGGCACAGCCCTACGTCATCGGAAAGACATTCTTCACACTTGCCGCAGAACTGGACCAGGCATGCTGCAACGTGGTCGCCCACGGCGATGTTGGTGACGTTTGGCCCGATCTCGGTGACGATGCCGGCAATTTCGTGACCCAGGACGGATGGCGGTGGGAATTGAACCTCGGTGCTCATCTCCATCTGGTCGCTGCCGCACAGCCCGGATGCCTTGATGTCTACAAGAACTTCGTTGCCCTGTGGCTTTGCGATTGTGATCTCTTCTGGAACCCAGCCACCGCCGAGTTCTCTGACTACCATTGCTTTCATATATTCCTCTCGAACGCTTTCACCCTTGTGGTGATGCAAAACTTGTGTCTCGGTTACCCGGAGCAACATCTTCTACGTTACCGATGCAGCAAAGCGCCTGGCGACATGGGGCTTAGCAGCAGCCCCAGATGTCGTCAGGGGTGATCCGGGTGCAGATCGGAATGCGGGGCGGCGTCGTTTTGAGTCAGCGGGGCGGCCGCATCGAGGGCCACCAAGTAGAGTTACAGGACCGTTGGTATTCCGAGTCTGTTGGTGAGATGTTCGTGGATCCGTTTCGCTTCACCCTGCGGCAGTTGCAGCACTTCATCGCGGCTGCCGATGCCGGCACGGTCACTGCTGCCGCCGATCAGGTCCACATCTCCCAGGCGGCGATGTCGCAGTCGCTCAACGAACTCGAGCCTTCGGTTGGTCAACAACTCATGGTGCGAACACGAACCCACGGCATTCGGTTGACGTCCTCGGGCCGCAGGTTCCTTGCCGATGCGCGGGAACTTGTGGGTCGCGCGGCGGATCTGCAGCAGGAAATGAGCGATCGATCCGATGAACTCGTTGGCCCGCTGGATATCGGCTGTTACACGGCGGTGGCACCGTTTTGGGTGCCGTTTATTACCGAAAACTTTATTGTGCCGAACCCACAGGTCAACGTACAGATTACCGAGGGCGACGGCAAGGCTCTGCAACAGCAGATGCTTGAGGGACGGTTCGATGCGGTGTTTACCCATACCGGTCACCTCATCGACGGCGTACGTCATCAGGTCATCCGACGCGGGCAGGGCTACGCATTGGTCCCGCCCACGCACCGTTTTGCGGGCCGAAAGAGTGTACGAGTCGAAGAATTTGGCGATGACCCCTATGTGCTGCTGGATGTCCCGGCCGTGCGTGAAAATCAGCTGCCGAAGCTTCGGGCTCATGGCCTCGAGCCCAATATCACCTGGCGCTCGACCAGTTTTGAGGCCGTGCGCGGCATGGTTGCCCGCGGTTTGGGGTTCAGCGTGCTCGTGCAGCGTCCACCCGTTGATGTGTCCTATGACGGGCTGCCGCTGGTGACCATCCAGCTGGAAGACTTTGAACCCAGCGACATCTGTATTGCCTATGTTCAGGAGCGCCGCAGTCGTCGTCTTCGTGAGCTCATCTCCGTGTGCAAGGCGGAAGCCGACCGGTTAGATGCTGCAGGGGCGCAAAGCTGACTTGCACAAGTTTAGTGCGCCAAAATTCGAGGTTCTTCCGGTAGGTCAATCACGGACTGCGGCTCCAGAGTATGCAAGCCGGCTACCCACCCGTGTCTACCTGATTGTGGATAAGTCCACCTGGTTGAGTTATCCACAAAATGCTAGACACGCTATTACGCAGATCGTAAATATGGTAATGCAATTAAAAAGCCAATAAAGCATTAAATAAACATATTAAAAAGTCATGAAAAGTATTGCCAGATTTGCTCCCTGCCGGTAGAATAGAGGTACGAATTAGCTACTGCTTCCGGTATTTTCTTTTCGATTTTCCCGCTCATGCTGTCCCGTATTTTTATTTTTCCTGTTTCGTTATCGAGGTTCTTTTCCGTCTGTTGATTTTCATGTGAGGAGGCACGGTATGGATTTACCGTCATTGCTGCCCAAGTTGGGTACTCCAGTGCCAACGGACGTGTTAAATCTCGACAAAGTTCCCGGGGCATCCCAAGGTGAGCTGTTACATGCGGGATTGCAGTTGATCATGATGGCCACCAACCAGATGGCAAAACCGGCGTCATTTCACGACATTCCCACTTACCGGAGCTCCTCTGGTGGCGACTGGGCTGGCTTCCAGCCAAGCCAGCAAGTAGCCCCCGAAGAAGCAAACCAAGTCGGTGCTCAAGCTGGTGTTCAAGACGGCGAACCACCTGCAGCTGTGGAGACGTCCAGCGAGGAATTGGTCGTGCCGGAGCAATATTATGACACCATCCAAGCGCTGGGGCTGATGCTTAGCCAATTAGACAATCTCACCGAAGCTGCCAATACAATCTTTGCTGGGTATGCGCGCAAAGCAATGAGGCAACAGGCCCTATATCTCGGCACGCCCGCGGGCGCGGTCCCATTCCGCGACGAAGGCCAATACTTACGCCAGACCAGGCTCTGGTCAGCGCCTAAAGCCAAAAAGCACGTCGAGCGAGTGCCATTATTGACGAATACGCCCGATGGCGACCCGGGTAATCTATTTTGCCAACCCACCTACCCGGACATAGCAGCCTCGTTTGTGGAAGGACGGATATCGGGAGAGATCGCAGACAGAATTGTGGGTATGCACCACAAGCTTGCCGAGTATTCACAGGAGGTCGGTGAGCCAATTGGATATATGGAGCAGGTTTTGCAGGCGTTTCAGCCAACCCTGGTGGCAGCTGGTGAAACTTCCACACCAGAGGCATTCACCAGCGCTCGGAAAATGTGGATGGACCAGCTCGCCCATGCAATTAATGCAGATGGGCCTTCTCCATCTCAATCTTTACGAAAACCACCAGATAACGCGATCAAAACTAAAAACTTGCCTGGTGGAGGTGGCAGAATCTGGATGGATGCCACCCCAGAACTCTTCCATCAGTTCAAAAATTTCAGTCTGCATATGCTCAAAGCCAGCGGTGGGGAAGTATTTATTCCCCAGGATCTCATCAACCTGATCCGCCCCGCCAACGAAACCAACGGCCCTCCACCGTCAGACGAAGACGGCGGCCCACTGCCAGAAAACCTCGATGATCTGCCGAACTTTGATGATCCGGACCGGGTGATGGGTGAAGACGACCAGGGTAACCCCTACACTGCTCAAGAACTTGATGAGATAGATCCATTGACCTCGGGCCAAAAAATCGGTGCGCTCCTGATTGGTATGTTCCGCACCCTGCTGCGAATGGACCCCGCGGAGGTCGGAATTAAGCGCTCCCACGGCGCCTCCGCCCAATTAGTCATAGTTCAGGATGTGCAGACCGCGTATCAAACACTAGGAGTGCCACCGTTACCGCCCGACGCGCAGCGACCAACCGGTATTGAAGGGTTTGTTCCACCACTCATTCGGCATCCGAACACCCCGGGTCGCCCTGAGCCAGAAGGGAACGATAGTGGCTCGTCAACGGCAGACAACTCTGGGATTAGGAATGTGAAATCGCGGCTATGGACGCCGTTTCGATCCGAGGCTAAACATACCGGCCCGATTCACCCTGCCGACGCTGAGATCCTATGCTGCGACAGCGAACTCGTTGGCCAAATCTGGGAAGGCCAAGACACGGTGTTAAACCAGAAGCGTACCCAACGACTTTTCACACTGACCCAGCGACGTGCCATTCTCGCCCGCGACCGTGGATGCCAAATTCCAGGCTGCACCACCCCAGCCATATTATGCGACGTGCACCACATCAAAGAATGGCTCGGTGGAGGCAGCACCGACGAAGAAAACGCCACCACCATCTGCGGCACCCACCACACCGCGATCCACACCGGAGCATGGACCATTCACCGAATCGATGGCTTACTCTTCTTCAAGCCCGCACCGTGGCTCGATCCCTGCCAGCCACTGCTGCGTAATCTGTATTGGAACAACTGATCCTCGAGTAGATAGCAGAGAGCCGCTCGGTCAGATGCTGCAAAAGCATCCCACCGAGCGGCTACGCGCGTTAGCGACTGTTTAGCGCATGTCGCCTTCCAGGTCCGCAGTGCGGCCCTCCTTGACGAACGAAATAGCAAGGATCGCTATCAGGAAGACAGCAATCCACACGACCGCGATCAACCATAGGGAGCCACCCGCAATTGCCACGAGGCTCGAAGCAATCATCGGAGTGAAACCAGCACCCAGAGTGGAAGACGTCTGGTAAACCAATGATGCACCCGTATAACGAATATGGGTCGGGAACATTTCCGCAGCGAATGCACCGAACGGCCCGAAGATCGTGCCCTGCACAAGGCCTTGAGTAATCAGCAGTGCCATGGCGAAGACCCATAGGTTGCTCATATCCAGCATGAACATGACCGGGAATGCAGCAACCGCACCGATGAACATCCCAACAATCATCACCGGACGACGACCAAAGCGGTCCGAGAGTTGTGAAGCAAACCAAACAACAACCACCGTTGATGCTGCACCAAGCGCTTTAACCCACAGCACATGCGTGGAGTCCAGTCCGCTGTTAATGACGTAGGAGATGCCCCAAACTGTCATCAAGCCCTGCACGGTGTAGGAGCTCATGCCAGCAATGATGCCCAGAATCAGGTTCTTTGGGTATTTGGAGATCACTTCAAGCAACGGCACTTTACGCTCATCCGCTTTGTCCTGCAGCTTCTGGAAGATCGGGGACTCGTGGACCTTCATGCGGATAATCAGACCAATGAACACCAATACGGCACTCAACAGGAACGGAATACGCCAGCCCCAGCTAATGAATTGCTCATCCGGCAGCAGGGTGAACACACTCATGACGACGGTGGCGAGCACGGCACCGGCCGGGCCGCCCATATTCGCGAAACTCGCGGCGAAACCACGACGCTTCTTCGGTGAATGCTCCAGAGCGATGAGCATGGCTCCGCCCCATTCGCCGCCCACAGCAAGCCCCTGAATAACGCGGAACACCGTGAGGAGAATTGGCGCAGCAACACCGATCGTCGCGGTTGGTGGCAGCAGGCCGATGGCCACGGTGGTACCACCCATGAGCATCATCGACGTCACGAGCACACCCTTGCGCCCGATCTTGTCACCAAAGTGCCCAAAGACAATGCCACCGATCGGGCGGGCAACGTAGCCGACCGCCAAGATGGTGAAGGACAGGAATAAGCCAAGGCCTGGATCGAGGTCAACGAAGTAGACCTGACTGAATACGATCGACGCCGCGGTGGCGAACAAGATGAAGTCGTAGAACTCGATCATCGAGCCCAGGAAGCTCGAAGCGAGAATACGACGCATCATCGTCGTATTCAGAGAATCAGAGAGATCTTCCGAAGCAATCTCTTCGGGTTGCGTGGTCGTTGTCATTAGACACCTACCTTAGTGAGCTGGTCAGCTTGCTCGGCGTCTTGACGAGCAAAAGAGATGGAATCAAGATCGTGCGGGATGAGGAACTCGCCCTCAAACGTTGCCCCGAGGGTTTCCCAACGGTCTAGGGGAGTGTTGCCCGGAACCAAATGGTGCAGCGCAAGGCGAGAAGCACCGGCGCGCGTAGCCAATTCAATGGCCTGTTCCGGACTGGTGTGTGACTTGCGATGGTGGTCGATTGAGGCCTGCTCGGTATCCGTCTGGCCGCCACCATAAGCTGCCTCAACCCAATCAAAGTCAATCGCTTCGTGCAGCAACAGATCAGTGCCGGTTGCCAGCGTGACCAAGTTGTCGGTCGCAGTAGTGTCACCAGAAATAGTAACCGAGCCAGCGACCGCATCGAAGCGGAAAGCAAACGCCGGAGCCACGGGTGGGTGCTCCACAAGAATGGCGGTGACTGTCACCAGCTCATCGCGGTACACCTCGAAAGGTGCCATGCCGGCCGGCGTCGGATTGTCATTCGGGTGATACCCAATATTTGCCGGGATCTCGATGTCATTGACCGCGAAACAATCCAGCGGAGACGGCCGCAGCGCATCCAGAATCCGGTCATTGAGATCGGTGGCATACGCCTGAACGATCGAATGCACCATACCGGAGATACCCGGTGTTGGATTCTCGGGGCACACGGGTTGTGGTTTAACCTCGGCGCGAGCAGAAACCGGTGGCAGCATGCCGCGGTCACCCGGACCGAAGAGCTGGATCGGTGCCTTGTCGGTATCACGAGCATAGAGCCCCATGAGCAACAGGCTGGGGATGTCCACCGTGTGATCCGAGTGCAAGTGCGTGATGAACATGGCGCGCATGTCGTTGAAAGACAATTCGGCGCGTTCCAGTTGGCGACCAACACCCAGTCCGGCGTCCACCAGGTAATAGGCATTGCCGACGACGACGGCGGTGGCAATACCGTGGCGATGTTGACCGGTTTTCGACGACCACCAGCGTGGTCCTCCGGCGGTACCCAGGGTCACCACGCGAGGCGCGAGATCTGTTGGTTGTTGCACTGCAACTCCTTTACTGCCCCAAATGTGGGCTACGTCATGTGATCTACATCTATAGTCCGATAGGCGTTGACAGAAGTAAATCTAAATGTTCCGATAGCTCTCATAAGGGAAACCTATGATCCGCTTGCTGCTAACCTCGTTTCGAGAAGATTTATCCGCAACTGATCGGAGCGACATTGGAGACGTCAGCGAAGCCCGCGAGCCGCAACTGGTTCGGACTCGTGTTGTTAGGCCTAGCCGTTGGCGTTTCATCGGGGCTCTTCGGCATCGGCGGCGGCATCATCATCCTGCCGGCGCTGGTCTACCTGCTGGGGTATAAAACTCGCATTGCAGTGGGCACCTCGCTGCTCGCCGTCATTCTCCCCTCGATCGTCGGGGTCATCAGTTACGCCGCCGAATCCAACGTCAACCTCCTGATGGCCGCGTTACTGGCAGCCGGGTCGATTTTCGGGGCACCCATTGGTTCCTGGTTGTTGTCGGTGCTCCCGCAGCGTGCCGTGCAGTGGGGCTTTATCGCGTTCATGATCATCGTCATTGTGTCGCTATTTCTTGTGGTCCCGTCGCGTGATGCCACGGTGGATATCGACATACTTACCGGCGTCGCCCTGGTTGCGCTTGGACTCTTCACCGGCGTGATGTCCGGGCTCTTGGGCATCGGCGGCGGCGTCATCGTAGTGCCACTGCTGGTCGTGCTGTTCGGCGAAAGTGACCTCGTCGCAAAGGGCACCTCGCTGCTGATGGTTATTGCCACCGGCATATCGGGCACCGTATCGAATGTGCTGCGCAAAAACGTGGATCCGGCCGGGGCGCTCACCGTTGGACTCAGTGCGGCAATCATGACCCCGCTTGGCGTGTGGACAGCCCATGCGCTGGCCCCTGCAATCGCCAACATCGTGTTCGCGGCATTTTTAGCCATCGTCATCGTGCGGATGCTGGTTGATGTATTATCCTGTCCCGCAAAATAGTCTCGGCCGAGCATTTTGCCTCGTCAAGTACAGCTTTTGTGGCATTTCGTTGACGGCGTTGCGCCAGTTATAGCAATTCTGGTGTCAGTGTTTTAGCGTGTACCTTGTTGCTCATGTGCCGCAAGAATTCACCCTCGCCGAGGAGATTGCCGAAACCCTATGTTGCTCAAGAACATTTCGCCCGCCATCGTCGCTTTCGCCGCCATATTTGCGCTGAGCGGGTGCGGTTCGGGTGACGATGTAGGGGTCTCGGGTGACGACGTTTCGGTTTCCGGCACAGACTCCACCGAGGTGACCTGTGAGCGATTCAACGAGATCAACGGTAAGTTCAACGACGTCGACCTGCAGTCAATGGAAGCCGACGATATTGCCGATCACTTCAGTGAAGGTATAGCCGAGATCGAGGCCGTGAGTAACGACGCAGAAAACGTTGAACTTGCACAATCCATCACTACCTTGGCCGATGCGCTGCGAGCTTCAGTCAGTTCCGCAGATGGTGACCTTGATTCAATTCACTCCCAGTTCCAAGAGGAACTGCAGGGCGTAGATGTTCAAGACGCCGCCGCCCACCTGGACGAAACCTGCGACGCGAGGATGAACCTCTAGGGTGAAAGCTGTGTCGAGGCAGTGCGTTAAACGCTTCCTGCCTGACTAGGCCTGACCGTTTTTAGGTTGTTTATTGATATTTGAACGAGTTCTGCATGCGAAATTATCCGCACAGTTCAGTTAGGATTGACCGCGTTCGTCCTTAAGTGCGCAAGGTAAGGCCATCTTGAGGACGTTCTCTCTTGTCACAGCACCCTAAG
>NZ_JAKDKW010000085.1 GCF_030453185.1 Yaniella sp. | reverse complement strand
CCCACCGAAGAATTTTAGGCAGACGTCCGACTACTCATCGGTGGATCAAGGCTAATCTCTTCAACTTTGCTTGGTGGTCGTTTTAGGCGTTTCCGTTAGCGGCCGGCCGGGTAGTACTGGGCGGTGGGCACCCAGAGAGAGCATGGCCAGGGCGATTAATGCGTCAGCGGATTTGAACCCAAATGCCATTTGAGTCATCAATCCGATCTTGGTATTGGTGGATTCGATCAACCCGTTAGACAAGCGGTGTTCGATGGCGGCCAGGGTCTGGTCCTGGTGTTTGACGATGGTGCGTTGCAGCTTGACGAATTCCCGGATCCGGCATCGTTTAGCCCAGCTAATCCAGCCGTCTAACGCCTCACGGGCAGCATCCACGTGTCTCAAACCGTGCAAAACTCATGTCTCCAGCCATGCAAAATAAATTGTCCCTTGACACACGCGCAATGTCAGTACCTTTAGCACACAGGAGGTCACGACCTTATGCACAGTCAATGTCGGGACCTCGTGCGCAGCTACCATTTAGGATCCAGAGCTGCCTTTAGGAGCGAGGGCCTGGAATTTCTGGAGGGCCTGTTCGCGGCGTTTGGTCCACAGTGGGGCGGGTCTTTGAGCCATACGCCTTGGATGTTGTATGAATTCACAAATTTTTTGGGCCCGGTAATCGCTACGATCGGCAACGGCACGGAGAGCACCATGTCGCCTTCGCCCACGCACCAATACGCCAATTGACCATCAGCCACGGTCCGATACAGCTGTCGTTCCGCGTAGTTATTCGGCAACGCGATCTTCCAGCCTTGGAAGAACACACCACGATTCTGCCCGGTGATGGTGACTACCTGCGGGGTCATATTCGGTGGCAAGCTTTGATGCGGCCGACGATGATTATAGTGCTGACGATACGACACCAACAGGGCATTGACCTCCTCCAAACTGGTGGGCTGGTGGGCTTGTAAGAACCGGTATAACGTCTGGTGGCTGCGCTCATTTTTGCCCTGGGTTTGTGGATGATACGTCCGCCCACTAATCGCCAGCGAGCCAACGGAGGCCAGGTAGAGTTCCATGGCGCCCACCCGGCCTTGACGCAGCTGATTGAACGACGAATGGTTTTCTGACAACACCTCATGTGGGGCCCCGTAAGCGGTGATACACGCTTGCATCACGGTCATGGCGTCGTCAGCGTTTTCCGGATCAGCAAACGCGGTGGTACCCATGTCTTTGCGCGTGGCGTCATCCAGCACCTGATAAATCGTCACCTTGGATGTGTGGTCATCAAACAGCTTGTATTCAAATGCGTCAATCTGCCGTAACGCCATGGTTTGGGACCGCTGGAATCCCACATACGACGATTTGGGTCGCTTCTTGGGGTTGGCTTCCACCGCCCCGGCAGCCCGCAGCAAGCGGGCGATGGTCGATACCGACGGGATCGGTGGTTCCACCAGGTGTTCCACCGCAATTTCAAACCGGATCGACATCGGCCCATAATCCCAGCCACGTGATTTCAGATCCGCCCGTGCCGCCAATAACACCCGAGTCACAGAATCGTCGTAGACCCGCTGAGTCCGATGTGGTGCACTGCTGCGTGGATGCAACGCCGCCTGAGATTCCTCAGCATACCGTTGCCGGATCGTATAAAAACTGCGCCGGGAAATCTTCAACGACGTACAAAACTCTGACACCTTCACAGCATCCGGGTTAGCAGGATCAAAAGCAATAATTTTCTGGCGCACAGCCTGTGACAAAGGAGTAACCATAACCCCTAATCAACACCGCAATGTGTGCACAACGTACTGACACAGCACATCCGATCGTCAGACCACTGCTTCCCGATACGCAGACACCCGCTACCGGATAGGGCTTCCTAGCACCGATCAGCCAGGGTGCGGTCTGACGCCTCTGTTTGATGTCGTAGCTCGTCGAATCGTGTACTCCGTATATGAGTTCGCGTAGCACGAGAACCGTCCAGGGCCGCCGAGAAAATTCATGCTCCGAGCACTCTGTCGTCACTCGACTTGTTCATTGTCAATCTGGCGCTGCCTCGCATCGGTGAAGCGTTCCCGACTGCATCTCCGCAGGCAGTGTCGTGGGTGCTCAACGCTTACACCGTTGCGGCCGCAGCGCTAGGCCGTCTCCATGAACAAACCCCGGCTGATGAAATCATGCTCGTAACCATGGGTTTCTCTCATGCCCATTAACTGATTGCCATCGAGACGGCGGTGGCTGGGTTTGAAATCCGACCATGGTGTTCCACGAGTTGCACGAAGCGATCGATATAGCCTTGCAGAAATGCCACAGTAGATTTTTGTGCAATACGATCGTGTACGTCGAACAGGGAAGGCGATTGCCCGAGAAATACTTCGGGTTGGCCCGGCTGCGGCATATCGAAATAGGAGAGCGCCAGCCGAAGGTTCTTTTGTGAGCTGTAGCCGCCCATCCGTCCAACCGAGTGGCTGATGATGCCGGCTGGCAGGTGACGCCATGCCACATCTGAGTTGGGCTTTGATCCGATATCGATAGCATTCTTCAGGGCTGCGGGAATCGTACGATTATTCTCTGGAGTGATAAATAGCACACCATCGGAAGATTTGATGGTGTCACGGAATGCCGTATATGCAGCGGGCGCGGGCTTGTCGGTGACTGCTGGATCATCGTAGTCGAAGTCATATAGTGCTAAATCCCGGATCTCCACAATGCGGGGAACGACTCCCTCGGGGAAATACTCAAGAATATTGTTGGCAATCTTGCGGGAATAGGATCCGCGACGCAGGCTGCCGATAAGTACAGAGATCGTGGTAGACAATGACGCTCCTTTGTATTGCATGAATATAGGTGTGAAGGGCCTGACTAAAATTCCCAGTCGGTGTCCTGGGTTTCTTCTGCTTTGCCGATGACGTAAGACGAACCGGACCCTGAAAAGAAGTCGTGATTCTCGTCTGCCCCGGGGGTCAGAGCCGATATGACAGAAGGGTTCACGGCGGTTTCCGATGCATCGAAGCGACCGGGATACCCGAGATTCATGAGCGCTTTATTGGCGTTATAGCGAACAAAGACGGAAACTTCATCAACAAGACCAAGTGGCGCGTAGAGCTCTTCGGAATAGGCCAGCTCAAGTTCGTAGAGCTCGTCCAACAAATTATGCGTAAATTCTTGCATCCGCTCGTGATCAGGACGGGGGTAGGTTTCGAGATGCCGCTGATATTTATACCCCGAGTAATAGCCATGGATTGCTTTATCGCGGAGGATCAAACGGATCATGTCGGCGGTATTGGTCATCGTGCCCTGCACGGAAAAGTACAGCGGCAGATAGAAGCCGGCGTACAGCAGTAGCGACGACAATAGCGTTGATGCGACCTTGCGTTCTAGCGGATGGTCGCCGTAATAGTATTGCATAACGGTTTTGACTCGGGTCTGTAAGAGCTCATTCTTGATGGCCCAGCTATAGGCATCATCAATTTGTGGGGTCGTCGACAACGTCGAAAAAACCGACGAATACGAGCGTGCGTGCACCGCCTGCATGAAAGCGATATTGGTGTAGATCGCTTGCTCATGTTCGGTGTGGGCATCTTGTATCTGGCATATTTCGCCCACGGTTGCCTGAACAGTGTCCAACATGGTCAAGCCGGTGAAAACCCGCATGGTCGCGGTCTGTTCTGGGTGCGTCATGGCCAGCCAATCCGAGCGGTCGTTGGACAGCGGGACCTTCTCAGGCAACCAGAAATTACTGGTGATGCGGTTCCAAACCTCTATGTCTTTGGGATCATCGAGATGATTCCAGTTGATGGGTCGCAAGGGGACCGAAGGGTCAAGCCTATAGTTTGGCGGGGTCGCGGAAGCCTGGCTGATGTCAGTGGTGCTACTTTTCATGGACGGTCCTCTCATCCTGTGGTTTGAAAACTGGGTTTTGTGCCGTGATCAGTGAATGATCAGACAGTGGTTGGTTCTGCGGTAGCCAGCTTGCTCCAAAAATCGCGAAGCCCCTCGGTGACGCGTTCGGTATCGTGCGATGTACCCAACAGTTCGAAGCGATAAAGCTCTGGTACCTGACACTTTTGGGAAATCACGGGGCCGGCCAGGCAATAGTGCGCTCCAAAGTTGGTGTTTCCGGCAGTGATGACGCCACGCAACAGATCCCGGTTCTGTGGATCGTTGAGAAAAGCGATCACTTGTTTGGGAACGGCCGTCGATGGTTCGCCGCCGCCATAGGTGGGTACGACCAGGACGAATGGTTGATTGACGCGAATCGGCCCCTCGACGCGTGGGCGCAACGGAATCCGGATAGCTGGTCTGTTGAGGCGATCAACGAAGCGCTTGGTGTTCTCCGAGACGGAGGAAAAATAGACCAGGTCAGGAGAGTGCTCAGCCGAAATTTCTTGCACGGGCAGCTTCTGTCGAGATGTTGTGCTTTTGCTCATGGAGTCTCCTGTAACGACATGGACGATGCCCTGCGACGTTTACTACATGTAGTGATCAATGATCATGGGCAAGGCAATATCTAGTTCTATCAGATGAAGGGTCATTAATCTACGACAAGACGAAGTTGCATGTTTGGCAGGACGTATATAAGGTTTAGGGCGTACCGAATATCAATCCTGAGGAGTTGTCAACATGGCGGGCCAATCCCGACAGTACGGTTGGTTAGAGGCCGTTGGTCTCTTTCAGCAGTTGCGAAATGGAGATTATGAGACAGCGCGGCGGCTGATCGCAACGTCCGCGAGCCCGGACCTTGTTGTCGATGACTTGCTGCGCATGCTCGTGGTCTTTTTGCGTGGCGAAGACGTCGGTAAAATTGACCGCTTTGTTGAAGTGGCGCTTCGAGCAGGTCCACCTCCGTCGCCGCCAACCTTCGTAGGAGAGGTGTAATCACAATGGTCAACGAAGCATTGCAGCAGGCCCGAATCAAAAACGTGGCCATACAGAAATTTGTCACTGAATGGGCGGAGCTGACGCAGCCTGACCAGATTACCCTCGTGAGCGCCGCTGATGACACCAAACTGTTAGCAGAAGCGGTGCAAGCCGATGAGCTGCTGAGCGCTGGCGAAGGCAATTATTTTGCCCGGTCGCATCCTAAAGACACGGCGCGTTCGGAACAGCGAACGGTTGTGGCGACCAGTCGGCCATCGGATCGCGGCGTCTATAACAACTGGCGCCATGCTGATGAAGTAGTGGCGCAGCAGCGCGAAAACATGCGTGGCGCTCTGCGGGGTAAAACCATGTACGTCATCCCGTATCTGATGGCGGTGCCCAACACACCGTTAGCGAAATATGCTGCTGGTGTGCAGCTCACCGATGATCGGACCGTTGTGCTGCACATGATCCGCATGGCCCGGGTGGGCATTGAGGTCTTTGATGACCTTGCCGATCCGGAGTTTTTTGTCCGCGGGGTCCATGTGACGGGAGACCTCGAACAGTTGGGACAGGGCACTGACGAGGATCAGAGATTATTCGCCACCGTCGCTGACCAACGGTTGATCCTGCACTATGGTTCCGCTTACGGAGGCAACGCGCTGCTGGGTAAAATTGCTCACGCGCTACGCCAAGCTGCATATGACGGCTGGACTTCCGGGGAGTTCTTAGCCGAACAATTCATGCTGCTGGGCATCGTCGACCACGCCACCGGCGAGCGGTTCCACATTTGTGGTGGTTTCCCCTCGGCTTCCGGGAAAACAAACCTTGCCATGATGCTGCCACCCCAGGGCATGGAAGATCGGTACAGCGTGGAATTCTATGGCGACGATATCGCCTGGCTGTGGCCGGGCGAAGACGGACGCCTCTACGCGATGAATCCCGAAAATGGCATTTTTGGCGTGGCCAAAGATACTAACCACACCACCAACCCCGCTGCCATGGACTCCATCCAGCCCGGTTCTGGCGCTATCTTTACCAACGTCGCCCGTCATGACGAAACCGGGGCGTTATGGTGGGAAGGAAAAACACCCAGCCCGCCCGAAGACATAGCTGGTTGGCGCGACTGGACCGGACATCTGATCTCCACACGAAGCCTAGAGGACCGCGACAACGCCTGGGCTCATCCCAACGGTCGGTTCGCCACGTCGCTGATCAAAATCCCGACGCTGGCAGCCAACGCACAAAACCCGGCGGGGGTCCCCATCGATGCGATTATTTTCGGTGGTCGAACCCGAGATCGCGAACCGCTGGTGCGAGCGATCAGCGATCCAACCGAAGGTGTCTACGACGGCTTGACGATGGGTGCAGAAGCTACCTTTGCGGCTGAAGGACTCGACGGGCAGATGCGCTATGATCCGATGTCCATGCGTCCATTCATGTCCTATCCGGAGGGCGAGTACGCGGCGCACTGGCTGAAGATCCTCGACACGCTTGATGATCCGCCACTGTTTGCACACGTCAACTGGTTCCAACGCGATGCCGACAACGGATTTATCTGGCCCGGCTACCGGCAAAACCTTCGTGCCTTGGTCTGGCTGCTCGACTATCGTGCCGGCACAACACACGGTATAACCACCCCCGTCGGTGTGGTGCCTCGAGTTGACGAACTGGACCTGCGGGGTCTAGATATCTCCGCCGAACGTTTACAGCAGCTGCTACGCATTGATACTGAACTGTGGCGCAACGAAATGCGGCAGCGTGAAAACTATTTGGCCCAATTCAGGTTGCCTACCAACATCTCCGCCGTCCATCAGCGTATTCATAGGCAATTCGACGACAAACAACATCACTCATAAAGGATCATGCATGTTTAACACAGCGAAAACCAGGCGCTCCTGTCGTTTCCGTGGGTTAGCGGCCGGCCGGGTAGTACTGGGCGGTGGGCACCCAGAGAGAGCATGGCCAGGGCGATTAATGCGTCAGCGGATTTGAACCCAAATGCCATTTGAGTCATCAATCCGATCTTGGTATTGGTGGATTCGATCAACCCGTTAGACAAGCGGTGTTCGATGGCGGCCAGGGTCTGGTCCTGGTGTTTGACGATGGTGCGTTGCAGCTTGACGAATTCCGGGATCCGGCATCGTTTAGCCCAGCTAATCCAGCCGTCTAACGCCTCACCGGCAGCATCCACCGGCAGTTTGAATACGGCACGTAGGCCTTCTTTCAATAAATACGCCCGATAGAGTCGCGGGTCCGCTTTGACGATCCAGGCCAGCTTGTGGGTCTGGTTTTGGGTGAGGTCTTCCGGGTTTTTCAACAGGGCAAACCGGGCACCTTTGAGCCCTTTGGCACGCTGTGACTGCGGTGCCGGCGGGGCATCTGCGGCAGGTCTACCCCGAGGTCGTTTCGGCTCGGCCCCAGCTAACTGTCGAGCCTCGTTCCAGGATTGACGCCGGACGTCATTGAGCGCATCCGTAGCCCATTTGACCACATGAAACGGATCAGCCATCCGGATAGCATTGGGACAACGTTGCGCCACGACCTTGGCAATGAATGGGGTACCATCGGCTAAAACATGGGTGATCTGAGCACTGCGGTCTTCGCCCAACGCGTCAAAGAACTCCTCCAGAGTGGCTGTGCTGCGGCCAACACCAGCCCACACCAGATTTTTGGTGTCGTGATCCACCACGATCATCAGATACTTATGGCCCTTCTTATAGCTGATCTCATCGATGCCAATCCTGACCAGCCCATCAAAACGATCATGCTGAGCTTGACCACCAGCCCACACCCTCGAAACCATCGATCCCACCGTACGCCACCCGATGCGCATCAATTGCGTGACCGTGGTTTTAGAAGTTTTGGTCGCCAACCACGCAGCCTGCTGCTCAAAATGATACGTATGCCGAGCACTATGCCGAGCCCAGGGCACCTGGGCGACTGTGACCTCATGCACCCGACAGTCCACCCGCGGCGCTTGGGATTGTAAATACACCGGGACGGTGCCTAAATCCAGTCCCCGCCACCGCCTGGGACCCTCACCGGGATCATAGAAAACAGCCCTGCGTTCACAGACACCACAGCGTGGCGTGAACCGCTTGGCCGGTCGGACATCCACGACCACGATGTCCTGGTCTTCGGCGTAGGCGACGGCCTCAATAATGGTCGTTTTGTCGACACCCAGTAGCCCACGCCATAAACTAGTATTCTGCACGCCGCTTCCACGTCACTATGGTTTTGGAGATTCAACACCTCAAAACCTAGACCAGAAGCGGCGTGTCTGGGTTACATCACAGTTTCGTTACCCACGGAAACGACACAAGAGCCTCATTTCAGCAGTTGGCTTGGGTCGTATCCCAATGTGACTAACCATAATCGGTAGGCGATGACTATCAGAGCGATCTCGCCGAGACCTTCGCTGAAGTGCATGTACGACATGCCGTTTGGTTCTTCGGGAGCTGTGCCGATATTCATATTAGATGCGCGTAAGCTTGCGGGTTTTGGGTTCAGCGTTTTTGCAGCGTCACTTCCCCGATGGTTGACATCTCATCATCTGGTAATAGCGGATTTGGCCAATGAATATGCGGAAAAGGTCCTCCACGAGCTGCGGAGCTTGTATACCTTCATGAGATTTTCGTCCGGCCATGCATCCACTACGGAATTGGTTGGCCGCAGCCGGAATGATTTACCCCGTTGGTAGCCTTACCTCGCTAGGTGCAAGTTTCTGCCATATTAGTCAGGTTCGCTCCAAGGACTCCTTGATGTTTATGACACCCGGCCAGAAGCCAGGCTACACTGGATGTCATTCAATGAACAGTGTTCAGTAAGTTGTTTGCAGAGGAGTAACCTTGTCTGTCCGAGATTTAGCCCGCATAGCGGTTTTTGCGGCACTTACAGCCGCGATGGGCCTAGTGGGTTCCATTACCTTGGCGGGCGGGGTGCCCATCACCTTGCAATCTCTCGGGGTTATGCTCGCCGGTGCGGTGCTTGGCCCATGGCGTGGTGCCGCCTCAATGGGGTTGCTCATACTCGGTGTGGCCATCGGGCTGCCACTATTGGCTGGTGGTCGCGGAGGCATCGGTGTCTTTGTTTCTCCAACAGCCGGGTATCTCATCGGTTATGTCATTGCCCCCATTGTG
>NZ_JAKDKW010000003.1 GCF_030453185.1 Yaniella sp. | reverse complement strand
CTTAGGCATACCTAAGCTAACAGATGACAGTCTAGTAAGCCTTCATGAATTAGCGCAAGAACAAATGTGGTTATTCAGATCACTATTTCCTCAGCGAACATACAGCCCCCACAAAGCCCGAAACGGCATACAATCGCAACGGAAATACGTTGTATTTGTGCGCACCTGACGAGGTGGCGGAAATCTTCTGATGTCACCTGCCCAAAAATAATGGAATATTTCCATCAAAAAACATGAAATAGCCGGAATCCTGCTGAGCATTTTGTCATGACTGACCCAATTCGGAGCAACAGATCTCGAAAATTCTTTAGCTCACGGCTTGGAAGACCTAAACGGTTCGGACGCAAAATAGCGCAGAACATACGGCCCGATCGTCGGCCGGTACCATAATGGAGACCCTAATTCATGGAGGCTATGGCGTGCACTTAGAATTTGCGAAGTCTGCCCAATCGACGGTCGGCGTCGAATGGGAACTCGGGCTCGTTGATCCCATCACAGGTGAGTTACGCAATGTCAGCGACGATATTCTTGGCAAACTTGAAGCACCGGCGATGAGCCGTTTCAAGTAGTCGGTGAGTTCATGCTCAACACCGTTGAGCTCGTGACCGGCGTATGTGAAACCGTCTCACAGGGACTGGACCAGCTAGCTACTGCTGGTCGTCACCTCCTGGACGTTGCAACTGAAGAACATCTCACGCTGTTCTCGCAGGGCACCCATCCATTCGCCAACGCCTTGGACGAGCAGATCTCCACGGGGTGGAGATACCAAAAGATGCTCGATCGGACCCAGTATTGGGGTCAGCAAATGTTGATCTATGGCATTCATACGCATATTGGATTAGATAACGTAGCCAAAGCCATGCCCGCAGTAAACCAGCTGATTCAGTACTACCCTCATCTGCTGGCACTGAGTGCATCCAGCCCATTCTGGGGAGGATACGACACCGGCTATGTTTCGCAACGCACGCTCCTCTTCCAACAGTTGCCAACGTCGGGGCTACCATTCCAATATCACGCATGGTCTGACTATGAGCGGGTTGTCGCCGATCTCTTGCGCGTTGGCGTTGCCGATGACGTGACAGAAGTGCGCTGGGATATTCGCCCTGTGCCAAGGTTTGGCACTGTGGAACAGCGCGTGTGTGACAGTGTTTCCACACTGCAGCAGGTCGGGGCGATCACCGCGTTGACGCAGTGTCTGGTGCACGAAGCCGTCGGTTCCGATGCTGACGCAGTTCACGATATCGAGATCTTGCCGCCCTGGTACGTGCAGGAAAACAAATGGCGCGCGGCACGTTACGGTCTCGATGCCATCATTATTATCGACTCGCAGGGCACCGAAATGTTGGTAACCGACCACCTGAAGCACGTACTCAATCGTTTAGAACCCATCGCGGCAGAACTTGACTGCTTACGGGAACTCGGTTGGGTTGAAGACATGATGAGTGTTGGCACAGCCGCGGCACGGCATAGGACGATGACGGATTCGGCATTCGGCATGCGTGTCGACCAGGCGAAGCTAGCGTCGTTAGTCTTGGCCTCTGCCGAGGAAACCACCAATTCTATTCTCAATTGGCGCTAAGAGCTCTCGCGCGACTGGAGCGGGTAGTCACGAGGATTGGCCCACTGTGAAGGTCGCCCGCTTTCCAAAGTAGAAGAGTCCACTGAGCAGCGAAGCAATAAGCAACACGATCATGATGATCAATAGCGGGTACGGACCCAACTGCACGATCAGTGGAATCGACGCCGCTGTGACAAGGCCCCCGCCAAAGAATGGTTCGAAGACGAGCTGTTTATAACCGAATGCTTCATAGGCCGGACTTTTCTGGTGTGGGTCGGCCATGCGCAGCAACAACAGTCCCGTGGCTGTCACACCCATGGACTGCCCGAAGTCGGCGATGCCACGTTCAAACCAGAAGCTCTGAATATAGCGTGGCGCCAGGAAGAACAGAACGAACACGTTCCAGAGCACGCCAGCGACGGCCAGAATGACGAACGGTCCGATGTTGTTGGCAATAGCGTCTAGTGACAGGGTTGCTAGAGCGGCGATGATGAGTGTGTCTAGGGCCAGACCCTGGATGCGTTCCATGGTTCCGCGGTCAATCATGTTGCCCAGACCGGTTTGGTCGGCAACCAGCTGGATGATGACGCCGCCCAGCATGGCCAGTGGGAACAATGGAACGTACGAGAAGATCTCGATACTATCGGCCCACAACCACTGTTCAACTGCCTGTAGCCCTGAGAGGAGAACCTGTCCGATCAGCACGGCTACCGCGATAATACCGATATGCAGGGTCAACGTGTCGAGCGATTCTGTGCGTACCGTTAGCAACCCTCCGGAGGGCTGTTCACGAGAATAAATGCCGCGAGCGATCTCTGGGTCCTTATTGGCCGAAACATCCAGGGTTTCGGAGTGGCCGCGGCGTGCTGCCCAGTTCACGGCAATGACCCCGATAATCACTCCGGACAAAATCCCGACGGTGGCCATCGCCAAGGCAAGGTCGCCACCTTCTTCGAAGCCCAGTTCCGTCATGACCGGAGCCATGCCCGCGGCCGTGCCGTGGCCACCTTCAAACCCGATTTCAATCAGCGCTCCAAACATGGGGCTGACATTGAATAATGGCACGAGTATGGCGACCGCGAGCGCAATGCCGATGACGTATTGACCGGCGGCGAATGTGACGCCTAGTGATAGCTGTGGTCCCAGGAGTTTGACCGCGCTTTTGGGCGACGGCAGTCTGGTGCCTAAAAAGAGGGCAGCAAAGACCACGCTGATGAGCAGGCCGGGGAGTTCGCCCCAGACTTCGAGTACGCCGGCTGAAAAGATACCGCCGTCGGCCAGTGCGTCCCAGCCGAGCCCTTCGCCGATTCGGCCGATCACCTGCGGACCCAGGATAAGTGCGATGAATCCGGAAATGATCGATACCGGTAAAAAGAGTTTCTGCGCGGTTCGGCTGCGAACTCGGATCATGATGCCGACTAATGCCAGCACTCCAAGGAGCAAGATGGCAAGTCCGACGGTTGACGGCGACATACGTAACCTTTCCAGGAGGCATATCTCTCACAGATATAACGTCCCTATGATCTCTATCAGGTTTTTGCTGAGTTCGGCAATCACTGAGGGTCGGCGAGCTTAGACAGAGATGAGACTAACCTGTTGAGTTGGGTCGGCGGAGAAGCCCAGAGCCGATGGGGCAATTTCGTCTGCGACCAGTTGTGCGCCCAGGGCTGCGACCATCGCACCATTGTCGGTACACAGGTTGATGGGTGGAATGGTCAGGCCGATGCCTGCAGCCTGGGTGCGTTCGGTCAGCAGATCGCGCAGTCGTGAATTGGCGGCCACTCCCCCGCCGAGCAGTATGTGGTCGATGCCTTGCTCGGTGGCCGCAAGTACCGCTTTTTTCGTGATGACGTCTGCCACGGCCTCTTGGAACGATGCTGCGATATCTGTGGCAGGAACTTCCATGTCACGAATTTCAAATTGTTCTACGGCACGGGATACCGCAGTTTTGAGGCCGGAGAAGGACCAGTTGTAGCGGTCTTTCCCTGGTGCGGCCGGGGTGCCCATGTTTTTTGGGGCGCTCAGGCCGCGTGGGAATGTGAAGGCCTGTGGGTTGCCTTCGCGGGTCATCTTGTCGATGATGGGGCCTCCCGGGTAGCCGGCGCCGATCAGTCGGGCGACTTTGTCATAGGCTTCGCCTGCTGCGTCGTCGATGGTGCCACCGAGTAATTCGACGTCGGAGGTCAGCGAGTTAATCTTCAACATTTCGGTGTGCCCACCTGACACGAGGAGGGCACCCAGCTGGTTGACGTTGCTCAGATCGGCTCCTGACGCATCCAGGTAGCCGACCCCGATGTGGGCGATCAGGTGGTTGATCCCATAGAGCGGTTTCCCAGTGGCTAACGCCAAAGCTTTGGCCCCGGCGACTCCCACCATGAGGGCACCGGCGAGCCCGGGGCCTGCGGTGACGGCGATGGCATCAACGTCGTCGATGGACACCTTGGCTTCTTCCAGCGCCGCATCGAGTACGGGCAGGAATTCGGTGACGTGGGCGCGAGCGGCGATTTCGGGAATGACCCCGCCGAAGGCCACGTGTTCATCCATCGAGGAGGCCACCTGGTGAGCTAGCAGGTTGGTCCCGGCGACGATACCGATACCGGTTTCGTCGCATGAGGTTTCGATCCCTAGAACGATGGGATGTTTCACGTTACTCCTTGTCCATCAGCGCAGCGGCTGTCGAGGGGCCGGCTTCGCGCAGTCGTTTCCGCATGACCCAGGCGTCTGCACCGCCAGGATAATACCTGGGTCTGGTGTGGATGTGTTCGAATCCGTTGTGGGCATAAAGACGTTGCGCCGCGGTGTTATCGGCGCGCACTTCCAGCAGGATGTCCATCGCACCGAGGGCATCGGCGGTGCGCATTAGCCATACCAACAGTGCTGCGCCGAGTTTTTTGCCGGTGTGATCGGGGTGGACCCCTATGGTGGTGACATCGGCGAAGGGTGGTCCATACAGGAGACCGGCAAATCCGACGACGACGTCGTAATGCGTGATGACCTGGTAGAAACTGTGCGGGCTCTGGTCCATTGAGGCCTGGTATTCATAGCTAAAAATGTCATGGGACCAGCTGTCGGGACCAAAGACGAGGGCGTCGAGTTGTGCCACGGCCTCGACATCGTGCTCGCCCCAGGGCCGCATGCTGTAGCCGTCGGGCAGGGGAAGATGAGCTGGTAGGTTCATGGGCGCAGCTGTTTGGGGATTTTGGCATCGTGGCCACGTAAATATTGCGGTTCGACCGGTTGCAACCCACGGCCCCGGCGTAGTGCGACGGTACCGTAGGCAGCGATGTCGGTGGCATCGGGTACCGCGTCGGTGAACCCGGTGATCCCAAAGAGTTCCTCCGGGTAGAGTCCTGCTCCAGCACCGAATACGGGCAGCTCGGTGACTTCGTGGGCGGCATTAACGAATGGGCCGTAGAGTCGCTGAGGTTGGCCGCCGATGTTGTCATAGTGGGCCCAGTAGACTTCTTTGCGTCGGGCATCAGTGGCGACCACGAATTCTTGGGCTCCGATACGGAATGCTTCTGCCGCAACCCGGTGGGCTAGGCTATCCAAGCTCAGGACCCCGTAGACCGGCAGCTTCCAGGTATGGGCCAACGTTTGAGCTGTGATAATCCCCGCACGCAGTCCGGTGAATGGGCCGGGGCCTACTCCCACGAAGATGCCGTCGAGGCCCTTGGCTGTGCTGGGATCAATCCCGGATTCTGTTAGGACCTCGGTGATGAACCCTGCCAACACTTCGGAGTGGTTGCGCTGTGAGCCGGTGGAGCGGTGTGCCGCCACGTCGTCGTCGCGCAGCACGGCCGCCGAAGCCGTCGCGGACGTATCTAAGGCGAGATAGGTTTGGCTCATACGAGGCTGCTTCCTTGCCAGCGTGGCCCGTATCCGGTGACCACGACGGTGCGGGGTTCTTCAACGTCGTCATCGGAAAAGTCCGTGATAAGTTCGTCGGTGACGGCTCCGGGGCGCTGCAGTTCAATATCCAGATAGGCATCGGTGAGCGCTTCGGCTGTGCCACGGCCCCATTCCACAACGATCACTGAGTCTTCCAGTGCGGTTTCCAAATCCAGGCTGGCGAGTTCATCTTCGCCGCTCATCCGGTAGGCATCGACGTGCACGAGGTCCAGACCGTCTGCGGGGTGGACGTGATGGCGTGCCAGCACAAACGTCGGTGAGGTAATTGGGGCGGTAATGCCAAGACCACGCGCCAGTCCCTGCGTGAAGGTGGTTTTGCCGGCGCCGAGTTCACCGGTCAGGATGATGACGTCGCCGGCCTGCAGTTGATTAGCAACGGCGAGCGCAAAATTTTTAGTTGCAGCCAGGTCGGCCAGGTCTGCGGTGTATTCCATGGTCACACCCACTGTTGATGAATTCGTGGCACGCGAGCACCGATGCGGGTGACAATTTCATAGTTAATACTGCCGGAGGCTTGGGCCCACGCATCAGATGGGATACCGGATTTTGAGCCGAAGAGTTCGACCGTGGTCCCCACCGGCGCGGTCGAATCGTCTGCGCGGTCGGTGTGGAGGTCCACGACAAACTGGTCCATGGCAATACGACCCGTGACGCGATAGTACTCCCCGTCGATCCAAACGGGTGCACCTTCAGCAATGCGTGGCACGCCATCGGCATAACCGCACGGGATCAGCGCGAGCCTGGTGGGTTTCTGCACGCGATAGGAGTATCCATAGGACACTCCGGTGCCTTCGTCGGCTGGCTTGTTATGCGCCACGGTGGTGCCAAAGCTCATAACCGGGCGCAGCCCGAGGTCTTCGGCGGTGCGATCCGGGAAAGGGCTCAGCCCGTAGATGGCCACGCCGGCACGGACCATATCGAGGTGCGTATCGGGACGTGAGAGCAGCGCCGGGGAGTTCGCGACATGGCGCACATCCACGGTGAGCCCGTGTTTTCGGGCGGTGTCGACGGCTTCGTGATAGACGCGTAATTGCTCATCAACGTCGGATTCGCCCACCGGATCATCGGCTACGGCGAAGTGCGTGAATACTCCGACCACGCGGACCACACCCGACTGCTGCAGTTCCGAGGCTCGGCGGCACAGCGCGTCCCATTCCTCGGGCACCGCACCGTTGCGAGACAGCCCGGTATCGATTTTCAAGTGGATGCGTGCGGGCAGATCGGTTGCTCGGGCGGCGTCGGCCACCGATTCAATTTCCGGGCCAGAAACGCCTAGGTCAATGTTGTGGGCTACCGCTGCTTCAAACGGAGTGCTAATAGTATGCAGCCAGGCAACCAGAGGTGCCGTGATACCGGCTTCGCGCAGGGCGAGGGCTTCTCGAACGTGCGCGGTGCCAAGCCAGGTTGCGCCGGCTGCCACCGCGGTCTGGGCAATTTCGACGGCGCCGTGGCCGTACCCATCAGCTTTTACCACCGCCATCACTTGGGCCGGCTTTACCCAGCGAGCGATCGTGTCGATATTATGAGCTAACGCTGAGTGATCAATTGTCACCCAGCGTTCCGATGTTGCAGTCCAACTTGTAGCCATGATGTCACCCATTATTCCAGACCGTTGGCGTTTCTGCAGATCGACACAGTTGCTACGACGACGCCATCGCCTGGCGTTTCGCTTCACGGATGTCGTCTTGCAGGCTGGAGACCACGATCCCGCCGTCTGCGGCAGCAAGTTCGCCGGCCAGGGAGTGCAAGCGCACTCCTGAGGCTAACACGGTAAAAAGTTGCTGGTGAAAGTCGTCGTCTGTGGCATCAAGCGATGCGATGCCAGCGCCGAGGATCCCAGCTAAAGTGTCGCCGGTGCCGGCCGTAGCCAGCTCCGAAGTTTTGGCAGGGTGCACGCTGCGCAGTGTCCCGGGGGAAAGAACATAGGTGTCGGCTGATTTCAGTACGATCCAAACGCCGAAGCGCTGGGCAAACGCGGCAGCTTGTGCTACCGGGTGTTGTTCCTGCAGGTCTGGTGCCAGACGTTTCGTAAGACGTTGCATTTCGCCGATGTGTGGGGTGAGCACCATGGCAGCGAAGGTTTGCATCAGCATGTCTTCATCCAGTAAATCCAGGCCCGAGGCGTCCACGAGCACCGGTAGCTGTTGACGCTGTGCTACCTGAAGCGCTGCGGTGAAATCATCGCGCTCGTCAGCCGTGTTGCCGAACCCCGGACCAATCACTACGGCGGTGGCTTTCTGGGCAACTTGAGCTTCAATCACGACCTGCGGGTGGGCGGCCAACACTTGGTCAGCCACACTGTTGTCGCGGGGACGTTGCGCGACCAAACTGATGTACCCCACTCCGGTTGCGGCGACGGCATTCACTACCAGCACCGCGGCTCCGGGATACTGCGGTGATCCTGCCACCACCGACAGCACGCCGCGCGAATACTTATGGGCATCCCACCGCGGTGGGCCAAACCCAGCGCGGACATCAGGTTCGTCAGCCATCCACCATGGATCTTGCACCGCGGCAAGTTCTACACCCAGGCCAATGTCAACCACCGTGACGTCGCCACTGTGTTGACCGCCTTCGCCGACAAATAAACCCAGCTTGGGCGCACCAAATGTCACCGTGGCATCAGCGCGTAATGCGTTGCCCGGGATGTCGCCGGTATCGGCCATGAGGCCCGATGGAACGTCGCACGCAATGATTGCTGCAGTTTGAGGAATAGCCAGGTCGTGGTCGGTCAAAAAGCCGGGGAGGTCAAAGCTACCGTGGAAGCCGGTACCAAATACCCCATCAACCACAACGTCGGTGGCGGCATCGATCTTCGAAACCAGTCGTCCACCGGCGCGCTGAAACGCGGCAAGCCCTTCCGGATGGAACTGGTCTGCGGTGGCGTTGATGGCTACCGCAGCGATCGATACGCCGCGGTCGGCAAGAAAACTCAGGGCCCAGAGGGTATCTCCGCCGTTATTCCCCTTGCCGATGAGTCCGACCGCACGGCTGCCATACACGGGACCACGTTGTTGTAAGAGTTGGCGAGTACGGTGTGCCAGGCCCCAGGCTGCTTGACGCATCAGTGCGGGACCATGACCGGCTTCCAGCCAGGGCGCTTCAGCGCCGCGTACCTGGGTTCCGGTAAAAACGGGTTGCATTAGCCCTCTGCGATAACCATGGCGGTCGCCCAACCGCCGTCGTGAGACAACGACAGGTGCCAGCGCCGAACACCTTTGGCCTCTGAGATATCCGCAACCGTGCCGGTCAAGACCACGTAGGGTTCGCCCGAGGGTTCGCGGCCAATCTGGCAGTGCTGCCAGTTCATGCCGGCGGGGGCAGAGAGTGCTTTGGCGACAGCCTCTTTCGCGGCAAAACGTGCAGCCAATGATTGCAGACTCAGTTCTCGTTCTGCGGGAGTGAACAACCGGTCACGCAGTTTTGGAGTCCGTTCCAGCTGCCGCTCGAAGCGCGCAATATCAACCATGTCCACACCAATGCCAATGATCATGCTTGGTAGTCTACCTTTTCTTCACGTGACTGTTGCGATGTTTTGATACGTAACTTCGGATTTTGTCGGATTTGCCGAAGGGCATCGCCGATCAATATCAGCACGGCAACCCACACAAGAATGAACCCAATCCAGCGGCCGGTGGACATCACTTCTTCGAACACAAAATACCCGAATAAAAATTGGGCGATCGGAGCAATATATTGAAACATGCCGACCGTCGACAACGGCAAGCGCGCTGCAGCTCCAGCAAAAAGGATTAGCGGGACGACGGTCACCAGACCAATCACGGGCAGTGAGTATGCTCGCAAGGTGTCAAAGGATTCGAAGACACCGATCCCGCCCGCCGTGGCGAAGACCCCCATGGAGGCCAGCACTATCCACGCGGTCGAGGGGATAGACAACCACATGGTTTCCACCGTTAATCCGGTCAACGAATCGACAGTCGGTCCCAGCTTGTTTTTCACCAGACCATAGAACGCAAAGGAAATAGCCAGAGTCAACGAGACCCACGGAAGGTTTCCGTAATCGATGGTCAGAATGATCACGGCTACCAGGGAAACACCCACGGCGATCCATTGGAGCGGACGCAACCGCTCCCCCAATAACACGACGCCCAGCACAATGGTCATCAACGGGTTAATGAAATAGCCCAGTGAGGCTTCGAGCACCCGATAGCTTGCCACAGCGTAAATATAAAGACCCCAGTTCACCGCGATCAAATGTCCGGCCAGGATCAGCAGCAGGTGGTCGCGCCGGTTTTTCAAGACCAGCCCCAGCCGTCTCCAACCACCCCGGACGATAGCGACCGTCACCAGCGTGATGCCAAGAGCCAGCACAATGCGCCAAGCCAAGAGATCCACGGGGTTGGGAGTCATGTACACGGCAAATACTATGGGGAGTGCACCCCAGAGAGAGTAGGCCAGAAACGCTTGAACGAGTCCGGCACTGTTAGCCGGTGTTTTGACCTGGTCATCGGCACTGGCCAACGATCCTCCTGCTATGTCGTGGGTGGCAAGGCAACAAGCCGATAGTGAAGCTGTTTATCAATAATTGCCCACTTCGCCGGCCTATGAGCGATAATGAATAGGTGAATTACCACATCAACGATGCGCCCTACCCTCAACAGGGTCCCTCAGAATCTCCGAATACCCCGGTGAGTCCTGTAACTGAGCCCATCTCGTTTGTGGGTTCACCACCGGTCGAACCACAACAGACGTATTCACCGTTCATCGAGCTCGACCGTTCTACATGGTCCAGGCTAGCGCATCAGCTCGAGCAACCCTTTGACCAATCTGACGTCGAACGACTCCGTGGGCTGGGCGACCGGCTGTCACTGACTGAAGTCGCAGAGGTCTACCTCCCACTTTCCCGGTTGTTGAGCATTTATGTTGACGGATCTGCCAGACTTCGGGAAGCGTCCAATGAGTTTCTGGGCGAAACAACCCGGCGTACCCCGTTTGTAATTGGTGTCGCCGGTTCCGTCGCCGTCGGAAAGTCCACGATCGCTCGTGTACTGCAAGAGATGCTGCGTCGCTGGCCCAATACCCCGCGGGTTGAGCTTGTGACCACCGATGGCTTCCTGTACCCCAATGCGGAATTACGTCGCCGCGGGCTCATGGAGCGAAAGGGGTTCCCCGAGTCTTTTGACCGTCGTCGTCTGCTACGTTTTGTTTCCGATGTGAAATCCGGTGTCCCAGAAGTACGCGCGCCGATGTACTCGCACCTGACCTACGACATTGTGCCGAATCAACAGATCGTGGTCCGCCGACCGGATGTACTGATCGTCGAGGGACTCAACGTTTTAGCCCCACCACGGGCCCGCTCTGATGGCACCTCAGGACTCTCGGTCTCGGATTTCTTCGATTACTCAATCTATGTGGATGCCAGCCACCGAGCGGTTCGCAATTGGTATGTTAACCGCTTCATGGAAATGCGATCCGGTGCATTCGCAGATCCAAACTCGTATTTCCACCGGTACGCAGCGCTCACCGATGACGAGGCTGTCGAAACAGCCACCGGTATTTGGGACCGCATCAACGGCCCCAACCTTGTGCAAAACGTCCTACCAACCCGCGGCCGAGCTAAGTTAGTATTAACAAAGAACGCCGACCACCATGTCAAGCGCGTGTTAATGAGGAAGATTTAGCAATGTTGCGCACCCCTAAGGTGACGTTTACCGCCACGGCGGTCACCCTGACGTGCCTCGCCGGAGCGCTCTATGCATCTCCTGTGGTCATTGCAGAAACCATGGGACGCGAAGTCACCGCCTATTCCCCCTTGGATCACAAGGCGTACACGCAGCATCGTGAGAATACGACGCTGCAGGACACGTCTGACGCCAGTACAGCCCGTCCTGAATCGTCCATGACCGAGGACGGAAGACAGGAAACCGTCGAAGCTGCCCTGGAATCCGAGTCAAGTGCAACGACTGGATCGACAGCATCTGAAAGTGTAGATACCGCGTCCGCAGCCAAGGACGCCAGCGACGACAAAACCACTGCTGAACCTTCCGAAACTTCTACCTCTCGTATCACCTCGGAAATCCCACAGACTGAGGTCACGCTTCCGGAATCGCAAGAAACTGATGGACCCAAACCGTCAGAATCTTCTCAGCAAGCCGAGGACTCGGGGGCTAAAAGTACAGCAGACCCCGACACGCTGGTACCCGAGGATGTGGATTCGCCAGATTCGATCACAGTCATCGTCAATAAACTTCGCGCACTGCCGGCGGACTATACGCCCGACGATCTTGTCGAACTCTCCTCCGATTTCACTGACGGGAACCAACAACTGCGTGAGGAAGCTGCTGAAGCCGCCGAAGATATGTTTGTTGCGGCTCAAGAAGATGATATTGAGTTACAGGCCATTTCTTCCTTCCGTTCCTATGACTACCAGCAACAGTTATACGACAGCTATCTAGAGCGATACGGCGACGATAATACGAACGGCATGTCCTCTCGCCCCGGCCATTCGGAACACCAAACCGGATTAGCCATGGATATTGACTCTCCCGACGGGCAGCACACACTCCAAACAAGCTTTGGGCAAACCGAGGCTGGTGAGTGGCTGGCGGAGCATGCGCACGAGTATGGTTTTGTCGTGCGTTATCCCGAAGACGGCCAGGACATCACCGGTTTTCAGTATGAACCGTGGCATCTTCGTTATTTCGGTGAACAATTTTCGACCCGAATTTACCATAATTCTGGGGTCGCCGAAGATGAATTTGGGCTTGACCCCGCGCCCGACTACGAAGATTAGGCCTTGACGTGAGGTGCGCCTCAGGGCAGTGGACGTTCGTCAGTTCTATACTGTGACCCATGTTTAAAGGATTTAGAGATTTTCTTACGCAAGGTAACGTCATGGACCTTGCCGTTGCAGTCATTATCGGTGCCGCGTTCACTCAGGTTGTCACAACGCTGACGGACTCGGTGCTCATGCCGTTCATCTCCGCACTGGTCGGATCGCCGAACTTCGATGATTTCGCCAAGATTACCCTCAACGGCAACGAACTTGCTTTCGGGGTCCTCCTCACGGCAATCGTGAATTTCTTGCTGATTGCGGCAGCCGTCTACTTCGCTATCGTGATGCCAATGAATAAACTCATTGAGATGCGTGGTAAACACGCTGAAGAAGAGCCAACTGAAGAGGTCGCACTGCTGACTGAGATTCGCGACGCTCTAGTACCCGGTACGAAACACTAAGACCCTTACCCACAGTTCTTGTACGACAAAGGCCGCCGAAGACTACTCTGAGTCTTCGGCGGCCTTCTAGCTTTATAGGGTCTAGAAATTCGGAATACAGGGCATCCAGTTATATTGCGGGTTCTCGCATTCTGGCAGAGCCATCAACCCAAAAGCTAGTCCAGCGGCGAGGAATCCAATGATTGTCAGAGTCGCAAAGACGAAGAGGCGGCGTAGCCGAAGATTCTGGGGAGGATCAGCCGAAACGTCGTGTGGGTCGTGACCCGCTAAAACATTTGCTTCGCGATGGAAATCGTCGACATCGCGCTCAAAGTAACCGTGCGTGCCGCGATCCTTCTCGAAGTGCTCTTCAGATTCTGGATGTGTCACAGTGGCAAGTTCTCAGAGACCACATCAGCCAAGTACTGAGCTTGTTGCTGGGCGGTGGCCTTATCGGCAGCTTCGACCATGACTCGGACAACGGGCTCAGTCCCCGACTGTCGCAACAAGACCCGTCCCGTTTCGCCCAGTTGGGCCTCAACGGCGACAACTTCTTGCTTCACCACCGCGTGGTCATCCACGGCGGCTTTGTCCACGTCTTTTACGTTAATCAACACCTGTGGCAAGCGTGTCATCACGGTCGCCAGTTCAGACAGCTTCTTCTTCGTTGCATTCATCCGAGCGGCTAGATGCAGGCCGGTAAGAATACCGTCTCCGGTGGTCGCCCACTGCGAGAAAATAATGTGGCCTGATTGTTCCCCACCCAGCGAGGCCTGCTCGGCGGCCATCGCTTCTAATACGTACCGGTCCCCCACCTTTGTCTCGACCACGTGAATGTTGTGCTGCTGCATGGCCAATTTCAGGCCAAGGTTACTCATCACGGTCACCACCAGGGTGTCGTCTTTGAGCACGCCCTGATCTTTGAGTGCGACGGCCATAATCGCCATGATCTGGTCACCGTCAATGATGGTGCCCTTGTGATCGACCGCCAGGAACCGATCGGCGTCGCCATCAAGCGCCACACCGAGATCTGCACCGCGCTCCAGCACCGCAGCCTGGAGATTCTCCATATGGGTAGAGCCGTAATGCTGGTTGATGTTCAACCCATCCGGGTCAGCACCGATCACAACCACTTCGGCTCCGGCCTGTGTGAACACTTCTGGTGCCACCCCGGAGCCAGCGCCGTGCGCGGCATCAATGACGATTTTCATGCCGTCCAAACGGTTTGGCATCGACTTCAGCAAATGCAATGCGTAACGATCTTCCGCATCGGAAAAACGTCGTACGCGACCAACTTCTGCACCGATCGGCCGACGCGGCTCGTGCTCCATTTGCTCCAGGATGCGATCCTCTTGAGCGTCGGTGAGCTTCTCGCCTCCGCGCGATAAGAATTTGATTCCGTTATCTGGTGCGGGGTTGTGCGATGCAGAGATCATCACGCCGAAGTCGGCATGGATGTCGTCCACAAGATACGCGGCAGCAGGCGTTGGCAATACCCCTGCATCAAACACGTCGACCCCGGATGACGCTAACCCGGCTGAGACGGCAGCGTTGATAAATTCCGACGAGATTCGTGGGTCACGAGCAACAACGGCTTTGGGTCGGCGACTGACAGAGTCTTCATGACCAAGGACCTCCGCGGCTGCCTGAGAGAGTTTCGTTGCAAGTTCAACGGTGATTTTCTCGTTGGCTACGCCTCGAACACCGTCGGTACCAAATAATTTAGACATTGTTTTCAATTCTGTGTGACCTGCAGACCTGCACGGAGTTGTGACGCCCAGGAGTCGCACTGCATATTATGGGACTAGTGGAAGGCTTCTGCCGCAACATTTGCCATACTCGCTTGATACGATTACCGGCCCACCTATGAGCAGTTCTGGCCGGCACCCTCATGATCTTTCCATTCCAGAGTATGGCAAAGCGTTGAGTGCGTGCCGTATTGTCTCGCGGCATGCCTGAAATTTGTCGTTGGTTTGGACCACGATCCAGAGGGCCTTTTCGGCATCGAACTACGGGAATGTGGCAATGTTCGCCTGGATAATGAGGTGCACCAAGTACAAGAGAAGACGAACGGTCAGGGTCAGATCTTTTGAGTTCGTGATCGACCACGTAGCCGTCATGCTTCATCATGACTCAGTCTCCTTCCTGTCACAGCGACTAGATTCTCACATTTTAGCGGTTTCTGGGAGCTGCCGGAGGTTTTGCGTCGTGTGGGCCTAGTCCAGGGGGTCGTTCCGATACCATCGGGCTTGGGCCAGATCCCGGCCCGGGTTATATCCGCCGGTAAGGAGTCTACGCACCGCCCAATTCGCCCAGAAGGGCGCCGGGTGCTTCACCAGTTTTAAGGTGTCCGGTTTGAGCGGTTTGTCTAATACGGCGCGTTCGTGGCTGAAGGTTCGTAGGGACCACACTCCGTGGTACCTCCCGTGACCCGAGCTACCAACCCCACCAAAAGGCATATGTGGTGTAGCCAGGTGCATCAGCGGAACATTGATCCCGATACCGGCGGCAGTAACTCGTGGCCGTACATGGTCTTTGACCGCTTCTGACTGGGTAAACAAGTAGAACGCCAACGGGTTCTCGCGTTTAGCCATCCGGTCAATGGCGTCGTCGGCACCGTTGACGGCGATGACTGGCAGCACAGGACCAAAGAGCTCTCGGGACATCAGCGCATCGTCTTCTCCCACATCGGTCACAATGGTGGGTTCGAAATAGCGTTTCGTGGGGTTGCTATTCCCGCCGTAGACCACATCTCCGGTTGTCTCAGCGAGGAGATCCGCTAGAGATTCGGTGTGGTCGGAGGTAATCATGCGTGGATAACTGCGATTCGTAGCATGGTCTTTGCCAAATTGCCGCCGGAGTTCCTTTGTCATAGCTGTCACGAGATCAGCTGCTATCGAGTCATGGACGTAAATGTGATTCGGTGCCACGCAGGTTTGTCCGGCATTGAGGTATTTGCCCCACACCAGTCGTGAAGCTGCCGTGGCAAGATCTGCATCGTGGTGTACGTAGGCCGGTGACTGCCCTCCCAGTTCGAGCGTGTATTCGATCAGCCGTTCCGCACAGGCCGAGGCGATGATCGAGCCGACCTTGGGTGACCCGGTGAAAAACACGTAGTCGGGCTGGGCATCAAGCATTTCGTGCACGACGTCAGGGCCACCGGTAACCACGCGGACCGCATGGGGATCCAGATAATAGGGGATTAATTCCTGGAGCACGGTTTCCATGGCGCTACCAACCTCAGACGGTTTGAGAACAACGGTGTTGCCCGTCGCCACGGCACCCGCTAGTGGGGATAAACCCAACATCACCGGATAGTTCCACGGTGCGATAATCAGAACCGTACCGCGTGGTTCGTGTTCGATCATCGATTTTGCCGGCCACAGCGCCAGCGGCGTGCGAACGCGTTGGGGTTTGGCCCACTGCGCGGTATGTTTACGGAGCCAACGAATTTCAGTCAATACCTGCCCAATTTCGGACACCCAGGACTCAAACGCGTTCTTGCCTAAGTCTTGGGCCAGAGCCGCCTCAAGGATTGGGCCATTTTCTTCGAGCAGTTGTTGTAGGGCGGCAAGCTGGCTCAGACGCCATGCGACACTGCGTGTGCGGCCGCTCGAATAAACCTGTTTGACTTCGGCGATTGTTGCTGCGGCAGTCATGTGCCACCTTTCATCGTGTTGTTATCAGGTTACTGTTGTTGACCGTAGCCACCGCCACCGGCGGTTTGAATCGTAATCCCCTCACCGGAGCGAACATCGAAGCGGGTCATGGACTCACGAGTTTCATCCCCATCGTTGCCATGCCGGATCACCTCGCCCGGCTGACCTGCACTACCGCCGGCCAGCCCCCAAGGCAAGGTTGTTACGCGTGACGTTCCAGCAACCACCTGGGCGGTACCTCGGGTCAGCGTCAAACGACGTAGGAGCCCATCTCCACCGGAATACTCTCCGGTCCCGCCGGTCTGTTCGACGATGCGATAGGCCTCAACACGTAATGGGTATTCCCGTTCGATCACTTCGCACGGCGTATTTCTGGTGTTGGTCATATGCGTGTGAACCGCCGAGGCGCCGTCTTGATCAGGCATCGCCCCTTGGCCGCCACCATATGTTTCAACGTAGGAAAAATACTGGCCCGTGACATGGTCGAATCCACCGATGGTCATGATCGACATGGAACCAGAAGAAGCTGCCGGCACGTGTTCAGGCGCGAACTGCTGAAACGCACCCAACAGGGCATCCACGATCCGCTGTGAGGTTTGAATATTACCATTAGAGACGGGGGCTGGGAATGTGGCGGCCACCAGGGAGCCTTCCCGAGTTGTCACCTCAATGGGTTGCATCAGTCCTGCATTGGACGGCAGAGATGAGTCTGTCAGGAGTTTGATGACGTAGGCGACGCATCCTTCGGTGACCGCCCACGAACAGTTCACGGCTCCGGCGACCTGGTCGGTAGTCTCAGAAAAGTCCACGGTCAGGCGGTCCCCGGCAACTTCTACCGTGGCCGTAATGGCCAGTGGGTTCTCCTGATTGCCGTCATGTTCCAGATAATCCGTGAATGTTCCGGTCCCATCGGGCAGTTGCTCAATAGCTGAGCGGGTACGACGGGCCGCGTACTCCACCAATGCTGTAGCTGAGACGTCAAAACGCTGGCTCCCCCATTCTTCGAGCAGTTCGTGAAGACGACGTTCCCCTAACCGGTTGGCCGCGACCTGTGCCATGATGTCACCGCGGGTTTTGTCCTGGGTACGAATATTCGTCAAGACGACGGCTAAGAGCTCATCGCGAAGCTCACCCGCAGCAAAGAGCTTCACCGGAGGAATGCGGAGGCCTTCTTGAAAAATTTCGGTGGCGTGGGTAGCCATGGATCCGGGTGTAATGCCCCCGACGTCAACATGGTGGGCCATATTGGCCACGACCGCTACTAGCGTCTCCTGCCAGAAGACCGGGGTAATGACGCACATATCGGGCAGGTGTGATCCGCCCAGGTAAGGATTATTGGTCAGCAGGACATCACCGTCCACTAAATGTTCTGTGCCATAGGAGGCCAGCGCATTTTTAATCAGTGTGGGCATGAGTCCCAAGTGCAGTGGGATGTGTTCTGCCTGTGAGATGAGCATACCGTCTGGACCATAGATGCCCGCCGAACAGTCACGTCGGTCTTTAATATTTGGTGAGTAGCTGGTTTGAATGAGTGCGGTGCCGACTTCCTCAGAGATTGATTCCAGACGGTTTCGCGCGATTTCCAGTTCGACCGGGTTCAGTGTTGCGTCACGCATAATCACTCCTGTTCCGTTGCCTGGCGTATGTGCAGGAAGTCGTAGGTGTCGTTCTCGGCCATCTGGTCCGGACGCAGATAGATGGTTGAGTCGAACTGTTCGATGACCGCTGGGCCGGCGATCACGGTCTTGGCCCCGAACGTGGCGCGATCGTATATGGGCACATCCCGCCACGCACCGTCGATGTAAACGTCCCGGTGGCTGCTGGGGGTGACATCAGCAGTGATCGATGCCACCGATTCCAGGGCGCCGTGTTCAAGCTGTTGGGTGACCACGAGTCGGGCCACCACAATTTCCATCAGTGCATCGGGATCAGCGAAGCCATAGTTCTGTTCATGCATGTCTTCAAAGATTGCCCGCTGTCGTTCCCAATCAGCATCAAATTCAACGGTGAGTTCATAGGACTGGCCAATGTATCGGGCATCCACCAGCAAGTCATAGTTGGTTTCAGCCTGCGGATCATCTAACTGCTCGGCCGCACGAGCGCGCATCGTCTCAAATATCTGCTGCAATTTTTCCAAGGCCGCACCCGTCTTCGCCTCGACACTGGTGGCGTAATCGTGGCGGATAGGAGCGTCCAGCATACCGACCGCCGAAGCGATACCTGGTCGCGGTGGGATCACCGCCGATTGCATGCCCAGTTCCTGTGCTAAATCGGCAGCATGAAGGGGCCCAGCACCACCGAAAGCCATCAGGTCACAGGTTCGCAGGTCAATGCCACGTTCGACCGATACCTTGCGGATACCGCGCGACATCGTTGCGGTAATCACTCGCAAGATGCCTTCGGCCGTATCTTCGGCGGAGAGCCCGATGGTTTCTCCCCATGCGACCATCGCATTTCGTGCCGCAGCGGCGTCGAGTTGAAATTCTCCACCTAGGAGTTCATGCCCGAGCCGTCCGAGCACCACGTGCGCATCAGTGACCGTTGGTGCTTTGCCACCGCGTTGGTAACTAATGGGGCCCGGTTCAGCGCCAGCCGAGTGGGGTCCAACTCGCAGGCCTCCGCCGGGATCCAGCCATGCAATAGATCCGCCACCCGCACCAATCGTATGAACATCTACGGCCGGGAGTTTCAGCGGTAGTCCGGCAATCTCGGAAGCCAGGGTTTCATCGGGTACGCCATCTCGGATCAAGGCGATGTCGGTGGAGGTGCCGCCAATATCGAAGGACACGGTGCGCTGCAGACCCAAGTGTTGGGACCAATTCGCGGCACCTACCACTCCCCCGGCGAGTCCAGACAGTACCGTCCGTGCAGGGTGGTCCGCCGCGTCGCTGGGACTTAGTAGACCACCAGAGGATTGCATCATCCGCCAGCTGGTCTTCATGCCCGCCGCGGTGAGACCTTGTTCGAGCCGTTGGATATACCCGGTAATTTTGGGTGAGACATACGCGTTGATCGCTGCTGTTGAGCTGCGCTCGTATTCGCGCATTTCAGCGGAGATACTGGTGGCCGCCACGACCTGTGAGGCAACCCCGGCATCTTGGACGACGGCTACGGCCCGTTGTTCGTGTTCTGGATTCACATAGGCGTTGAGGAAGGAAACCACGATGACGTCGAGTTCGAGTGTGGCTAACGGTTTAACTGTTTCGGCTAGGGAGACTTCGTCGAGATCAACCAATACTGCACCATCGGCGTCCATGCGCTGTGATGCCTCAACGATGGCCTCTTTGGGAATCAGCGGTTCAGGCCTACGCTTGTGCTGGTCATAGATTGCGGGCCGGGACTGATGGGCGATGGCGAGCACGTCTCGAAAACCCCGGGTGGTGACCATACCGACGCGGGCACCGTCCCGAGTGATCACGGTGTTAGTAGCCACCGTGCTGCCGTGGACGAAGCGAGTGAGTTCTCCCGGTGAGCGACCGACACGTTCCAGGGCGCCCTCGACTCCTGCGATCACCGCGTCATCCGGGGCGGTCGGTGTTGAGGGGAGTTTCCACACGGACATCTGGCCGTCTTCACCTCGCACGGCCACATCGGTGAATGTCCCACCGGTATCGACTGCCATGTGGAGTTGGCCATCGGTTTGGCTCATCATCTTCGCGTCACGCCCCTTAGCCGGATACAGTTCTGTTCTGCTGTTCTTCCGATGGTATCGTGACGGGCGTCTGGGTGACATGGCCTGTTCTCGCTAAGGACGACCGGAACGCCCATGCGGCCGCTGTGTTAAACAAAACATCCGCCAACATAACGCTGGCGGATGTTTTGAGAACTGTTGGCGAATTAACGCTTCGAGTATTGCGGAGCCTTACGGGCCTTCTTGAGGCCGGCTTTCTTCCGCTCTACCGCGCGAGCATCGCGAGTGAGGAAGCCTGCTTTTTTCAGCGGTCCACGGTTATTTTCGCGATCAATCTCGTTGAGCGCACGTGCAACGCCGAGGCGTACGGCACCGGCTTGGCCGGATGGTCCGCCACCGTGCACGAGAGCGACGACGTCGTATGCGCCGGTCAGCTCAAGAACACGGAATGGGTCGTTGACTTCCTGCTGGTGCAGTTTGTTCGGGAAGTAAGTGTCGAGGTCGCGACCATTGATTTTCCATGAACCGGTACCTGGGATCAGGCGGACACGGGCGATGGCGCGCTTGCGACGACCAACAGCCTGACCCGACTGGGTCAGTGGTGGTCGTTCGGTCACTTCTTCGGTGACGGGGGTATTGGCAGATTCCGAGGTGTAGCTGGTCAGCTCCTGGTCCTCAGTGATCTCATTGACGTTTTCAGTCATGGGTTCTCCTTGAACTTAGAGTGCGACCCTACTGGGCAACCTGATCGATAACGAATTCTTTGGGCTGCTGTGCAGCATGTGGGTGTTCTGTGCCTTCATAGACCTTCAGTTTCTTAAAGATTTGGTCAGCAAGGCGGTTAGATGGCAGCATACCTTTGATTGCCTTCTCAACAGCGTGAACTGGGTTTTTCTCCAGCAGTTCAACATACGAGGTTGAGGTGAGGCCACCCGGGTAACCGGAGTGACGGTAAGCCTGCTTCTTTTCGAGCTTGGCGCCAGTCAAAGCAACTTTTTCAGCATTGACAATGATGACGAAATCGCCCATGTCCATGTGAGGTGCAAAAGTGGGCTTGTGTTTGCCGCGCAGCAGCGTTGCCACCTGGCTGGCAAGACGTCCAAGCACCACATCGGTGGCGTCAATGACGTGCCATTGACGATCAACGTCGTCTGGCGTTGGTGTAAACGTACGCACTATGTATTAGCCTTCGTGTGTCGGTGTTCGGTCAGCGAAGGGTCGCGTGGTCGTGAGAAGCAACGACGCGGTATCGCTGTTAAGTTGACGGTGCATCTCCGGTACACCAGGTGAGGGCTGGCGTGATGCCGGGTCCGATCTTCCCGGTGCTGCAACGACCCTTCGACAATGCAACTGTGTCGGGTCCTGCTGCGCTTGCGTTCCGGGAGGACACGCACAACAGCTACCCATAATACTACGGAACGCCTAGCATCGCAAAACGATTACGGTAAGTCATGGATTTTGCCACCCACCGGTTCATACTTTTCTGGGCTAGAGTTATTTTTGGTCGCTCCTCGTGGTACCGACCAGAAGGATACATCGTGGAATTACGCCAACTGGAATACTTCATGGCCGTTGCAGAAGAACTGCATTTCGGCCGAGCAGCAGCTCGCCTCCATATTTCCCAGCCCCCACTGACCGTACACATTAAACGGCTCGAAGAGGAACTGGGCGTCTCACTATTTCATCGCACCTCACGGCGTGTGTCACTCACTTCTGAAGGCGGCCGTTTCCGCGATCTCATTCGTCCGATATTGCAGGACCTCGACGAGGCCGTTGAGGATATCCGCGAAATCAAAGCTGGCCGACGTGGTCGAGTACGCGTTGGCTTCGTTTCGTCTGCTAGCTATGAACTTGTTCCGGCAGGTGTGCGCGATGTTCGGCTTCAACATCCAGGCATCCAACTGGACCTCCATCCCATGGCCACCGGTGAACAGGTTGAAGCACTCTTAGAAAATCGGTTAGACATCGGCATCATGCGGGACGCCCCGCTTCAAGCCGGCCTGAAGTTCACCACCCTACTAACCGAGCAGATGGTTGCAGTCCTGCCTGCTAGCGATGCACTCGCGACTCGGCCAGAAATCGCCCCAGAGGATCTCATAGAGATGCCGCTGGTTTTGTTCCCATACCAGTCCATGCCGGGCTACGTCACCAACATTATGGAGATCTTCCACCCGCTGGGGCATTCACCGCGCATCGTACAGCGGGCAATCAATCAAGAGAATGTGATGGGTTTGGTAGCCGCGGGTGTTGGCGCATCTATCCTGCCGGCTTCTTTCTCGTCTTTTTCGATCCCCGGTGTGGTGACGAAGCCAATTTCAACGCATCCGACCTCCCGCTTGGAGCTGGTGACCGATCAGCAACAAGACACCGCCAATACCGCTGCGGTAGTTTCGGTGATCACCGATGCCGCTCAGCGGATCAGTCGCAAGACACACACGTAGGATCACGCCGGGCCCGGGTCTGTTGAGCCCGGTCCCCCACCTGGTCATCCCTGGGGTAAAAGACTTCGTCCAGGATCAATCCGTGTGCCGGCGCGATCATCATATGCGAGTCCCGCACCGGGCTTGTAAGGCGATCCCGTAGCCAACCAGGTGGTCGTGTCCCATCCCCCACCTGCAGAAGCGCTCCAACCAGCGCCCGGACCATGTGGTGGCAAAATGCGTCAGCCGCTAACCACACCGCAATGACCTCGTCTGTGATTTCCAGATCGAATCTGTGGAGGGTTCGGACCGTTGTCGCACCGGGGCGTGGCTTGCAGAAGGACCCAAAATCGTACAACCCGCTGACGTGTTCAATCTCAGCGGCCATCGCATCAACATCCAGTCGTCTACGGTGCTGATATGTGAAGTGCCTGGTCAAGGGGTTCGGTGCGCCATTGCTGATGCGATACGTATATTGCCTGGACAGCGGCGAAAATCTTGCGTCGAAACCGCTGGGTGCTATTTGGGCTTTCAGGACGCGGATTGCACCCGCCTCACGGGCCAGGACTCCGTTGAGTTTTGAAACCAGGGCTTCTTGGGGCAAGCGCGATGCGCGGTTGCCCGAAAGTTTCTGCCACCGCCGCTGATCTACCTCACAGTGTATGACTTGATTGGCTGCGTGGACGCCCGCGTCGGTGCGTCCTGCCACGGTGACTGAGATCGGTTGCCGGAAGATGGTGGATAGGCCGGTCTCGACAGCTTCTTGGACGGTGGGCAGGCCCGGTTGAGTTGCCCACCCGTGGTACGGGGTGCCGTCGTAGGCCAGGTCTATCCGAATGCGGTGGGTGGTGTTGTCGTGCATAGTTTTCATGGTAGTCGGGTTAAATGATTCCGGCCCCACACCGTGTGGTGCAGGGCCGGAATGCTACGCGTAGCTACGACTTATTTGTCGTCCTCTTCGGCCTTTTCGGCTGATTCGGTGACTTCTTGAGTCTCTACGGTTTCTTCAGCTGTTTCGGCTGGTGCTTCGTCTGCAGCATGTCCGGCTACGCCTTCAGCTTCGCTGACGACGGCCTGCTTTGGTGAGACGGGCTCCATGACCAATTCGATGACTGCCATAGGGGCGTTGTCACCGGCGCGGTTGCCGATCTTGGTGATGCGGGTGTAGCCGCCTTCACGGTTTGTCATGGCTGGGCCAATGACGGTGAACAGTTCGTGCACCACAGATTTGTTGGTGCGCGAGTTCCCGGCGATGAGGCCCTGCACTTTACGACGAGCGGTCAGGTCACCCTGTTTTGCAAAGTTGACGAGACGCTCAGCGTGTGGCTGGAGGCGCTTGGCCTTGGTTAGCGTGGTCTTAATGGACTTGTGCTCGAAGAGGCTCACCGACAGGTTAGCCAGCATGTGACGCTGGTGTGACGGTCCGCCACCCAGGCGCGGTCCTTTTGTTGGGGTTGGCATGAATACTCCTTGTATGATCTTCGGCTGCTACAGCCGAAGTATCAGTGGTTCAAATTGACTTACAGTCCGTACTCGTCCGACTCCTGGGAGTCAAAAGGCGAGTCGAAGCTGCCAGGGCCGCCGTCTTTGAGGGACAGGCCCAGACCTACGAGCTTTTCCTTGACTTCATCAATGGATTTAGCTCCGAAGTTTCGGATATCCATGAGGTCTGTTTCGGAACGCGCGACGAGTTCGCCCACGGTGTTAATGCCTTCACGTTTGAGGCAGTTATAAGACCGTACTGTGAGTTCTAGGTCTTCTACAGGTAGTGCAAGGTCTGCTGCAACGGTTGTGTCGACCGGCGATGGGCCAACCTCGATGCCTTCGGCTTCGACGTTGAGTTCGCGGGCGAGCCCGAAGAGCTCCACCAGTGTTGAACCAGCCGAAGCCAGGGCATCGCGTGGTGCCATGGAAGGTTTGGTTTCAACGTCGATGGTCAGCTTGTCGAAGTCGGTGCGCTGCTCCACACGGGTGGCATCGACTTTGAAGGTGACAACCATGACTGGTGAGTAGATCGAGTCAACCGGGATGCGGCCGATCTCGGCGTCTGGTGATTTGTTCTGTGCAGCGGTGACATACCCACGGCCTCGCTCGATGGTGAGTTCCATATCGAACTTACCTTTTTCGTTGAGGGTGGCGATGTGCTGGTCCGGGTTGTGGACCTCTACACCTGCCGGTGGGGTGATATCGGCTGCAGTGACAACACCTGGACCCTGCTTGCGCAGGTAAGCAACTACTGGTTCGTCGTGGTGGGATGACACAGAGATTTGCTTGACGTTCAAGATGACTTCGGTGACGTCTTCTTTTACACCCTGAATGGTGGTGAACTCGTGCAGTACCTGGTCAATACGTACCGAGGTGACAGAAGCACCTGGGATCGATGACAACAGTGTACGACGCAGTGAGTTACCAAGGGTGTAGCCGAAGCCCGGCTCCAGTGGTTCGATGACGAACCGGGAACGGGTTTCCGAAACGGGTTCTTCAGTCAACGTGGGGCGCTGTGCAATGAGCACTGACATTTCCTTTCGGCACGCTATCCGCCATTTGATGCGCGCAGTTGGGGGAAACGATGGAAATTAGTTTCTTAGGGTTTTCCACAACCGTTGTAGAACATGGCTGTCCCACAACGGTTGTGGGGTGCTCAAAAAGCCTTAGACGCGACGACGCTTGGCCGGGCGTGCACCGTTGTGTGCAACCGGGGTGACGTCTTGAATGGAGCCAACTTCCAGGCCGGCAGCCTGCAATGAACGGATCGCGGTTTCGCGTCCAGAACCTGGCCCTTTGACGAAGACGTCTACTTTGCGCATGCCGTGTTCTTGGGCGCGCTTAGCAGCATGTTCAGCCGCGGTTTGAGCAGCAAACGGGGTAGATTTACGGGAACCTTTGAACCCCATCTCTCCGGCTGATGCCCAGGAGATCACAGCACCGGTGGTATCGGTGATGGAAACGATGGTGTTGTTGAAGGTTGATTTAATGTGGGCTTCGCCCTGACTTATGTTCTTCTTGGAGCGACGTCCCTTACGAGGGGCCGCACCGCGTGCCTTTGCCATAGAATGCTCTCCTACAAAAAGCTTGGTTTATCAAATACTGAGTGGGACGGGAAGTCGTTACTTCTTGCGTCCAGCAACAGTCTTCTTCGGGCCCTTACGGGTACGTGCGTTATTTTTGGTGCGCTGTCCGCGGACTGGCAAACCACGACGGTGGCGCAGGCCCTGGTAGGAACCAATTTCAACTTTGCGACGAATGTCTGCTGCAACTTCACGGCGAAGATCGCCTTCGACCTGAAGGTTGCCCTCAATGTAGTCGCGCAGCTTCACCATTTCGTCATCCGAAAGATCTTTGACGCGGGTATTTGCGTCAATGCCGGTCTCGTCCAAAACCTGGACTGCGCGGCTGTTGCCAACACCGTAAATGTAGGTGAGAGCGATGACGACACGCTTTTCACGTGGAATATCAACGCCTGCTAGACGTGCCATATGGCCGTTCTCCTGTTCTTTATGACAAAGGTCTTCACCAACACGTCCTTACCCGGAAATTCAACGTGCTGCGAAGAACTGTGGTGGATATGAAGAACTCGACACATCCATACACAGTTCCCATCAGCGGGTAAGTCTTCGGCCTTTGTCTTGTCCGAAGGTTGAGTTTTGCACTCTGTGTTGCTGCGGCCCGGTACTGGGCCAATGTCTTACGCGTTAGGGCTTAGCCCTGACGCTGTTTGTGGCGTGGGTTAGAGCAGATCACCATGACGTGGCCATGGCGGCGAATGACCTTGCAGGCTTCGCAGATCCGCTTCACGCTTGGCTGAACCTTCACAGGGTTCCTCCTTGAGCGTTCCAGAGGTGGATAGTTATTTATTTATAGCGGTAGACAATACGGCCTCGTTCAAGGTCGTATGGGCTAAGTTCAACCACCACACGGTCTTCAGGCAGAATGCGAATATAGTGCTGACGCATTTTGCCCGATATGGTGGCAAGTACGACGTGGTCGTTATCTAACCGAACCCGGAACATTGCGTTCGGCAATGCCTCAGAAACGGTTCCTTCAACTTCAATGACGCCTTCTTTTTTAGCCATGTCCTCCACAATCTGTTGTCTTCGGCTATCCAACTAGATCGCACGGCGATAGAGTCGAAAGCAAAAGCATGAGTGTATGCGCTGACTTCGGCCTCGACCGGAGATTATCGGGCGCACCAACAATCTTAAAGGCAGAAACAGCCAAGATACTATGTTAGCGCATCTTTGCAAACAAAGCCAAATAGTGTTGACAGTGACTTATTTTTGTGGGATTGGGACCGGCACGACACCGAAACGTTCGAGCTGGGCTGCTCCCCCATCAGGTGAAGTGATAACCCAAATGCCCTCTTTATGGCGAGCGACCGAGTGCTCCCATTGTGATGCATTAGCACCGTCAACGGTCACAACGGTCCAGTCGTCACTCAGAGTCTTGGTAGCGATATCGCCGCGAACCAGCATTGGTTCAATGGCTAATACCATGCCTGCTTTAATCCTTGGTCCTCGCATGCCTGACCGGTAGTTGAAAACATCGGGTGCCTGATGCATAGCTGACCCGATACCGTGTCCAACGTAATCTTCGAGGATCCCGAGGTGGTCACCGTCTTGACCACGAACGTAGTCTTCGATCGCATTACCAATTTCACCCACGTGTTTTGCTGTGGCATAGGCCGCGATACCGGCCCACATAGCATCCTCGGTAATCGCAGATAACCGTTGATCCTCTGGTGTCACATCGCCCACAAAAACCGTGCGCGCTGAATCCGAGTGCCAGCCATCAATGATGGCCCCAGCATCCACGGAGATGATGTCGCCATCCTGCAGGACACTATCCCCTGGAATGCCATGGACCACTTCGTCGTTGACCGATGCACAAATGGTCGCGGGAAAACCGTAGTAGCCTAAAAAGTTCGATGTGGCGCCATTATCAGCCAATACTTTGCGAAAAACCTGGTCGAGGTCGTTAGTGGTTGCGCCTGGTTTGGCAGCAGCTACGACGGCGTCTAGACCCTGGTGCAAGATGAGGCCAGCCTCATGCATCTTAGCCATTTGGGCGTTGGTTTTGAGTTCGATCTGACGTGACATATGTGGTGATACCCCTTGCAACCCGTAGGTCACGCCGACTCTGAGGTGGGCTGCGACCAGCGATATTGAACAGTTTTCCAGCGTAGCGTGTCGGCGGGCTCTAGGACCAGTTTCTAGAAAGTGTTCTTCCTTCGGCCAACGAAAAACCGACCCACTTTTCGTGGATCGGTTTTTCAAACGCTCTAGTTATCTATTTTTCGTTGCGCGGCTTGACGGCTGGCAGTGTGCCGGTGCGTGCGCGAATATTGTAGATGGTCTGCAGTAGACGTTCGGTGATGTCGTCGATCGCACCGGTTCCGTCAACGCGTCCTACAATGCCCAGTTCAAGGTAGGCCTCAATAAGATCCGAGGTCTCTTGATGGTAGAGCTCAAGACGACGTTTGATGACTTCTTCGGTATCATCCGAGCGTCCTTCGGTTTCAGCGCGCGCCAAGAGTCGTTCGACGATTTCCTCATCCGGAACTTCAAGCACGAGCACGGCGGTGAGGATTTCACCTTGATTTTGCAGCATTTCGGACAGTGCTTCCACCTGGCCCGATGTGCGTGGGTAACCGTCCAGGAGAAACCCGTGGGCGACGTCGCTCTGGTTGAGCCGGTCTGCAACCATACGGTTGGTCACATCGTCCGGTACGAAGTTTCCGGAATCGATGTAGGACTTAGCTTCTCTGCCGAGCTCAGTGAGCTCTTTGACGTTATAACGGAAAATGTCTCCGGTGGAGATAGCCGGGATGGCCATCTTGTCGGCAATACGCACTGCCTGGGTGCCCTTACCCGACCCCGGAGGGCCCATGATGAGCAAACGAGTCATATTTTGTCCTGTCCTTGCTAGGGAAACGTGTGGTTCTGGAAACAGCTTACCGGAGCAAACCTTCGTAATGGCGCTGTTCCATCTGTGCGTCGATCTGCTTGATGGTGTTCAATGCGACACCAACCATAATGAGAATAGATGTACCGCCGAACGGGAAGTTCTCATCGGCACCGATCAGTACGAACGCGATCAGCGGGAGCATAGCGATCATGCCCAGGTACAGGGCACCGACGAAAGTCACCCGTGAGATCACGTATTCGAGATACTGCACGGTTGGGCGACCCGCACGCACGCCTGGAATGAACCCGCCCTGGCGTTTCATATTGTCAGACACGTCCTGCGGGTTGAAGGTAATCGTCACGTAGAAGTACGTGAAGCAAATGGTCATCAAGAAGAACGTGGCCATATAGACCGGATGTGATCCACTACCGAAGTACTGCTGCATGAAGACAACCCATCCGGCTGGCTCCGAACCATCAGTTGGCATATTGAACTGGATCAGAATCTGCGGCAGCATCAAAATCGAGGACGCGAAGATCACCGGGATGACCCCGGCCATGTTGACCTTGATTGGGATGTAGGTAGTCGTTGAGCCTACGGTTCGTCGCCCAATCTGTCGGCGCGCATATTGTACGGGGACGCGACGCTGTGAATCTTCCACGAAGACGATCAGCATCATTACCGCAATACCAATAACCATGACCAGTGCGAACGTGCGCCAGCCCTGAGTCTGCCAGATAGCGCCGAGGCCGGCAGGGAAACCAGCTGCGATGGATACGAAGATCATCAATGACATACCGTTACCAACACCGCGCTCGGTGATCTGTTCACCCATCCACATAATGACTATGGCGCCCATAGCCAGCGTCATCACAAGCAGCAGGGTGGCCCAGATGCCATCGCTGTTCAGCAAGGACTGGTTACAGTTCAACAGTGCACCGGAACGAGCCAAGGTGGCGATAGTGGTTGCGTTGAGCAGAGCTAGCCCAACCGTCAGGTACCGCGTGTACTGGGTAAGACGAGCTTGACCCTCTGGGCCTTCTTTTTGAAGACGCTCAAAGGCTGGAATGACCACGCGCAACAGCTGCGTGATGATGGCTGCGGTGATGTACGGCATGATACCGAGCGCGAAGATGGAGACTTGGAGTAGAGCACCACCTGAGAACATGTTCACAAACGAGTACAGGCCCCCGGAGGTATCCCCCTGGGCCAGACACATCTGGACGTTACCGTAGTCGACACTGGGCGCTGGAATGAATACACCAATGCGGTAGATGGTGATAATACCAAGTGTAAACAGGATCTTGGTCCGCAGATCTGGGGTCTTTAAAACCCTGGCTATCGCGCTGAACAAGTGTCCTCCTGAAAGTAGTGCTGAGCGCACTTTGATGGATCCGGTCATCACCAGATCGTCCGTACACACTCGTGCCTATTCTAAGCACGAGTAGAATTCTAACGTTAAAACCTACGGCCCTCGACCTATGACGAGACTCGTCAGAGATCGAGGGCCGCGGAGTGATAGCACTGCCATCTTACTGGACAGTGTTATGCAGTGGTTGTTGTGCCTCCGGCAGCAGCGATTTTATCGACTGCTGACTTGGAGAACGCATCAGCGGTAACATTGACGGCTACCGAGATGTCGCCCGTGCCCAACACCTTGACGGGCTGGTTCTTGCGAACCAAGCCTTTTTCCACGAGAGCGTCAACGGTAACGTCGCCGCCTTCTGGGAAGGCTTCGGTCAGCTTCGCCAGGTTTACAACCTGGAAGGTGACCTTCGCTGGGTTACGGAAGCCACGCAGTTTCGGAAGGCGCATGTGCAGCGGTAGCTGTCCACCTTCGAAGCCTGCTGGCACGGTGTTACGAGCACGCGTACCTTTGGTACCGCGGGTCGCGGTCTTGCCGCCCTTACCCGATTCACCACGACCATAGCGCAGCTTGGACTTGTTAGAGCCTTTTGCTGGGCGTAGGTCGTGAAGTTTGATGGCGTCTTGTTGTTCTTCAGCCATTACTAGACCTCCTCGACCTTTACCAGGTGGGACACGGCGTTGACCATGCCCACGGTGACGGCGTCGGCCGAGCGGGTAACGGAATTACCGATACCTTTGAGACCGAGTGACCGTAGGGTTTCACGATGCTGTGGTTTACGACCAATTGCCGAGCGCACCTGAGTGATGGTCAGGCTCGCTGCGGATGGCGAAATGTTTTTCGGTGTCGAATCGAAGTTAGACATATTCCTATGCACCTGCCTTCTGCTCGGCACGCTTTGCGCGATCTTCAGCGATGGTCCGCAGCATGAACGCTGGCGCAACTTCATCAACTGGCAGTCCGCGACGAGCTGCGACCTCTTCTGGGCCTTCAAGCTGACGCAGGGCTTCGACAGTTGCACGCACAATGTTGATGGCGTTTGCCGAGCCCATGGATTTGGACAGGACATCGTTGATGCCGGCTGCTTCAAGCACAGCACGCACTGGACCACCGGCGATAACACCGGTACCTGGTGAGGCTGGACGCAAGAGTACAACACCGGCGGCATCCTCGCCCTGTGACAGGTGAGGGATGGTGGTGCCAACCATGGGGACGCGGAAGAAGTTCTTCTTCGCTTCTTCTACACCCTTAGCAATGGCTGCTGGTACTTCTTTTGCTTTACCGTAGCCAACGCCAACCATGCCATCGCCATCGCCTACAACGACGAGTGCGGTAAACGCGAAACGACGTCCGCCCTTGACCACTTTGGCAACACGGTTGATCTGTACAACACGTTCGAGGAACTGGTCGCGGTTGTCATCGCGACCACCTTTACGTGATCCACGGTCGCCGCGGTCGGAGCGTTGGCCCCGGCCTGAACGGCCACCGCGCTCTTGGCGCTCGACGCTCTGGCTTTCAGAGCCTGATGAGGTTTCCGATACAGACTCTTGAGTTGTTTCGGTCACCTTAGTGTCCTTTTCGTTATTTGCTTCGGTCACAGCTGCAGTCCACCTTCCCGTGCGCCGTCAGCAACAGCGGCTATACGACCGTGGTATTTGTGACCTGCGCGGTCAAAGACCACCTGAGTCACGCCAGCGTCGTCAGCACGCTGAGCGATGATTTCGCCTACTTTGCGGGCTTTTTCCGTTTTCTCGGCATCCTGTGCACGCAGGTCAGCTTCCATAGTGGAGGCTGAAACCAGGGTGACACCGGCTTCGTCGTCGATGACTTGAGCAAAGATGTGACGGGCCGAACGGTTTACTACCAGACGCGGGCGTACCGCGGTGCCGTGGATCCGTTTGCGAACACGAGAGTGACGGCGACGGCGGGCAGCGCTTTTGCCTTTGCCTTTGATACTGACAGTTGACATTACTTACCTGCCTTTCCGGCCTTGCGGCGGATGGTCTCACCCTCGTAGCGAATACCCTTGGCCTTATAAGGTTCGGTAATACGCAATTTACGGATGTTGGCGGCTGTTTCGCCGACCAGTTGTTTATCGATGCCTGAGACAGTCACTGTGTTGCCCTCAATGGCAAATGTGATGCCTTCTGGGGCCGCGACGTCGATGCTGTGCGAGAAGCCCAGCTGCATTTCGAGGTCGTTGCCCTTGGCTACTACGCGGTAACCGGTACCGTGCAATTCCAATTTCTTGGAGTAGCCATCGGTGACACCGACGATCATGTTGCTGATCAGGGTGCGAGTCAGGCCGTGGAGTGAGCGAGATTCGCGTTCCTCATCTGGGCGCATGACTGTGATGATATTTTCTTCAAGCTTGGCTTCAATCGGGCCGTCTATAGACATTCCCAGCTCACCTTTGGGTCCTTTTACAGACACATCGGAGCCGTTGATTGCAACTTCAACGCCGGAAGGTACGGTGATCGGAAGCTTTCCAATACGTGACATTGTTTTCCTTCCTTTCCGTTACCAGACGTAGGCGAGGACTTCCCCACCTACACCTTTGGAAGCTGCTTGACGGTCGGTCAGCAGGCCTGACGAGGTCGACAGGATGGCGATGCCCAATCCGCCCAGCACGTGTGGCAGGTTGTTGGATTTGGCGTAAACGCGCAAGCCTGGTTTAGAGATGCGGCGTAGACCAGCAATGGAACGCTGACGCTGTGGACCGAATTTCAGGTCCATGACGAGGTTTTTACCTACGCGTGCGTCTTCTTCTTTCCAGCTGGTGATGTAGCCTTCGTTTTTCAAGATCTCGGCAACACCGGTCTTCAGTTTTGAAGACGGCATGGTCACGACATCGTGATGCGCCGAGTTGGCGTTGCGCAGACGAGTTAACATGTCTGCGACGGGGTCGGTCATACTCATATGTGGCTTTAGCCTTTTCTCGTTGTGGTTTCCTGAGTCGGTACACCGAAACAGGACCTATAACGTAGTTGGATTACTGGTCTGCCTTGAACGGGAAGCCCAGAGCACGCAGCAGCGCGCGGCCTTCTTCGTCGTTTTTTGCGGACGTCACGACGGTGATATCCATACCGCGCACGCGATCGATTTTGTCTTGATCGATTTCGTGGAACACGGACTGTTCGGACAGACCGAAGGTGTAGTTGCCGTTGCCATCGAACTGGCGTGGGCTCAGGCCTCGGAAGTCACGAATACGTGGCAATGCGAAGGTAACCAGACGGTCCAGGAACTCCCACATACGGTCGCCACGCAAGGTGACGTGCGTGCCAATTGGCATTCCTTCGCGCAGTTTGAACTGTGCAATGGACTTCTTGGCGCGGGTTACCTGCGGTTTCTGACCGGAGATCTGTGTCAGGTCTGCGATCGCACCGTTGATGACTTTAGAGTCACGTGCGGCTTCACCGACACCCATATTGACCACGATCTTTACCAGACCTGGGATCTGCATTACGTTCGAGTATTCAAACTCATTTTGCAGTGCGGGCTTAATTTCGTCCCGGTACTTGGTCTTCAGACGAGGCGTGACTTTCGGGGCTGCGTTTTCAGATACCTGGGTCATTACAGCTCCTTTCCAGAGGCCTTGGCAAAACGGACCTTTACGGTCTTGGTTTCGCCATCTTCTTCGACTTCTTCAAAACGGTAACCAACGCGAGTAGGTTTTTCGGTTTCAGGGTCAACGACAGCAACGTTGGAGATGTGCATGGTAGCTTCTTGAACTACGAGCCCACCTTCAGTTGAGCCATCGGGGCCCTGACCAGCGCGTACGTGTTTGGTAACACGGTTGACGCCTTCTACCAGTACACGTTCTTCTTTAGGAAGTACGCGCAGGACTTTGCCCTGTTTGCCGCGATCTTTACCTGAAATAACCTGTACGAGATCATCTTTTTTGATCTTAGCCATGGGTTAAATCACCTCCGGTGCCAGCGAAACGATACGCATGAACTGCTTGTCACGTAGCTCACGGGCCACAGGGCCGAAGATACGAGTTCCGCGCGGTTCGTTATCCTGACGAAGGATGACGGCTGCGTTTTCGTCGAATTTGATGTAGGAGCCATCTGGACGGCGCACTGATTTCTTAGCACGCACGACAACTGCCTTGACGACGTCGCCCTTTTTGACGGCACCGCCTGGAATGGCGTCTTTTACGGTAGCGACAATAACGTCGCCGATTGATGCATAGCGGCGTCCAGAGCCACCGAGGACACGGATGGTGAGAATTTCCTTCGCACCGGTGTTGTCGGCAACCTTGAGCCGCGATTCTTGTTGAATCACTTGCTTACTCCTGCTTGTCTCGCTGGTTCTCGTCCCTCGGTTGGGCCGAGCCTTGCGGAACGGTCATGGAAATAGTCTTGCTGTGCTTACCCCCGACTAGGTGAGACGTATGTGGCCGACTTACGCACAGAGGTAGGTCGTCACACAGTGCTTTTGAGCCGGGGCCGAGGCACGTTTGTGCAAGATGTTGCGCTTACTTTTCGTCAGATGCCCGGTGGATGGCCGAGCTATGAAAAGGGCACAGCTACAACAGCTTACCCTAATGCTCACAGTTTTGAAAAATCGTTCCGAGACGACCTTGCAGCCGTGGGCAAGTTCTACAATGTCTTGTTAAACAATTCATCCGTACCAGCTAGCTGGTACGGATGAATTATACGTATTTTACGTGAGCGTATCGCTTACTTGGCGCGTTCGACGATTTCCGTCAGACGCCAATTTTTCGATTTCGACAGCGGACGGGTCTCAGCAAGACGAACACTATCGCCGATACCGGCGGTGTTTTCTTCGTCGTGTGCTTTAACTCGTTTGGTCCGACGCATGATTTTGCCGTACAGAGCGTGCTGTTTGAAGTATTCGATTTCGACGACGATGGTTTTTTCCATCTTGTCGGAAACGACTACCCCTCGCAAAGTTTTGCGATAGTTACGATCTGGTGCGGCTGCGGTGTCAACAGACTCAGTCACTGTGTTTCCTCCTCAGCCTACTTGCGGCTTTTCTTTTTGTCTTTGATGTCTTCTTCGCTGGCTTCGATCTCTTCGCGGATACCAAGTTCGCGTTCGCGCAGCACAGTCATTACACGTGCAATGTCGCGTTTGACGACTTTGATGCGACCGGTATTTTCAATCTGACCGGTTGCCGCTTGGAAGCGCAGGTTGAATAACTCGGCTTTAGCTTTGTCGAGTTCTTCGCGCAGACGTGCGTTATCGAAACCGTCCAAAGCATCTGTGGATAGTTCAGGTGTACCCAGTGCCATGTTTATTCACCACCCTCTCGGCGTACAATGCGAGCCTTGAGTGGCAGCTTGTGTGCGGCCAGGCGAAGGGCTTCGCGTGCAACTTCTTCAGTAACGCCGGAAAGTTCGAACATAACACGCCCGGGTTTGATGTTGGCAACCCAGAACTCTGGGGAGCCTTTACCCGAACCCATACGAACTTCGGCTGGTTTCTTTGTCAATGGACGATCTGGGAAAATGTTGATCCAGACGTGGCCGCCACGTTTGATGTAACGAGTCATCGCGATACGAGCTGCCTCGATCTGACGGTTCGTGACATATGCGCGGCCGGTTGCCTGCAGTCCCCATTCACCGAAGGCTACTTCGGTGCCGCCTTTGGCCATACCTTTACGACCTGGACGGTGCTGCTTACGGTATTTTACGCGACGTGGGATAAGCATTAGGCGTTGCCTCCTTGAGCGCCTGAGCGTGCACCCTGCTGGGCGCCACCGCGACGACGGCGTGGACCACCACGGCCACCGCGGCCACCACGACCGGATGGCTGAGCTGCTTCTTGAGCTGCCAGTTCTTTATCGGTCAGGTCGCCCTTATAAACCCACACTTTGACGCCGATGCGTCCGAATGTGGTTTTCGCTTCGAAGCGACCGAAGTCGATGTTGGCGCGCAAGGTGTGCAGCGGTACACGACCTTCACGGTAGAACTCGGTACGGCCCATGTCGGCACCGCCCAGTCGACCGGATACCTGAATACGGATACCCTCTGCGCCACCGCGCATGGCTGACTGGATGGAACGACGCATTGCACGGCGGAATGCCACACGTGCGGTGAGCTGTTCGGCAACACCTTGTGCTACCAGCTGTGCATCGAGTTCTGGTTTCTTAACTTCTAGGATGTTGAGCTGGATCTGCTTTGCTGTGAGCTTTTCAAGTTCACGGCGAATGCGATCAGCTTCCGCACCACGGCGACCGATGACGATACCAGGGCGAGCTGTGTGTACGTCTACGCGGACACGATCTCGGGTTCGTTCGATCTCAACTTTGGAAATACCAGCACGTTCCATGCCGTCCTGCAGCAGGCTGCGGATATGCACGTCTTCTTTGACGAAGTCCTTGTAACGCTGGCCAGCAACGCTGGAATCAGCGAACCAACGGGAAACGTGATCTTTGGTAATGCCGAGGCGGAATCCGTGTGGGTGAATCTTCTGACCCATTTAGTTGGTCCCACCTTTCTGATCTTCATCGATTGCAACGACCACGGTGACGTGGCTGGTGCGTTTGTTGATTTGGAAGGCACGTCCTTGAGCGCGTGGTTGAAAGCGCTTCATGGTTGGTCCTTCATCAACGAAGGCTTCACTGACGAACAGTTCTTCCTCGTTGAAGGCCAGTCCTTCACGATCGGCTTTGTCCCGTGCATTGGATACCGCGGATGCGAGTACCTTGTAGACGGGGTCTGAAGCGCCCTGCTGGGCAAACTTCAAGATGGCCAGGGCTTCATTCGCTTGCTTACCACGAACAAGGTCGACGACGCGCCGGGCCTTCATTGGCGTAACACGCAAATAGCGTGCAATTGCCTTGGCTTCCATTGCTTAATCCTCTCTTACGATCAGCCAGCCGCTACTAGCGGCGGCCTCTCTGGTCGTCCTTGGAGTGGCCGCGGAAGGTACGCGTTTGCGCGAATTCTCCCAGTTTATGTCCGACCATGGATTCAGTGATGAATACCGGCACGTGCTTGCGACCATCATGGACAGCAATGGTGTGACCAAGCATGTCCGGGATGATCATCGAGCGACGAGACCAAGTGCGGATAACGTTTTTGGAGCCCTTTTCGTTCTCAGCAAGAACCTTCAGGTACAAGTGCTGATCTACGTAGGGGCCCTTCTTCAGGCTGCGTGGCATCTGAGATCAGCTCCTATCGATTCTTCTTGCTTTTCGGACGACGACGCACGATGTACTGGTCGCTGGCCTTTTTAGGACGGCGTGTGCGGCCTTCCTTCTTGCCGTTCGGGTTGGACGGGTGACGTCCACCGGATGTACGACCTTCACCACCACCGTGTGGGTGATCCACAGGGTTCATGGCGGCACCGCGGGTCTGCGGACGAACGCCTTTCCAGCGCATACGTCCAGCTTTACCCCAGGAAATGTTGATTTGTTCGGCGTTGCCGACTTCACCAACGGTGGCGCGGCAACGGATATCAACGTTGCGGATTTCGCCGGATGGGAGACGAAGCTGTGCGTACTTACCTTCACGGGCAACGAGCTGGATTGAAGCTCCAGCTGAACGTGCCATTTTCGCGCCGCCACCTGGACGGAGTTCCACAGCGTGGATCACAGTACCCAATGGCATGTTGCGAAGTGGCAGGTTGTTGCCCGGTTTGATGTCGGCGTTTGGGCCAGACTCCACCATGTCACCTTGCTTCAGACGAGCAGGTGCCAGGATGTAGCGCTTGGCTCCATCGACATAGTGCAACAGTGCAATGTTGGCAGTACGGTTCGGGTCATATTCAATTTCTGCGACCTTGGCCTGGATGCCATCTTTATCGTGACGACGGAAATCGACCAAACGGTATTGACGTTTGTGTCCGCCACCACGGTGACGTGATGTGATGCGTCCGAGGTTGTTGCGACCGCCGCTCTTAGAGAGTGGGCGCAGCAACGACTTTTCCGGCGCATTTCGAGTTACTTGTTGAAAGTCGGAAACCGACGAGCCACGCTGGCCCGGGGTAACCGGCTTATGTTTACGAATTGCCATAGTTATATTCCTCGATTAAGTGGTCTCCGGTTCCTTACAGAACCGGACCTCCGAAGATGTCGATGGAACCTTCCTTCAGAGTGACGACAGCACGCTTAGTAGCATTACGCTGGCCGTATCCGAAACGGGTACGCTGACGCTTACCCTCACGGTTCATGGTGTTGACTGAAGCCACTTTGACGTCGAAAATCTTTTCGATAGCCAGCTTGATTTCAGACTTGTTTGAACGCGGATCAACGACGAACGTATAACGTCCTTCGTCCATATCCGAGTAGCTCTTTTCGCTCACGACGGGAGCAATGATCACGTCGCGCGGATTCTTATCAATGTTGGTGCTCATGTGGTCTCCTTCTACTTCGCGCTTGCAGCGGCCACGAAGGCGTCGTATGCAGGCTTGGTAAAGACCACGTCATCAGCTTTCAACACGTCATAGGTGTTGAGCTGATCAGCATACAGGGTGTGAACATGCTGCAGGTTACGAGTTGACAGCGCAGCGACATCGTCGGAACGCTCGATAACAACTAGGAAGTTGCGACGTTCGTTTTGGACTTCAGCCAGTGCAGTCTTTGCAGCTTTGGTCGACGGAGTTTCCTGTGCCACAAGTGACTCGATGACATGGATACGGCCGTTGCGGGCACGGTCAGACAGTGCACCACGCAGTGCTGCGGACTTCATTTTCTTGGGTGTACGCTGCGAGTAATCGCGCGGTTGTGGACCGTGTGCAATACCGCCGCCGGTCATCTGTGGTTCACGAATGGAACCCTGACGAGCGCGACCGGTACCTTTTTGACGAAACGGTTTACGTCCACCACCAGAAACCTCAGCACGAGTTTTCGTCGAGTGAGTGCCTTGGCGTGCAGCGGCAAGCTGTGCATTGACAACCTGGTGCATCAAAGCGACGTTTGATTCGACATCAAACAGTTCAGCTGGTAGATCCACCGATACTTTCTTGACAGCCATGGTGTTAGGCTCCCTTCACTGCATCGCGAACCAATACAACACGACCGCGAGGGCCAGGTACTGCGCCTTTAACGAGCAGCAAGTTGTTCTCTACATCGATGCCGTGCAGAGTAAGGTTCTGGGTGGTTGTTTTGACGTTGCCCATACGGCCGGGAAGCTTTTTGCCCTTGAAAACACGGCCTGGAGTGGCAGCGCCACCAACAGAACCCGGTTTACGGTGGTTCTTCTTCTGACCGTGGGATGCGCCTGCGCCGCCGAAGTTGTGACGCTTCATGGCACCTGCGAAGCCCTTACCCTTGGAGTTCGCGGTGACATCAATAAGTTGTCCTGCCTCGAACTGTTCAACGGTCAGGTCCTGGCCGAGGGTGTAGTCGACTACGTCGGAGGTACGGATCTCGACGACGTGACGACGCGGTGTAACACCGGCTTTGTCGAAGTGTCCGACCAATGGTTTGGAGACCTTGCGGGGGTCAATTGCACCGTATGCAATTTGGATGGCAGAGTAGCCATCTGCTTCATCGTTACGAAGCTGGGTCACTACGTTAGGCTCAGCCTGAACCACAGTCACGGGAATGAGGTTGTTGTTCTCGTCCCATACCTGGGTCATGCCGAGCTTCGTGCCCATGAGTCCCTTGATTTTTGGGGATATGGTCATAGTTTTCTCAGCACCTCCCTAGTTTTAGAGTTTGATTTCAATGTTGACGTCCGCTGGCAGGTCGAGGCGCATAAGCGAGTCAACAGCCTTTGGAGTCGGGTCTACGATGTCGATAAGACGCTTGTGAGTACGCATTTCAAAGTGCTCACGGCTATCTTTGTATTTGTGCGGAGAACGGATCACGGCGAACACGTTCTTCTCAGTAGGTAGTGGAACCGGGCCTACTACCTGTGCGCCTGCGCGTGTGACCGTATCAACGATCTTCCGCGCTGAAGTGTCGATCACTTCGTGATCGTATGACTTCAGCCGGATGCGGATTTTTTGTCCCGCCATGGCGTCTGCCTCATTTCCGTACTAGTTGAGTACCTGTCCCTGTGTACATGTTCACAGCAAATGCTGCTGCATGTTTTGTTTTCGCTCATATGGTCGAATCCGTGTGACGGGTTCCTCGGCCATGTGAGACCATCAAGTTTTTGCTCTCCAGACCACGCGTGAAGCTACGTCTGGGGAAAGTTGACGTCCGCTCAATTGGTAAGGTCCTGAAGCCCAACATTGTTGGCATTCCAGGCACAGCTGTTTTGAGCAACCTGTCCATTATGACAGAAATTTGCGCATATTGCGAATCGTGCGGACCGATGTCGTAGAACACACAATCTCGGTTTCGGCCGCGCCCTTACCTTAGCAATACGCCTTAACTTTCGCATCCTGGCGGTCCGCTCCCCCGCGGTTGACGAGCGCATGCTTCAGATGTAGGGATCAAATGTTTTTGAACAAAATAAAACCCCCGCACGTGGCGGGGGTTTCATTCGAGTCTAGCTAAAAGCTAGTACATCAGCGGTGCATCAAACTTATTTGATGACCTTGGTTACACGACCTGAACCAACGGTACGTCCACCTTCACGAACTGCGAAGCCGAGGCCATCTTCCATAGCGATCGGCTGGATCAGTTCAACAGTCATTTCGGTGGTGTCACCTGGCATGACCATTTCGGTACCTTCTGGCAGGGTGATAACACCGGTTACGTCAGTGGTACGGAAGTAGAACTGTGGACGGTAGTTCGAGTAGAACGGGTTGTGACGGCCACCCTCGTCTTTCGACAAGATGTAGACGTTCGCCTCGAAGGAGGTGTGTGGTGTGATCGAACCTGGTTTGACAACAACCTGGCCACGTTCAACATCTTCACGACGCAGACCGCGCAGCAGCAGACCACAGTTTTCGCCTGCCCAGGCTTCGTCGAGCTGTTTGTGGAACATCTCGATACCGGTGACGGTAGTCTTCTGCGAATCCTTGATACCAACGATTTCAACTTCGGAGTTGATTGCGAGAGTACCGCGTTCTGCACGACCGGTCACAACAGTACCGCGACCGGTAATGGTGAAGACGTCTTCGATCGGCATCAGGAATGGCTTATCGCGGTCACGAACTGGTTCTGGGATGAACTCGTCGACAGCTTCCATGAGCTCTTCAACGGATTTTACCCATTTTTCGTCACCTTCGATGGCCTTCAGGGCGGAAACACGAACGACTGGAGCGTCGTCACCGTCGAATTCCTGGGAAGACAGCAGTTCGCGTACTTCCATTTCGACCAGTTCCAGCAGGTCTTCGTCGTCGACCATGTCGGACTTGTTCAGTGCGACCAACAGTGCTGGTACGCCAACCTGCTTGGCAAGCAGTACGTGTTCACGTGTCTGAGCCATTGGGCCGTCAGTGGCAGCAACAACAAGAATTGCGCCGTCCATCTGGGCAGCACCGGTGATCATGTTCTTGATGTAGTCAGCGTGACCTGGGGCGTCTACGTGTGCGTAGTGACGCTTTTCGGTTTCGTACTCAACGTGGGAGACGTTAATAGTAATACCGCGCTGGCGCTCTTCTGGCGCACCGTCGATATCGGAGTAGTCGCGCTGTTCGTTGAACTCTGGGTACTTATCGGCAAGTACCTTGGAGATCGCAGCGGTCAGGGTGGTTTTACCGTGGTCAACGTGACCGATGGTACCGATGTTAATGTGCGGCTTTGTCCGCTCGAACTTTGCCTTCGACACAGATTCCTCCTAGAACTGTTCGACTGGAGAAGGACATGCAGCCGCTTGTGGCGGTCTGACTTTGGTCCAGTCTACGTCAGATGTTGTGTTTACTGAATTTCCCCGGTGGGTAGGACCGGTCCGTAGATTGCTAAACAACCTTGGCCGCAGGTGCGGACCGGACCCTTGTCCTAGACCAAACCTCATGTTCGGGGATACATGCTGTTTGGTAGATAGTGGGTCTTTGCAGACCCACCACCCTAAATCTAGCCGGCTAACTATTCTAAGTTATGCGCCAGTGTGTTTCTGAATAATTTCTTCAGAGACCGATCCAGGAACTTCGCCGTATGAATCGAAGGTCATGGTGTAGACCGCGCGACCCTGGGTACGGGAGCGCAGGTCACCAATGTAACCGAACATTTCGGACAGCGGAACCTTGGATTTGATGACTTTCACACCAGCAGCGTCTTCCATCGATTCGATGGTACCGCGACGGGAGTTGAGGTCTCCAATGACGTCACCCATGTATTCTTCAGGGGTGCGTACTTCTACGGACATAACTGGTTCGAGAAGAACCGGCTTCGCACGCTTGATACCTTCCTTGAAGACCTGTGAACCTGCGAGTTTGAACGCCATCTCAGACGAGTCAACATCGTGGTAAGCACCATCGAGCAGTGTTGCCTTGACGCCAACCATGGGGTAGCCAGCAAGGACACCGAACTGCATGGCTTCTTGGATACCCTGGTCTACCGATGGGATGTATTCGCGTGGAATACGTCCACCGGTCACGGAGTTCTTGAACTCGTAAATTTCGCCGTCTTCGGTCTCCAGTGGTTCGAAGGTTACGACAACCTTCGCGAACTGCCCGGAGCCACCGGTCTGCTTCTTGTGGGTGTAGTCAACGGATTCAACCTTGCGTCGAATCGTTTCACGGTAGGAGACCTGTGGGTTACCAACGGTTGCTTCAACCTTGAATTCACGCTTCATGCGGTCTACCAACACATCGAGGTGTAGTTCGCCCATGCCGCCGATTTCAGTCTGGCCAGTTTCTTCGTTCTGGTTGACCGTGAAGGTTGGGTCCTCTGCCGACAGACGCTGGATAGCGGTCGAGAGTTTTTCCTGGTCACCCTTCGAGTTCGGCTCAATGGCCACCGAGATCACTGGTTCTGGGAATTCCATGGATTCCAAGATGATCGGAGCATCTTTCGCTGAGAGGCTGTCACCGGTGGTGCTGTCCTTGAGACCAACTACAGCGTAGATATGGCCTGCCTGTGCTTCGTCAACAGGGTTTTCCTTGTTGGCGTGCATCTGGAACAGCTTCGAAACGCGTTCTTGCTTCTGCTTGGTTGCGTTCAGAATCTGGTCGCCGGCCTTGATCTTTCCGGAGTACACACGAATGTAAGTGAGCGTACCGAAGAACGGGTGAGCCGCAATCTTGAAAGCCAGTGCGGAGAATGGCTCATCAAGGCGTGGCTTACGAGTCAATTCCTGCTCTGGGTCGTTGACTGCAAGACCCTTGACGGACTCAACGTCCAGCGGGGATGGCAGGTAGTCAACAACAGCATCAATGATCGGCTGTACACCACGGTTTTTGAAAGCGGAACCACAGAATACTGGGTAGGCTTCGTCAGCGACGGTCAAAGCACGGATACCGGCTTTAATCTCGTCGTTGGTGAGGTCGCCTTCATCGAGGTATTTCATCATCAGTTCTTCTGACGATTCAGCAGCGGATTCGATGAGTTCGTTACGGTACTGTTCAGCACGTTCCTGAAGGTCAGCCGGAATTTCTTCGATCTCATAGGTTGCACCGAGCTTGGTGTCACCCTTGGCATCTGCTGGCCAGACGAACGCTTTCATGGTGAGCAAGTCGACTACACCAATGAAGTCGTTCTCTGCGCCGATTGGCAGCTGCATGACCAGTGGCTTGGCACCCAGACGGGACTTGATGGTTTCTACGGTGTGGTAGAAATCAGCACCGAGCTTGTCCATCTTGTTGATGAAGCAGATACGAGGTACACCGTATTTGTCTGCTTGACGCCATACGGTTTCAGACTGTGGTTCTACGCCTTCTTTGGCATCAAATACAGCGACTGCACCGTCGAGAACACGCAAGGAACGCTCAACTTCAACAGTGAAGTCAACGTGACCAGGAGTGTCGATGACGTTAATCTGGTTACCTTCCCAGAAGCTAGTAACAGCTGCTGAGGTAATGGTGATACCGCGCTCTTTTTCCTGTGCCATCCAGTCGGTTGTAGACGCACCATCGTGGGTTTCACCCAGTTTGTGGTTCACACCGGTGTAGAACAGGATCCGCTCGGTTGTAGTAGTTTTACCGGCGTCAATGTGAGCCATGATGCCGATATTACGAACTTTATTGAGGTCGGTAAGCACTTCTTGTTGTGCCACAGGGTCTCCCTTTGTTGTTGCCTAATTTCCTAGAGCCACAGACTCCTGGATGAGGCAACGGCTCGGAATGAGTACTGAGTTGGGTTTGATTTACCAGCGGTAGTGGGCAAACGCCTTGTTAGCTTCAGCCATCTTGTGCACGTCTTCGCGACGTTTTACAGCTGCACCCAGTCCGTTGGAAGCATCCAGAATTTCATTAGTCAGTCGCTCAGTCATCGACTTTTCGCGGCGTGCATTCGAGAAGGTAACCAACCAACGCAGTGCCAACGCGGTGGCACGGCCAGGCTTTACCTCAACAGGTACCTGGTAGGTGGCGCCACCAACACGACGTGAGCGGACTTCGAGGGCAGGGCGCACGTTATCCAGGGCCTTCTTCAGGGTTGCTACTGGATCGTCGCCGCCTTTGTCACGAGTACCGTTCAAGGCACCGTAGACGATACGTTCGGCAGTCGATTTCTTACCATCGACTAAAACTTTATTAATCAGCTGGGTGACCAGGGATGAACCATAAACCGGGTCAACTACCAGTGGGCGCTTGGGCGCAGGTCCTTTACGTGGCATGGGTTACTTCTTCTCCTTCTTGGCACCATAACGGCTACGAGCTTGACGACGGTCTTTAACACCCTGGGTATCCAGAGCACCGCGAACAATCTTGTAGCGGACACCTGGAAGGTCTTTCACGCCACCGCCGCGTACGAGCACAATGGAGTGCTCCTGGAGGTTGTGACCCTCACCTGGGATGTAGGCGGTAACTTCGATACCACCGGCCAGGCGGACACGTGCGACTTTACGCAGCGCGGAGTTCGGTTTCTTTGGGGTCGTGGTGTACACGCGAGTGCACACACCACGGCGCATTGGGCGCGAATTAAGCGCTGGCGCACCAACACGCTTTGCCTTTGGTGTGCGGCCCTTCCGGACCAACTGCTGAATTGTTGGCAAAATAATCTCCGTATATTCTCATCTTCATTCGAACGGATCGAGGCGGCGCAATGCCGCGACGATTCGAAAGAAAGCTTGGTCTTTTTTCGACGTCTAAAAGGCTTTGCCTTTGGACGTGCAAAAAGGTGGCATTTGTTGCGCAAGATCCCCGCAACCCGGACAGAGTCCTACTGCCACTTTGAAACAATCGTTCTCAGTGTAGCAGGTTCAAGCACGAGGGGAAAATTTAAGTGTTGCTTGCGATGGTGATCACAACTAGGAATTCATTGTACCTGGCACATGGTCGATTTCACGTGCAGCCTTGGTGAGACGGAGGCGCTGATATAGGTCGCGTTTGATATTGCGATCCTTAGCGTAACGCAGCGGCCAACCAATGAGTTTGGCATCTTTCGCCGCATCAAGTTGCGCTGCCTGCTCGTCGGAAGCATACTGATAAGCCAATTTCATCGGGATCGTCATGGATGCTGCAGGGCCGGCAGTGGTAGTGGCAGCTGGGTGCTCTGCTGCTTCAACGAATTCTCGGACCAGGTATGGCGCAGGGTTAGTACCGGCAATAGTCAAATAGTAGTGATGTCGACCCAAACGCGGGTTCATCTCGAGAAAATATGGCTCGCCCGTATGCTGATGGATTTTAACGTCGAACATGCCGAAGCCGTGCCAGTCCAGTGCCTCCATGAGCTCAGCACCCTGGGCTTCAAGTGTTGGATCAGTTGCTGCGAGAAGAGCCCGGGAGTTTCCCTCCAGCCCCGACGCATGATCTTCTACGATGACCTCGGCGAGGCCGGACAGGGCATTATTGCCGTGACGGTCGCGGAAGTGGGTGAGGATCCGCAGATTCGAATCCGGGCCAGGGATGAATTGCTGGATGATCAGGGTCCCTTGATAACCGGCGTCGTTCGCTTTGTATAGGATGTCTGCTAGCTCATCGGGTGTTTCCAAATAGTGGACTTTCCGGCGACCGTCGAATCGCGTATTTGCCCATTCACCGCCATCACCGGCTTTGAGTATCAATGGATACTGCCAGTCGGGTGCAGCAAGTTCAGTGACGAATTCAGCAACTGGTTTTTCACCCTGTGCACATTCATAGATGGCTGTGCGTGGATAATGAATCCCGTGCTTTTCACACAAGGCATAGAAGTTCTCTTTAAGAGAAGCCTGATCCAGTTGTTCAACGGTCAGGTTCGGAAAGACATATCCCATCTCTCTCAGCTCGGCGTCGTGTTCAATCATAATTCGTACGAGATGGTCATATCCGGCAGACAGGATGAGCGGTCGCGGGCCTTCTTGTTGCAGCATATTTGCTACATCGCCCAAATGCCGGACTACACGGGCAGAGTCAAACATAGGACCTGCCGGGAAAAGCTGAGTGATCTTGCTTCCGCCAACAACGAGATTTTCGGCAGTCGGAACAACGGCTGACTTCACGCCGAACGCTTCATGAAATTCACGCGCAAGACTATACGCTCCTAGGTCTCCCCCGGTAATCACAGGAACGAACGGTTGCGAGGCTGGAATCTGGTTGCTCATAATCGTCGAGTGTAGCAACTAGCAATCGGCGCACCGTCCGCTGCGACCCCTCGACCCCTGGCTCACTGGGGTACGCTGGAAGGGTGACACATCATAAGACTCTGCGCATCCAAGAGATTTCAACTGAACAGCATCACGAATTCATTGCCGAACAAGCAAGAGCGTCGTTTTTGCAGAACCCCATCTGGCCGAGAACAAAACCGGCTTGGCGAAGCCAATCACTTGGCTGGTTCGACAATGACGAACTCGTTGCTGCTTCGTTAGTGCTATATCGTCCAATCCCAGTACCGGGGTTACGCGGACGCTCATTAGCATATATTGCCGATGGCCCCCTGTTCGATCCGGACCTCGTTGAGCTCGACGCAGTGCTTGAACCGCTAGTCCCGCATGCACGCAGTCAAGGGGCCTTTATGATTCGTATGGGTCTTCCCTTGGATCTGCGCCGGTGGGACGCCGACGATGTTCGCAAGGCGTTATCCGGTGGAGAGCACGGTATGATCCCCGAACTGCAGCCGGTTGAGTCCAATACGACTGCCTGGAAGATGGAAAACACTCTGGTCCGCAAGGGCTGGCAGAAACCCGAACTCTCTGAAGATTTTGTTGCAGGCCAAGCCCAGTTTCAGGCCCGCATTCCGCTCCCCCAGCTAACCCCTGAGCAGCGTGCTGACCGCGAATCGCCTGAATTTGAACAGGCCGTGGAAGAAGTCTTGATGCGAATGGACAGCACGTCTCGTCGTCAAACACGAAAATCCACTCGCTCCGAGCTCTCTATCACTTCGGGCGGACTCGACGATGTCGCTGCCTGGCAAACGCTGTATGAAGAAACTGCGGAACGCGATAACTTCACCGGTCGTCCCCAAAGTTACTTTGAGTCTATGATGCACGCGCTCAATGAATCAGAGACATCCCAGTGCAAGGTGTTATTCGCACATTACGAAGACCAGCTCTTAGCTTCAGCCATCTACGTACAGCAACAAGATACTGGGTGGTACGTGTACGGTGCTTCCACCCGCGCTGAGTCAAAACGCTACGCACCACGGGCCCTCCAGCTAGAACAAATTAAGCTCAGTCTTGAAGCCGGTGCGGCGTGGTATGACCTCGGCGGTGTATCAGCCACACTGAACAAGGAACACGAGCTTGCGGGGCTAACCCGGTTTAAAACCACCATGGGTGCGGACGTTGTGCAAACCATGGGTGAGTGGGATTTGCCGATCAACAAGGTGCTTGCTCGGGCATTCACCATGTATTTGGAACGTCGAGGCTAAACCGGTCTCTGAATACACTTCCACATTGGGCCATCGAATTGAGATATTTCTCGTTCGGTGGCCTTTGTGCTTCTTGGACAGCGATCGCGTTCGTCGCGGCCTGCCAAGCAGACTACTGTGGTACTGAACGCACTTTGTTATAGCTACACAAGAAGGTATAAGGCCGATGGCACAACACGACACGAAACCGACGACGTCGCCTTCGACGGCACTATTCATCATGCTCAATGTGTTGGGCTTCCTATTGTTGATCATCGGGCTGATCGCAGTCGTTGCCATGAACCCGCCGCATTGGCTCGGCGTGGGCATCACTTGGTTTGCCGGCGTCTACAGTCTGGTGATGGCGCAGATGGTGAAGCGCCGCCCTGTCACCCGTGGTTAACTTCAGCTAGCAGTTACTTAAGACAAAAGAACCAGTGCGATGATTCGCACTGGTTCTTTTGTATCTTAGGACCGATTCGACGGGCCTACGGGCTTAGCGGAATTCTCCACCCATGCCGTAGTCTTCCAGCGGAATCGCATGGAAGTCTCCACCGATTTCGGTATCCATTCCCGGGTAATCGAAGTCCGGGAATGCAGCAGCGCCGGTGAACATGTTCGCCTTGGCGTCGTCGGTTGGTTCCACGGCAACATTGGTATAGCGGTCCAGGCCGGTACCGGCTGGAATGAGCTTACCGATGATGACGTTTTCCTTGAGACCAAGCAGTGGGTCAGCTCTGCCTTCCATTGCGGCCTGCGTGAGGACGCGAGTGGTTTCCTGGAAGGATGCGGCAGAGAGCCAGGAGTCCGTAGCCAACGAGGCCTTGGTAATACCCATGAGCTCGTCACGACCGCTTGCTGGGCGTTTGCCTTCTGCAACCGCCGCACGGTTGGAAGCGACGAACCGAGCACGGTCAGCTAATTCACCAGGCAGCAGGTCGGTTTCACCGGAATCGATAATGGTGATTCGACGCAGCATCTGACGGACGATGACTTCCACGTGCTTATCGTGAATGCCAACACCCTGTGACTGGTAAACCTCTTGGACCTCGTCGACCAAGAATTTCTGGGCAGCGCGTGGACCAAGAACACGGAGTACCTGTTTCGGATCGATAGCACCTGCAACAAGCTGGGTACCGACCTCTACGTGCTGACCGTCTTCTACGAGTAGACGGGAGCGACGCAGGACCGGATAGGCCATTTCTTCAGAACCGTCATCCGGCGTGAGCACCAGACGAACCTGTTTGTCGTCTTCTTCGATGTTCACACGACCGGCGACCTCTGAGATTGGCGCGACACCCTTTGGTGTACGAGCTTCGAAGAGTTCCTGAATACGTGGCAGACCCTGGGTAATATCGTCAGCCGATGCAACACCACCGGTGTGGAAGGTACGCATAGTGAGCTGTGTACCTGGTTCACCAATGGACTGCGCGGCGATAATACCAACGGCTTCGCCGATGTCTACTACCTTGCCGGTAGCCATCGAGCGACCGTAACAGTTGGCACAGGTTCCGACACTTGATTCACAGGTCAGGACCGAGCGCACACGGATTTCGGTGATGCCAGCTGCCAGCAGCTCGTCGAGCTTGGTGCTGCCGACATCCTCTCCGGCCTGTGCGACAACAGTTCCGTCTGCATCTTTGACATCGGTGGCCAACACACGGGAGTACGAGGAGGTCTCGACATCATCGACCAGTACCAATTCGCCGTCGGCGTTTGGTTCAGCGATGGTGACGTTGAGACCGCGGCGAGTGCCACAGCTTTCCTCACGCACGATGACATCCTGGGAGACGTCGACGAGACGACGTGTCAGGTAACCGGAGTTCGCGGTTTTCAGCGCGGTATCGGCAAGACCCTTACGAGCACCGTGGGTAGCGGAGAAGTATTCCAGAACCGACAGGCCCTCACGGTAGGAGGACTTGATCGGACGAGGGATAATCTCACCCTTCGGGTTCGCAACCAGACCACGGATACCGGCAATCTGGCGAACCTGCAGCCAGTTACCGCGGGCACCGGAGGTGACCATACGGTTAATGGCGTTCTGTTTGCCCATGCCGTCCTGCATTGCTTGTGCAACTTCGTCGGTGGCGTTGTTCCAAATGTCAATCAGCTCGGCACGACGTTCTTCGTCTGCGATGAGACCGGTTTCGTACTGGACCTGCACCTTGGCGGCTTGGTCCTCGTAGGATTCCATGATCGAGGCTTTATCGAAGTTGGACGTGATATCGGAGATCGCAACGGTTACACCGGAACGGGTGCCCCAGTAGAAACCGGCGTCTTTGAGATTATCCAAAGCGCCCGCGGTTTCCGCCAGTGGGTAACGTTCGGCGAGGTCGTTGACCAACTCTCCGAGGGTGCCCTTGGTAGCTACCATTTCTACCCATGGGTAGTCGGCTGGGAGCAGCTGGTTGAACAGGACGCGGCCAAGAGTTGTTTCAAGGTTTGTGCGCTGTCCGGCTTCCCAACCTTCCGGTGCTGCTTGTGCATCCGATGGGACGAAGCCGTCTACACCAATGGTGATGGTCGCATTCAGGTGTACCTTGCCGGCATCCATGGCCATAATGGCCTCACCGAGTGAGGAGTAGGCGTTGCCCACACCCACGACATCGTCGCGCACATCGGTCAGGTGGTTGAGCCCGATAACCATATCCTGTGACGGTACGGCAACGGCCTTACCATCGGATGGTTTCAGAATGTTGTTCGAGGACAACATCAGCACACGTGCTTCTGCTTGAGCTTCTGGGCTCAGTGGCAGGTGGACTGCCATCTGGTCACCGTCGAAGTCAGCGTTGAATGCAGCACAAACCAGTGGGTGCAGCTGGATAGCTTTACCTTCCACCAGTTGCGGTTCGAATGCTTGGATACCAAGGCGGTGCAGGGTGGGTGCACGGTTGAGCAGTACCGGGTGTTCGGTAATGACTTCTTCGAGCACGTCCCAAACCTGTGGACGGGTACGTTCTACCATGCGCTTTGCAGACTTGATGTTCTGTGCATGGTTGAGATCAACCAGGCGCTTCATCACGAATGGTTTGAACAGTTCCAGTGCCATCTGTTTTGGCAGACCGGTCTGGTGCAGCTCCAGCTGTGGACCAACCACGATAACTGAACGACCGGAGTAGTCGACACGTTTGCCGAGCAAGTTCTGACGGAAACGACCCTGTTTACCCTTGAGCATGTCGGACAGTGACTTCAGTGGACGGTTACCCGGCCCGGTCACTGCACGGCCGCGACGGCCGTTATCAAAGAGGGAGTCGACAGATTCCTGCAGCATGCGCTTTTCGTTGTTCACGATGATCTCGGGAGCACCGAGTTCAAGCAGGCGCTTCAGACGCGAGTTCCGGTTGATCACACGACGGTAAAGATCGTTGAGATCTGAGGTCGCAAAGCGTCCGCCGTCCAGCTGAACCATTGGTCGCAGCTCTGGTGGAATGATCGGGACAGCGTCCAGGACCATGCCTTCTGGCGAGTTGTCGGTGGTCAAGAATGCATTGACCACTTTCAAACGCTTCAGAGCACGGGTCTTGCGCTGGCCTTTTCCGGTCTGGATGATTTCGTGCAGTTTTTCTGCTTCACCATGCAGATCAAAGGTTTGCAGACGGCGCTGAATCGATTCGGCACCCATGGAGCCTTCGAAGTACTCGCTGTACTTGTCACGCATGGCGCGGAAAATGTGCTCTTCGCCTTCGAGGTCGCCAACTTTGAGGTTCTTGAAACGCTCCCAGACTTCTTCCATCTGGTCGATTTCTGCCTCGGAGCGTTTGCGAACCTGCCCCATGGTCTTTTCGGCCAGGGATTTGGCTTTTTCACGCTCTGCAGCTTTCGCACCCGATTTTTCGAGTTCGGCGAGTTCTTCCTCGAGTTCACGCGAGATCGCTGCGATATCGGAGTCGAGCTGCTTCTTGAGGAAGCTAATTTCCTGGTCGTGTTCGGCCTGCAGGTTTGGCAGATCGGTGTGACGAGCTTCTTCGTCAACACTGGTGATCATGTAGGCAGCGAAGTAGATGATCTTTTCGAGATCTTTCGGTGCCAAGTCCAGCAGGTAGCCCAGACGTGACGGGACACCCTTGAAGTACCAGATGTGAGTTACTGGCGCTGCGAGTTCGACGTGGCCCATGCGGTCACGACGTACTTTGGAACGGGTAACTTCTACACCACAGCGTTCACAAATGATGCCCTTGTAACGGACACGTTTGTACTTACCGCAGTAGCATTCCCAGTCACGGGTTGGACCGAAGATGCGTTCACAAAAGAGGCCGTCTTTTTCTGGCTTCAGTGTTCGGTAGTTAATGGTTTCAGGTTTTTTGACCTCACCGTAGGACCACTCGCGGATTTGGTCGGCGGTGGCCAGGCCGATGCGCATGAGGCCGAATGAGTTTTCTGTGGACATAGTCCGATGAACTCCTGGTTCTTAAGTGGATAAAGACTATTTGGTGTTGTGAACTTAGACTTCTTCTACCGAGCTGGGTTCAGCGCGGGAGAGATCGATGCCTAGTTCTTCAGCAGCACGGAATGAATCTTCATCCGAGTCACGCATTTCTATGTTGCGGCCGTCGGCGGAAAGGACTTCCACGTTCAGGCAGAGCGACTGCATTTCTTTGATCAATACCTTGAATGATTCTGGAACACCTGGCTCCGGAACATTCTCGCCCTTGACGATCGCTTCATAGACCTTTACGCGGCCGTGAACGTCGTCAGATTTGTGTGTGAGCAGTTCCTGCAGGGTGTATGCGGCACCATATGCTTCCAGTGCCCAAACTTCCATTTCACCAAAGCGCTGACCACCGAACTGTGCTTTACCACCCAGCGGCTGCTGGGTAATCATCGAGTACGGTCCGGTCGAACGTGCGTGAATCTTATCGTCGACCAAGTGGTGCAGTTTCAGCATGTACATGTAGCCGATGGAGATCTCTTCTGGGAATGGTTCGCCAGAGCGACCGTCGTGCAGTCGTGCCTTACCATTGCTTCCAACCAGACGAACACCATCGCGTGTTGGGTGGACGTGGTCGAGTAGACCGGTGACTTCTTCAGCTTCTGCACCGTCGAAGACCGGGGTGGCCACATTGACCGGTCCGGTTTCGCGTGGCAGGTTCGGCAGCTTCTTGAGGAAGTCTGGTTCGCCTTCGATCTTCCAGCCGTTGGCGGCGGCCCAGCCGAGGTGCAGTTCCATAACCTGGCCCAGGTTCATACGTCCTGGTACACCCAGTGGGTTCAGGATCATGTCGACAGGAGTACCGTCTTCCATGAATGGCATGTCTTCAACAGGGAGAATCTTGGCGATAACACCCTTGTTACCGTGACGACCGGCCATCTTGTCACCGTCGGTAATCTTACGTTTCTGTGCAACGTAGACACGGACCAACTGGTTTACGCCTGCTGGTAGATCGTCGTCTTCGTCGCGGTCAAAGATACGTACACCGATAACGGTTCCGGATTCACCGTGTGGCACCTTCAGCGAGGTGTCACGGACTTCCTTGGACTTTTCACCGAAGATGGCGCGCAACAGGCGCTCTTCCGGTGTCAGTTCCGTCTCACCCTTCGGGGTGACACGGCCGACCAGGATGTCCCCGGCTTCAACTTCGGCACCAATGTGGATGATGCCTCGTTCATCGAGCTGAGACAGTACTTCATCAGAGACGTTTGGAATGTCACGAGTGACTTCTTCGGCACCCAATTTGGTGTCACGTGCATCGACTTCGTACTCTTCAATATGAATTGAAGTCAGGACGTCGTCGGAGACCATCCGCTGGGAAACGATGATAGCGTCTTCGAAGTTCAGACCTTCCCACGGCATGAAGGCCACGAGAATGTTCTTGCCAAGAGCCAATTCACCGTTGTCAGTGGATGGACCGTCAGCCAGTACCGCACCGTATTCGACACGCTCACCTTCGGAAACACGAACAACCTGGTTGTACGCGTTGCCCTGGTTGGAACGCTGGAATTTGTAGAGCGGATAGTGGCGGGTGGTGCCCTCGTCTTCCATGACGGTTACCAAGTCTGCAGCAACCTCGGTTACTACACCTGGTTTCAGCGCAATGGTCGAATCTCCGGCGTCAATGGCGATTGGTTTTTCCATCCCGGTACCAACCAGTGGCGCCTCGGCTTCCACGAGCGGGACAGCCTGACGCTGCATATTGGCGCCCATGAGCGCACGGTTGGCATCGTCATGTTCCAGGAATGGAATCAGCGCAGTTGCAGCGGAAACCATCTGGCGTGGCGAAACGTCCATATAGTCAACGTCGGTCGGTTCGGCGAGGATAGGCTCACCGTCACCGCCGCGCTGACGAGACATGACGAGTTCTTCAGCGAAGGAGCCGTCTTCGTTCAGTACCGCATTGGCCTGAGCGATCTGCACATGCAGCTCGTCATCAGCGGTGAGGTATTCAACGACGTCGCTGACTTTATTGTCAATGACTTTGCGGTACGGAGTTTCAATAAAACCGAACTCGTTGATGCGGCCGTAAGTAGCCATTGAACCGATCAAGCCAATGTTTGGGCCTTCCGGTGTTTCAATTGGACACATACGTCCATAGTGCGATGGGTGAACGTCGCGGACTTCCATACCTGCGCGGTCACGAGACAGACCACCTGGTCCAAGAGCCGAGAGACGGCGCTTGTGGGTCAGGCCGGCTAGCGGGTTGCCCTGGTCCATGAACTGTGACAGCTGCGAAGTTCCGAAGAACTCGCGGATCGCGGCTACCACCGGACGGATGTTAATCAGCGTCTGCGGGGTGATGGCTTCGACATCCTGAGTGGTCATGCGTTCGCGGACCACGCGCTCCATACGAGATAGACCGGTGCGAATCTGGTTTTCAATCAGTTCACCGACTGCACGGATACGACGGTTACCGAAGTGGTCGATGTCATCGACTTCCACTGGAATATCAACAATTTCGCCCTTGCGGTCACCCTTGATGCTGGAGCCACCGTTGTGCAGTGCAGCAATGAAGTGCACCATCTGGGTGACGTCCTCTTCGGTGAGTACCATCGACGATGGATCCGACAGTGGCGCATTAACACCGAGTTTGCGATTGAGCTTGTACCGGCCGACTTTAGCCAGGTCGTAACGGCGCTCGGTGAAGTAGAGGTTAGCGAGCAGGTTTTGCGCGGCGTCAACCGAAACTGGTTCACCCGGGCGAAGCTTGCGGTAGATGTCCTTGAGTGCTTCCGCCTGGTCGGTAATGCCATCTTTTTCCAGGGTGAGCATCATGGAGTCATAGTTGCCGAATTCTTCGCGAATGCGAGCTTCGGTCCAGCCCAGCGCCTTCAACAGCACGGTAACTGGTTGTTTACGACGACGGTCCAGGCGTACTGACACCTGGTCACGGCGGTCAATTTCCAGCTCGAACCAGGCACCACGTGATGGGATGATGCGCGCGGTGTAAATGTCTTTATCAGTAGTCTTATCCGGGGTGCGCTCAAAGTAGGCGCCCGGGGAACGGACCAACTGCGATACGACGACACGTTCAGTACCGTTGATGACGAAGGTTCCTTCGTCAGTCATCAGCGGGAAGTCACCCATGAAGACGGTCTGCTGTTTAATTTCGCCGGTGTTGTAGTTCATGAACTCGGCTTTAACATACAGCGGTGCAGCATAAGACGCGTCACGCTCTTTTGCTTCCTCAGCACCCATCTTGGGGTCTGAGAATTCCGGGTCAGTAAACGAGAGGGCCATGGTGCCCTGGTAGTCCTCGATCGGCGAGATTTCTTCAAAAATCTCACCCAGACCCGACGTGGTGACGACCGAATCGTCGCCGATTTCTTTTGCGTGTGCGACCTGTGCGGCCCAACGCTCGTTGCCTACCAGACGGTCAAATGACTCCGTCTGCAGAGCAAGTAGATTAGGGATTTCCAGTGGCTCACTAATCTTTGCAAAAGAAATACGACCGGACGAAGAGCCATGTCGATAGTTTGTAGCGGTTGTGTTGTCAGAGGTGCTAGAAGCGACCAACAGCGATCCTTTCACAGACCTTCCAAGATTTATCTGCACGCAGTGCCTGTACGTTCTCTCAAGTAGCCACATTTCCTAAGACACGGGACCCACCGCTATATGAAGGTCGACCGGCCTTGTGTATGATCCTGTGGAGATGGAGTCATTCGACAACATACGAAGCGAACGACACCAAAACGACCTGGAGACAGGGATACGCAAAGAATCAGTTTAGCTTGACGTGAGCCTGTTTGTCCAGTACTTTCAGACGCCTATGACAAATATCGCTTAGCGGCTGTGATCTTTCCCACGAACTTGCTCCACAATGTGATCAATGAGTTCGTCGAGGACACTGATGCCATCGGCCACTCCCCCAAGAGATCCGGGCAGCGTCACCACAAACGTGGTGCCGATCAGCCCTGCAATACCACGTGAAAGTGCCGCGCTGGGCGTGGATTTCAGTCCTTCCAGAAGCACCGATGTCATCACATTGGGCATCGGCTGATCAATATACTCGCTGATGACCTCCACCGTTTGATCGGTAGGGGAAACTCCAGTTCCGCCGCTAGTGATCAAGACGTCTGGGAGCGGACCGTAGTCACCCGCGACGACTTTTTCCATGGTTGTCGCCAATTCATGATCCGCCACCACGAGCGCCTGCTGCGTGTCATAGCCCTTGGACTCTAACCATTCGACCAGTTGTGGCCCAGCGTCGTCCTCATAGACTCCGGCGGCGGCACGAGTCGAAGCAACAATTACCAATGCTCGACGATGTTCGCCTGGATGACTATCAGGTACGTGCGTCTCTAGCTGCGCTGAAGTGACGGCAGGGACCGGGTCAATTCGGGCATCCCAATTCGTATCAGCGAAAAGATGCGCCGTCACCGGCTGGCCCGGCTGTATCCGTGCCATCGGCGGGATTTCTAGTAGCGCGTTGGCCCCAACGGCTTGAGCCAAAAGATGCGATCCTGCAGCGCCCTGGAGTTGGGCAATAACCTCTGTACCATGCAAGCCAACTACGGCCCGCCGGTACTGCGTTTTGCCCTGGATACCGGTGACCGAACTATTGATCCGAGCTTGAATCTTGACCGGTCGGGTGCCTACCTCAAAGGCTTGCCAAATAGCGGGCAGCACCAAGATGCGCATCGACACCAGCGTCGAAACGGGATTACCGGGAACCGCAATGATCGGGGTAGAGCCATATACTCCGTAACCCTGCGGCCCACCGGGTTGCTGATGTATTTTACCAACCCAGGAGGTATCGAGACGTTCTAAGAGTTGTCGTACCACCTCGTATTTGCCCTCCGAAATGCCACCGGAGGTCAGAATGAGATCCGGGTTGTGGTCCCGGATGATGCCGTCCAAGACGCTGCGGAAATCGCGCAGGTCGTCAGTAGTGGCGCCGGTTGCCACGATGTCTAGGCCGTGGGTTTGCGCCAGGCTACGGACCAACGGGGTGTTGGCGTCAAAAATTTTTGCTGCCGCTGGTGTGTTGCTGCTGACCACTTCGTCACCACCGGCGATGACACCGATGCGTGGGCGCGCTCGCACGGGAAGTTCGGCTATTCCTTGGGACGCGGCCGTTGCGACCAACGCGGCGTCGATGACGGCGCCTTCGCTAGCCAGCAGCGTGCCGGCCTGCATGTCACTGCCCGTTTTGCGGATGAAACGTCCGACGTCCACGGACGGTAGGTATACGTAGTCGCCAACGTCAACGAAGGCGGCAGGTTCAGCCTGTTCTACCGGGATGATCGCCACGACGTCGTCGGGAATTTTTGCCCCGGTCATAATTGGGACCGCTGTGTCATGGCCATAGCCGTTAACACCGTAGTGGTAGATCTCAGCTGGATCAGTGCCGGCTGGTACATCGGGACCGACACGGAAGCGACCGCCAGCCAGGTTGGCATAACCTATTCCGTAACCGTCCATTTGGGAATTGTCGAACCGTGGTGATGGATGCTGCGTGACCAGATCTGCTGCCAGCTGTCGCCCGACAGCGCGGGTAAGGGGCACCGTGGTGACCGGGAGTTGACCGACTGTATCGGTCAAAAGCTGAGCGAGGCTGGCTGCATAACTTTCCGAGGACATGGTCATGCAGAGTCCCCAGTGCTTTCGACAGTCCAGTCACCGGATTTCCCGCCGGTTTTTTCCAGGACCCTTATATCTGAGATCACCGCTTGAGCATCAACGGCCTTGATCATGTCGTAGACGGTCAAAGCCGCGGTCGATGCCGCTGACAGGGCTTCCATTTCCACGCCGGTGACACCCACTGTTTTGACCAGCGTGGTCACCCGAAGCGTGCCCTTGGCAACGTCGGATTCAAAGTCCACAGTGATCTTGCCTAGCGGGATGGGGTGACACAGCGGGATGGTTTCCCAGGTTTTCTTAGCGGCCATGATTCCGGCAACCCGAGCTACCGGCAAAGCATCACCCTTCGGGAGATCAGCATCCATGATCATTTCCACCACGTCACCGCGAGTATGGACAATAGCTTGGGCTCGAGAGGTTCTTGAGGTTGTACCTTTTGTCGTCACATCCACCATATGCGCCGAGCCATCGGCGCGGACGTGGCTGAGTTGCTGCTCCATCGGTCCCTTTCATCCACATATCAGAGGGTCTAGACTAACTATAATTCGAAACACAGCGTACTCGTCCCAACATTCCACGCAATCGCTACATTCGTCGCGATGGCAAGGAGCACTCATTGTCAGGCTTGATCGATCAATTTGGCCGCACCGCCACAGATCTTCGCATGTCCTTAATCGACAAATGCAATCTGCGTTGCCAATACTGTATGCCAGCCGAAGGTCTGGACTGGATGAAAAAAGACGACATGATTGCCGCACACGAGGCGATTCGTCTCGCGGATATCGCCGTCCGGCATCTGGGCGTTGAAGAAATTCGTTTCACAGGCGGGGAACCCCTTGTCCGTGCTGATCTCGTCGATATTATCGAGGGCGTCCATGATCTCCACCCGGAAGTAGACTTATCCCTGACCACCAACGGCATCAACCTCGAGCGCAAAATCGATGCGCTCGTCGCTGCAGGGTTATCGCGAATTAACGTGTCGCTGGATACCGTGTGTCCCGAAACCTTTGCCAAAATCACGCGCCGTGATCGACTCACCAAGGTGCTCTCCGGTCTGCATGCTGCGAAAGCGGCCGGCCTAGACCCCATCAAAATCAACGCGGTACTGCTCCGGGGCATTAATGATCATGAAGCTACCGAGCTGCTGACTTGGACGTTGGAGCACGGTTATAAACTTCGCTTTATCGAACAGATGCCGTTGGACGCTGACCACGCTTGGAAGCGAGCAAATATGGTGACGGCCGCTGAAATCCGCGATCAAATATCGCAAACCTATACGTTGAGTCCGCATGAAGACGACCGCGGTTCTGCACCGGCCGAACGGTTCAATGTCATCGACCCAACCACCAACGAGGTGCTCGGTACCGTGGGCATCATTGCTTCGGTCACGGAACCCTTCTGTGCTGATTGCACGCGCACCCGAATCACCGCAGACGCCAAGATCAGGTCGTGTTTGTTCTCCCACACCGAGACCGACCTGATGGACTTATTGCGTGATGGCTCGTCGGACCAAGCAATCGCTGATGCCTGGCGCCAGGCTATGTGGCATAAACCAAAAGCCCACGGGCAAACCAAGACGGGGCTGGGCATGCCCGGTTTTGTACAACCAGAGCGCAGCATGAGTGCCATCGGCGGTTAGCTCGTGGTCGCCACCGAAGATTCAAACCTTTTCGCCATTATTTTGGCCGGTGGCGCATCCTCGCGACTCCATGCAACCAGTCCCCTGCCCACGGTCGATAAACCCCTCCTGAGGTTTCAGGGCAAGCCCGTGCTCACCCATGTGATCGAAGCGGCAGCTGCTCGCGTCGTACCCGAGCGCATCGTCGTAGTCGGCCCCCAGTCGTTGCCGACCGGCAATATTGCCACGGTCTATGAGGAACCGCCACGATCAGGCCCCTATATGGGTGTATATACGGGACTGCAATACTTTGCCCAACAGTTTGGACCTGCAACAGTAGCGGAGGGGGTGCTGCTGCTCGGTGCCGATATGCCTCGTATTGCCCACGGGCTCACACAACTTTTCGACCACCACGATGCTGCAACACATGCGGGTGTGGCGATAACCCAGGCGGCCGGACGCCTCCAACCGTTATTATCGTATGTGCCCCGACCGCTGGCTGAACAAGTATTTGCCAAACCCGTAATCAATGCGGGGCTCATGAAAACGCTGCGAACCTGTGAGCATCGGGTCCTTGATGTGCCCGACGCCGCGGTGGCCGATCTGGATACCTATCAAGCTGCGATCGACGCCGGCATCACGTTCTAGGCGTATGCTCCATGGGCGGTCAGTGCAGAATCCTCAAACACATGCATCCGATCGATGTGGATGACCACGCGATCTGAGGTCTTGGGCACCAGTGCTCCGACCGGCGCGTAGACGTCGAATGTGCCGCCGTCCCAGTCGACGGAGATTTCGGTACCAAATCTACCAGCGAGCACAGACGTCACCGTCCCGACGGTCCTATCGGCCGGTCCATTGCCACGGAACGTTTCCAACCGGATATCCTCCGGAGCTACGGTAGTTCTGCAGCGGACGGCTGAGGTCTGTTCCTCGGGATGTGACACAACAGCATCGTCAGCGATATGGAGGTTTCTGTTGTCGGGATAGAACCGCCCGGCTGCCCAGGAGCCCTGCAGCACCGCCGCGTCCGACATGAACGCGGCCACAAAAGAATTCGCCGGGTTAGCAAGAATCTCGGCGGGCGGTGCATCTTGGACAATACGTCCGCCATTGAGCACAACCACACGGTCTGCCAGCGCCAGTGCCTCGGTACGATCGTGTGTCACATGAACGGTGGTGAGGCCTTCATCCTGGGTGAGACGGCGCAGTTGTTGGCGCAGCCGTGCACGCAACGGTTCATCAAGCGCTGACAGGGCCTCATCTAAGAGTAGTGCCTGTGGTTTCGAGACGATTGCTCGTGCCAGTGCGACACGTTGCCGCTGACCGCCAGACAGTGCGGCGGGTTTCTGCTGAGCATGCTCTGACAACCCGACTTCTTCCAGGACATCAGCAACTTGCCGGGTAATTGCTGTTTTTGCTACGCGTTTGCGTTGCAACGGATAAGCCACGTTTTGGAACACTGTGAGGTGTGGCCACACCGCATGTTCTTGGAACACCATGCCAAGGTCGCGTCGTTCGGGGCCAACCCAGGACTTGTCATCGGCCACCCGGGTACCACCGATATCCACCATGCCGTTGCTGGGCTGGAGGAATCCGGCGATGGTACGCAACAGCGTCGTTTTCCCCGACCCTGAGGGCCCGACCAGCGTGATGAACTCCCCCGGTTCAATACTCAAGTTGATGTCCCGCAGTCCCCGATGACCGTTGGGGTACACATGCTGGACGTCGGTCAGTTGGAGCTTAGCCATATTACTTTCCTTGTCGTTTCGAAGTCACAGCGGCCGTGATGCTCAATCCAGCTATCCCCACGATGGCAACAATCAGGGCCAATGCTGACGCCGCGTTGTAGTTCCCGGCCTGTTGTAAGTTGAAGATCGCTACCCCGAGGGTTTGCGAGCCAGGTGCCACAAGCAAAATTGAGATCGTCAGTTCTCGCACAGCAGTCAAAAAGACCATCACAGCGCCGGTGACAACTACCGGTGCGACAATCCTGCCGGTCACCCCGATGATGGCCCGCAGACGTGAGGCACCAGAAATGGTCGCAGCTTCCTCGAGCGTGGCTGAAACGCTGGCCAAGGGACCGCGGAGTTGCTGCACCACCAATGCGAGGAACGCCATCACGTAGGCCACTAGAATGACCACCGGCGTGTTGAAAATTCCTAGTGCCGGGGCAACGAGTAGCCACCCGACGGCTATCACCAGGCCGGGGAGCGCTTGAGGCAGGTTGGCGACGACATCGATACTGGGATTGACCGGATGGTTGGAACGAGCCAACAACAGTGCCACTCCCAGGCCGAGTATCGCGGTGATCACAGCGGCGCCCGCTGCCAGCATGACAGAATTCTGTATACCAGTCACCGCGGTTGGTGATGTCACCGCCGTGATGATGTTGTCCAGGGTAATGTTCTCCAAGGTCAAGGGAACACCGGGTGCTGGCAACAGGGCCTGACTCGCCAGGGCAAGCAGCGGCAAGATGGACACCACAATCACCCACAGCCAGGTCAAGACCATGGCAACGAAACCAAGCACACCGGTTTGATAGTGTCTGGTCGATGCTGAAGCTATGATTTGGGTTGATTGGGCGCGGCCGCGCTGTGCCAACAGGGCCACCAAAGCTACTGCCATCAACACCATGGAGATGGCCGAAACTTCTGGCAGTGGATTGGACGACGATGGTGAGGATAATTGCCGGTACACGAGCGTCGTCAACGTTGTATAGCGCTCGGGCAATCCGATCAGCGCTGGTATCCCAAAATCCGAAAGACTCGAGACGAAGGTCAGCATGAACGCCGCCGTCATACCCGGACGAATGAGTGGCAGGGTGACCGTCCGCAAGACGGTCCAGTTGCTCGCACCCGACATTCGAGCGGCTTCTTCTAAGTTGCCGGGCACCTGGCGAATGGCTGCGGAAATCACCAGGTAGGCAATCGGATAGGAGTGGATGGTCAACAGGAAGATGACGCCAGTGCCGCCGAAAATCGAAAACGTGTGGTCTATGCCCAACTGGGAGAGCAACTGATTGGCTGGCCCGTTGACTCCCAGCAGGGCCATCCAGGACATGGCCCCAATGAACGGTGGGATGAGGAATGGGATGAGGAGAAACCAGCGCAGGAGGTTCTGCCCCGAAAAACGGAAGCGTTCAAACACGACCGCGAACCCAACACCCAGTGCGGTGGCCGCGAGCGCCGACACCGCCGAAGAGACCAGCGAGTTGCGCGTCGCATCATAGACGGCAGGGTCCGTCAGCAGTACTGCGAAATCAGCTCGAGACCCCATCACTATGGTCGCCACAATTGGAACAACAACGACGCCGGCGAGTCCCAACAACACTGCAACTCGTAGGAGCCGGAGACCATCTGTACCGTTGATCCGCTGGTGCCAGCGTGGCGTAGGGGTGGGACTTACCGAGGCAGGGATCACCGGGTTCGAGGTCTCGGAGGCAACCTCACCGGGTGTGGGTTTGGTGTCAATCATAGGAATTTAGTCCAAGAGTGAGTTGAAGTGATCAACTGATTCGGACTGGATGTCAGCAATGTGGTCCAGGTCTGGGTCAAGGAGTTCTAGTTCGTCCATGGATGGGGCACCTTCTGGTACGCCAACGTCAGATCGCACGGGCAAGTAGGACTGTTCGACCGCAGTCGTTTGGCCTTCCTCTGAGATGAGGTAATCGATGAAGGCGTTGGCTACTTCAGGGTTTTCGGCATCGGAGAAAATGCCGGCCGGCTGCGAGACGTATGGTGCGCCATCGGATGGATAGACGAGATCGATTGGTGATCCCTGTTCGTTCAGTTCCCGGGCTAGGTAATCCACGACGACGCCAACGCCAGTGGTGCCATCAGCAACGGCTTGGCCTACGGGACCGTTCGATTCCAGAATGGTTGGGTTATTGGCCAAGAGATCTTCAAGCCATGGCTCCCCCAGCTTCTCGTCGTCGAGCCAGACGGCTGCGTTGAATGCTGCCGCACCAGATACGTCTGGGTTTGGCATAGAGATTTGGCCCTCGTATTCCTCATCGGTCATCTCCTGCCAGGACTCAGGAGGCGTGTCCATGATGTTGGTGTTGTAGGCCAATACGGTTGGGATGACACGTGTTCCAACCCAGTAGCCTTCCGGATCGACGTAGGTGTCCTCGAGCTCTGCTGCGTTGTCGACTTCAAGTGGGGCCAGCACGTCGTCTTCAACATATGCTTCAAACGTTGGAACATCCGCGGCCAGCAGCACATCTGCCTGAAGTTCGCCGGTTTCTTGTTCTGTGGCTATTCTGGCGGTGAGTTCACCGGTGCCAGCGCGGAAGGTTTCAACGGTGACCTCAGGATGTTCGCTGGTGAAGTCTGCGATAATTTCGTCGATTTTTTCTTGCGGTTCGGATGTGTATAACGTGATCGTGCCGGACAGTTCATCTGATGAACCTTCGGCCTTGGCTGTGTCGGAAGTGTCGGTCGAGCAACCGGCTAGCGCCAGTGCGGCCACGAGTGCAAATGGCAGTGCTGCTTTGGTGAAACGTTTCATCGTGTTCTCCTGATAACTGTGTGGTGTGAGATCGGGTTAGTTGGGTAGTGGACGACTAAACAGTGCGGTTGGAATGTCGAGTGGTACCGGAACGATGGCGTGCGTATCAGCAAAGAAGTCGATCACGCTGATGCCGGGCGCGTCGATGCCCTGCAACGTGCCTCGTGGTGCGTAGGCGTTTTGCTGGTACGCCAGCGCCGGTCCGCTCCAGACCGGAATCGCTCCGAGCATTGATGCGGTGGGGAAATGCAGATGCCCGCTGACAATCAGCCGAACATCTGTCGCTGTCAGGACCGCTGCCAAACGACGCGGATCAGCAAGACCCACCGTGGAGAGGAAGTCATGGGCTGTCGGTGTCGGTGGGTGATGCATCGCCAACACAGTGCCCGACGGGGCTACGGTTTGCAGTTCAGAGCCAAGCCAGTCCAGTTGTGTATCAGTCAGATGCCCCTGCAGAGCGCCCTGGCCGTGGGTGTTGAGCGTCATCACCCGCATATCGCCAATGCGGTACACATGGTCGCCGGGTTCCGGTCCGATAGCCACGGCCTGGTCTGTTCCATAAATATCTGCGTTCGGGTTGTCATGATTGCCCGGTAGAACTAGTACGGGGCAATCCAACTCTTGGCTGGCTTTGTCGATCAGGGCGGTGAGATCTGACGTGGCAAGACTCTCGCTGTTGTAGAGATCGCCCGTGACCAGTACGGCGTCTGGGGTGAAGTGGCCGGCTGCTGACAACGCGGTACATAGGCGCTGCCACGTATCAATGCGGTCGTAGAGGAGTTGGTCGTTACTGGTCAGATGCAGATCAGTAATGTGAATGAATCGAGCGTCAGCGGCGGCCATTAAGCGTTGCTCCCCACAGCAAAATGGGTTTCGAGCAGCGCCAGTTGTTCAGCCGAGACACCGTGTACTGCGAGATATTGCTTGGCCGAGCCGAACTTGGTGCCAACGAGTTCCAGTGCCCGTTGTAGCGCTGCGCCCGGAGAAGCCATATGCAACTGCATAGCGGTTTTGAAACCCTCCGGGTTATCCGCGAGTTCTGTCTCGAGTTGGTGGGTCACCTGTCGGCGATACGCAGGCGAAAGGTTGTCGGCCGATTGCGTGTAATCGGCCACGAGCACTTCGGTGGGTACGCCGGCGGCTGCCATCATCAACGCAACGACGAGCCCGGTTCGATCCTTTCCAGCCTTGCAATGCACAACGACCCGGCGGTCCATATACTGGATAATGGCTTGCACAGCGGCAGCTATTCGATTTCCGCGTTCCATCAGCAGCAGCCGATATACGTCATCGATCGCAGCGGCTAGCGGCACTTGGCCTCGATACAGCGGTACGTTGACGTACGTGTACTGGTCGATGAAATCTGATGCCTCGGCGATCTCATATGGTTCTCGCAGATCGATGACACAGGCAATGTCGTGTTGCTGCAGTTCTTGCTGTCCCGCCGGTGTCAGCTCAGAGAGCGCACCGGAGCGGAATAGTTGGGGCGCCCGCTGGTTCGGCAGCGCTCGAAAATTCGGCAACTGAACCAACTGTGCGATTGGCTGTGACGCCAAAACCTCACCTCGTTACAAGATTTCTAAAGTTCCGTAATTTGCTTACAGTCCTTATTGCAACGAACCAAGGTGAACGCGATGTGTCACCTGAAGCTATCTTGAGTAAAGTCTCAAATAACTATGTGCAGAACAGTGTGATCCTTGCTACTTGTCCTGCTGTTCCGTGAGTGTCCGGGCAAAGACATCGGCTAAAGCGTCCGAGGGCCCGAAAGCTTGCGGCTGCTGATTTCGTAAGACGGCCTGGTTGAGACCATTGAGTACAAGTGAATGAGCGATACGCCCGATGAGCGGCTCTGAAACAGGCGTTGGTGATGCCATGACCAACAACATATCTGTCAGTTCGGCCAGCGGAGACCGCGCAGTGCTGGTAATACCGATGACTGGGACCCGTGAAATCCGTGCCGTCTCTACCGCCTCGAGGGTGTGCTTATTGGCACCGCTATAACTCACCGCGACGAGCGCATCATGAGATGTCAGCAATCGGGCGCCGAACTGTTGTTGGAGCACATCGGTTGGCGCAACCGCGTCTCTGCCATACATCATGAAGCGCAGCGCAGCTTCCTGTGCCGGCATGGAAGATTCGCCCGAACCAATAAATACGATTTTCTGCGCAGCGTCGAGGACCTCTACGGCATCAGCAAATTGTTGTCTGTCCAATGTATCCGAGGCGGTCTGCAGCTCTTCAACTGCCGTCAAGAACACGTGGTCCATCACATCCGGAGCGGCATCAACCGGCGCGCCACCGGTGTCCGTGGCGCTCAGCGGTTCTTGCATGCTGAACCGGATGACGTCGTTGCGCAGGGCGTTATAACCGGGGTAACCAAGTTTTTGGGTCGTCCGCACGACAGTCGCAGAGGATGTATTGGCTGCTTGAGCGATCGCCATAGCACTGGATTGGGCAATGTGGTTCGTATCGGCCAAGAGCACTTCGACCACGCGTTGTTCCGTTGGAGATAATCGTGCAATGGCAGCTCGGAGATGTCCGATGAATGACCGGCGAGTTTTCGGAGTGACCTGATGGGACATGTGTGTCATCGTAGGTTAAAGGTCCTGGAAGAGTTCAGCCGGAAACTCACAGATGTCGCCATTGAGAATTTGTGGATGGTCGTACCCCAGGGCTGCTGAGAGTCCGAGTCGGAACAGCGCCCCGTGGCCAACAAGGATCACGTTACGGCTGCGGTGCCGTTCGGCAATGTGTCGAAAGGCATGGAGTGCGCGGTGTTGGACTTCTTCGTCAGATTCCTCGGCACACATAAGTTCGGTGAGTGTTTCTTCGTCGAAATCACCAAGATGGACGCCCTCGGCTGGCCCGAAATCACGTTCTATCAGATTATCGACGACGTGCACACGGGCGATGCCCAGGATTTCTGCAGCGCGTTGAACTGTCTGAACAGAGCGCGTGAGTGGTGAGGAGTAAATTGCATGCCAGTGTCCCATCCGTTGCAGAGTTTGTGCGGCTTTGGTGGATTCGAAATAGCCTTCGGCACTCAGCGGGTTATCCGTACGACCTTGAAGGAGTCGCTTCTTGTTCCACTCGGTGCGTCCGTGACGGACAAAGGCCCATTTCATAACCGTTCCTCGCCTAGAAGTCAGCTGCTATCTGTGTTTGTACGCCGCTGATGTTACCTGCGCTCAAGGTGCGGACTCTCTACAGGTGAATAATCGGCGACTAATAGGTGACAAGCAAGATGTTTCGGTGTTAAAACACTTCACCCCCGCTGCATGTACACAGCGAGGGTGAAGTTGAAATCAGATCAGAGCTGATGCTGACCGTAGCGGTCTGAAGTTTACTTCAGGGTTACGGTAGCGCCTGCGCCTTCCAGAGTTTCCTTGGCAGCGTCTGCGGCAGCCTTGTCAACGCCTTCCAGAACAGCCTTTGGTGCAGCGTCAACCAGGTCTTTTGCGTCTTTCAGACCCAGGGAGGTCAGAGCGCGTACTTCCTTGATGACACCGATCTTGGCATCGCCAGGGGATTCGAGGACAACGTCAAATTCGGTCTGCTCTTCTTCAGCAGCTGCGTCGTCGCCACCGGCTGGGGCGCCTGCAGCAACTGCAACTGGAGCTGCAGCGGTTACGTCGAATTCTTCTTCGAAAGCCTTGATGAATTCGGACAGTTCGAGCAGGGACAGTTCCTTGAACTGATCCAACAGTTCTTCAGTTGACATTTTTGCCATGGTATTGGCTCCTTAAAAGTCGTGTGTTGAGTTGAGGCGGCACGCGTGGTGCCATGAATTAGGCAGCTTCGTCTTGCTTCTCGCGCAGCGCTTCTGCGAGACGAACAGCCTTTTCGAGTGGGGCCTGGAACGTAGCGGCAGCCTTGGACAGGGAGCCCTTCATTGCACCAGCCATCTTAGATAGCAGGACCTCACGTGACTCGAGGTCAGCCAGCTGAATAACGTCAGCTTCTTCAAGTGGCTGGCCATCCATGTAGCCGCCCTTGATGACCAACTTGTCGTGGCCTTTGGCGAAATCACGCACTACCTTTGCGACGTCAACGGTTTCACCCGAGACGAAAGCGATTGCGGTAGGACCAGTGAGCTTGCCCTCGAGAGCAGTAACTCCGGCCTTTTCTGCCGCAATGGCAGTCAGCGTGTTCTTCGCCACGGCGTAAGTAGCGTTCTCACCCAGATCGCGACGCAAGGTCGTGATCTCATCTACGGTGAGACCACGGTATTCTGTGACTACAGCTGAGGATGAGTTGCGGAACAGTTCCGTCAGCTCTTCCACGGCTGCAGTTTTTTCAGCATTCGCCATGGCACTCCTTCCTTCGTGGATATGCCGGCCGCTCAAACACAAAAACGCCCCGTGCAGGTGCACAGGGCGCAAAGATTCTTGACTGCGTAGAAAACGCAATTGGTCTATGCTCTCATGTTCACCTGCGCGGGCCGCTCATATGATGAGCTTTTACAGTTTCATCCATTTTGCACAGATGAATACAACCGGCGGTCTTCGGTAGGCTTTACTTTACAGAGCACAAACACTGAATTGCAAATCGACAGTGTGCGACAGATATGACCAAGCGGATCTACACAGCGCCTTCGATATCCAATCGCGCTTGCCCCACAAAGAATGCTAATTGAGCGCCGTTGTCAGCACCGGATTTCTGCAACGCTCGAGTCACTGTCGATTTAACCGTATCGGCTGCAATATGGAGTTCAGTTGCAATCTGCTTATACGATTTTCCATGCCCGATCATATGGGCCACCTGCAGTTCTCGCGGAGTCAAGCTGCCGATCCGTTCACGTGCTTGAGCAATCTCAGGTGCAGTTGTCGGTTTCAGGAAGCTTTTTATCAGACGGCTGGTCGTCTGTGGAGAGACTATCGGGTCCCCCTCCGCAGCGGCTTGGATTGCGCGGGTCAGATAGGTCTCGGCATCATTTTTCAAAATGAATCCCACGGCACCAGCTTCAAGAGCCCCGCGCGTATAGGATTCCAGGTCAAAGCTCGTTGTAGCAATAACCCTGGGAGGGTTCAATAGGGTGTGAATGCGCCGGATGGCCTCAACCCCGTCAAACTCACCGGGCAGATATAAATCCATCACAACGACGTCGGGTCGAGTGTCACGGGTCTGTTGGAGAGCATCCACACCGTTTTGGGCGGTTGCAACGACTTCCAACGATGCCTCATCTTCAACGATTGCCACGAGATTGCGCAGCGTCATCGTCTCGTCGTCTACTATCAATACCCTCGTAAGCACATGCAAAGCCTAGCACCGAGGGTGGGACACGTTTAAGACCGGGTTGGTTATTCCACAGTCCATGGGAGTTTAACGGTCAGTCGGAAGTGTTCTTCCAGCAACGCTTCTTGCGCTGTTCCTCCCAGGAGTTGGGCACGCTCGGTGATACCCAGCAGTCCCGTCCCGGTTCCGCGATCGAAGTGCTGGGTGGAGTTAGTGCGGTTTGTAAATTCTAAAGAGACGCCGTGGCCTGGTTGTCCGTCGATGCGAACATGCACCGTTTTGTCTGCGCTATGACGCATCACGTTGGTCAGCGCTTCTTGGCTGATGCGTAAGACCGCGCGCTGCAGTTCGTCGGGTGCCGAATCGTAGCTGTCCAAGAGTACCTGCGGGTGGATCGTGAGCCCTTGTTGTGCGGCGTCGTCCAGGAGTGTTCGGAGGTCTTGGAAACCAGCAGGTGCAACTGATGGTACGAGGGGCTCTTGCTCCCCTTGATCGCGCAGCGATGAGACCAGAGTCCGAAGGTCCCGGAGCGCTTGGTCCGAATAGTGCTTGGTTTCTTGCAGGGCGGCGGCGAGTTCACCTTGATCAGTGACCGTCAGCGACTTTTGCATTTGTCCGGTTTGTAATGACAAGGCGGTCAATCGCTGGGCCAGAGTGTCGTGCACCTCGCGTGCCAGGTACTCTCGTTCTGTTTGGCGGGTCATTTCCGAAGAGATCACATCGCGGTCATGTTCCACGGCTTCTACTTCTGCGTGGGCCTGATCAATCTTGCGACGCTGACGAGTCATCAACGATATAGACAACACCAGACCGATAGCTGCGAACCCCAGGATGAGAATAATGAGAATACCTTCGGCTGTCGGTACATGATCTCCTTGTCTCAGGACCCCAAAGATATGCCAGCCCATGTTGAGCAGTATGGCCGCTAAACCACCGAAAGCGATGATCCATTGCCACCGCTGTTGGGCACGGACGATCCAGACCGTCAAGCCGATAGCCAGGACGAACGGGTCGCCTTGGACAATAACGGCATAGAAACCACCGATGATGATCAGCACCAGCGGTATTTTCCGATACCACGGGATGAATAATAGCAACAGTAAGGCCAGGGCTGCGCGCATAGCGCCGAGATCGCTGACCTCTTGCATCGTGGGATCGGTGTAGTTTTCTGGTGCGCTCATGCTCGCTAGAACGGCGACGATAAGGCCCGAAAACATCATCAGGGCTATGGTCAGTGTCTGTTGCAGCACAGACCAAATACGGTGTTTTATCGTCCTCGTCATGATTGTTCAGTCTATCCAGCCCACCGGGTTTCTGCGATCACACTTTTGGGGCAACGTGCATACCCGATCGGGTATCAAGTTCTACCCGAATCGTCCTGCAGCTGCCGGCGCATTATTCATAACGTGGGAAGCGTCAAAGGTTTTGAACTCACACCCGCAAGAAAGGTCGATATGACTACCGGTTCCGACATTTATCCACCATCCCAACAGGCTCAGACCCCTCCCCCAGCCAAGAAAACGCGAAACACAGTGGGCTTGATCGCGCTGATCACGGCCATTGTTGGTGCGGTCTTTGCGGTGATCCCGGGAGCATTGATTATCGGCTGGATCCTGCTGCCGATCGCTTTTATCCTCTCTATCGTTTCGCTCTTCTTAAAAAACCAGAAGCGCGGTCAGGGCATTGCGGCATTAATAATCTCTGTTCTCGGTACGGTCATCGGCGTCATCGTGTTCTTCGCGGTCGTCACCACCGCTGTGGACGAAGCCTTCAACGAGAATGTAGAAATCCAGTCTCCAGTTGACGGTGGTGAAGTCGAAGAGAGCATAGTCGGTGACGAAGCTGCAGCCGAGGAAGGAGCAAAAGAGGGCTCCCGAGAGAATCCGCTGGCCTTAGGAACGCCTATCAGCGAGTCTGACTGGGAAGTCACGGTCAATAGTGTGGATTTGAACGCCACCGATGCAGTCTTGGCGGAGAACCCACTCAATGACGCCCCGGCGGAGGGGCACGGTTACGTTCTGGCAAACGTCACTGCAACCTACATCGGTAACGAAGCAGCCGGTGACTCCCTTGGCGGTATCCGCGTGGAGTTTGTGACATCTGAAGGCAACTCTTTTGACAGCACCGCGAATATGGTGATTGCGCCGGACTACTTCAACCGGTCTGAGACGCTCTACGAGGGAGCATCGACCACGGGCAACTTTGCAGTTGAGGTGCCGCTGGATGATGTTGAAAATGGCAACATTCTGCTGTCACCAAGCATGTTTGGTGACGGGGTCTTCTTCGAAGTTCAATAGTCCCCGCTAGAGGCTTGTCTAACAGCAGCCAACAGGCATAGAAAAACGGGCCAGGAAGAATTACTCTTCCTGGCCCGTTTCAATCATTTAGTGCCCACGGTATGTGGGCGCTAATTTACTCGTCGTCTTCTGGGAGTACGCGAGTGACGTTTGGATCGATCTGAACGCCGGGGCCGAATGTGGTGGTTACAGTTGCTTTGGTGATGTAACGACCTTTGGCTGCGGATGGTTTCAGACGAAGGACTTCGTCAAGTGCTGTTGCGTAGTTCTCGGTGAGCTGTTCAGCGGTGAAGCTGGTGTTCCCGATAATGAAGTGCAGGTTCGCGTGACGGTCGACGCGGAAGTCGATTTTACCGCCTTTGATGTCCTGGACTGCCTGTGCAACGTTTGGTGTGACGGTGCCGGTACGTGGGTTCGGCATCAGGTTACGCGGGCCGAGGATTTTACCAAGGCGACCAACCTGGCCCATCATGTCCGGTGATGCAACGGCGGCGTCGAAGTCAGTCCAGCCACCCTGGATGCGTTCTACCAGGTCATCGGAACCAACGAAGTCTGCGCCAGCTTCTACTGCTGCTTCTGCGTTGGCGCCAGTTGCGAATACGACCACGCGGGCGGTTTTACCGGTACCGTGTGGCAGGATCGCGGTTCCGCGAACCATCTGGTCTGCTTTACGTGGGTCAACCGAGAGGCGCATTGCGACTTCTACGGTGGTGTCCTTGGAGGACGGGTTGACCTCTTGGGCTAGAGCAATTGCTTCGGCTGGTGCGTACGGGCGGTCTTCGACCTTTGCCGCGGCTGCCTTATATGCTTTGCTGCGCTTTGCCATCTGCTTGTTCTCCTTATGCAGTTGTGGTGTCGTCGGACCGCGCTCGGCCCTACCACGGGGATTTGAGAAGTTGTGAGTTAGTCTTCGACCGTGATGCCCATGGAACGGGCAGTGCCGGCAACGATCTTGGTTGCGGCGTCGATGTCGTTGGCGTTGAGGTCACGCATTTTAGTTTCGGCAATTTCTGCTGCCTGAGCCGTGGTGATCGAGCCAACTTTGACGGTGTGTGGGGTGCCAGAACCCTTTGCAATGCCAGCTGCTTTTTTGATCAGCTGTGATGCAGGTGGGGTTTTGGTGATGAAGGTGAATGAGCGGTCTTCGTAAACGGTAATTTCTACCGGAACGATGTTTCCGCGCATGGATTCGGTTTCGGCGTTGTAGGCCTTGACGAACTCCATCATGTTGACACCGTGCTGACCAAGTGCTGGGCCAACTGGTGGAGCAGGTGACGCTGCACCCGCTTCGATCTGGAGTTTAATCAGACCGGAGACCTTTTTCTTTGGGGCCATTTTGGGGTCCTTTTCTTCTTTGGATAACGCCAACCACAGGAGCGTGGGTGACGGGGCGATCACCGTGGCGCGGTGATCTGAACATTACGGGCCCAAACAAAGCCTTCGGGCCTGTAATGAAGTCTTTATGCGGTTATTCTCCCTTGGACACTTCGTGGAAGCCAAGGGTCACAGGGGTTTCGCGTTCGAAAATGGTCACAAGAACTACGAGCTGACGAGATTCAACTTTGACTTCGGAAATCGTAGCAGGCAAGGATTCGAATGGACCTTCCTTGACTGTGACGGAGTCGCCAACCTGGTAGTCCACGGATACCTCTGGTGAAGCTTCTTGGGCGGCCTCACCTTTGAGTGGCGCGCCCGCCTTCTCGGCTTCTTTCGCTGCCTCTTGGATCAGGGACGGTGCCAGCATGTCGAAGACTTCCTGCTGCGTCAGTGGCACTGGGTCATATGCGTTGCCAACAAAGCCGGTAACACCCGGCGTGTGACGGACCGCAGCCCAGGCATCTTCGGTCATATCCATGCGGACCAGTACGTAGCCTGGCACACGTACGCGGCTAATCACCTTGCGTACGGTGTTTTTGATCTCGACAACTTCTTCCATCGGAACTTCGATTTCATAGATGTCATCTTCGACTTCGAGGGTCTGGCTCCGTGTTTCAAGGTTTGCTTTAACGCGACGCTCATAGCCAGAGTAAGTGTGAATCACATACCAGTCGCCTGGAGCGCGGCGTAGTCGAGCACGCAGTTCGTCCGCGACTTGCTCAGGATCTTTCACAGCAGGTTCCTGTGGAACTTCGGTATCTACGGACGCGGCATCAAGATCTTGCTCAGCTGCGACTTCTTCAGCAACTTCAGCTGGATCTTTAACTGCTACCTCGTCGGCGTCAGAATCAGCTTGGTCGTCTACCTGCTCGTCGCTATTTTCGACGTCAGCGGCGGCTTCAGCGGGTTCTTGCTTCTCCTGTGCGACGTCGTCGTTCGCATCGTCAACCGAAGCGGCTACTTCTTCAGCCTCGGTTTCGAAATTTGGATCGAGTTCGTTCTCCGACACTAGGTATCCTGCTTTCTCAACGGTCAATCACGGGTATTTACTGACATCTTCACTAACGGGAAGTCCCCCGCGATGCATGTGAAGTTTTTAGAGGCCGTCAGAACTACCGAACACCCAGGATGCACCCATACCGAACAGCCAGTCGAGCAGGCTCACCAGCGCAATAATGATGACCACGAAGACCAGGACGGTTCCCGTCATTTTAATCAATTCTTGCCGGGTCGGGGTAACGACCTTGCGCATCTCATCGATGACTTGACGCAAGAACATCATGATGCGAGCAAAAAACCCGCGCTTCTCAGCGTCCGGGGATGTTGATGTATTGCTCACAGATCCTCGCTACATACGGTTTTGCTGATAGGTTCTTCGATTCTTTCGAACCTCATGCGCAGGGCAGACAGGACTCGAACCTGCAACCTACGGTTTTGGAGACCGTTGCGCTACCAATTGCGCCACTGCCCTTAGGTTTGATCGAACAAAAAATCTGGTGTGCGACTTACACCAGAGTCTCATCATAGCTAATGCAAGCCGCCTCGACAAATCCGGCAGGGCTATTTCAAAGTCGGGTGAGTTCTAGGGCGAGTTCTGGGTGGCGTCCG
>NZ_JAKDKW010000024.1 GCF_030453185.1 Yaniella sp. | reverse complement strand
GTCGCCGTTGAGTAATGATCGGGACGACTCCTACGGTGGCTCTTTAGAAAACCGGGCGCGCTTACTGCTGGATGTTGTCGATGCGGTTCGTACTGAAGTTTCGAACGACGTTCCGCTGTTGGTTCGGTTGTCAGCGGTGGACTGGGTCGAAGACGGCTTGACCATTGATGACACTGTGCAGGTAGTCCAATGGTTACGTGACCACGGTGTCGACCTCATTGATGTGTCCAGCGGTTCGAATATTCCGGCGGAAATTCCTTCGGGCCCGGGATACCAGGTGGCGTTTGCTGAAGCAATCCGTCGCCGCACCGGTGTGCCAACTGCTGCCGTCGGGTTGATTACCGAACCCTTCCAAGCCGAGCACATTCTCGTGACCGAGCAGGCCGACGTCGTCTTGGTCGGCAGAGAATCTCTGCGCAATACCGATTTCCCGATTTATTCGGCCCAAATATTGCGGCATAACAACCCGCCGGTACCGGCGCAGTATCATCGCGCGTACCGTTAGGAAGTGCTAATCCCCGGTGATCAGGTGTTCGAGTTCATCGGGTTGCAATAGCGACACGATGTCGTCGTCAACGGTCAAGAACCCTTTGTTCCGCAACCTCGACAGGGCACGGCTCAAGGATTCCGGCGTCGTGCCCAACAGTGAAGCAATATCCTTCTTACTCAGGGGCAACTGAACCCGCATGATGCCGTTAGTTACTTGCCCGCTTCGGATCAGTGGTTGCTGCAATAAATAGTCGGCGATTCGAACATCCACGCTTTGGCTACTCAAGGTCAGCCGATGTTCGGTATGAGCCAGCCGGTCACCCAGGGTCCGGAGCATGCGATGGGCAATATTGGGGTACTGATCGATCAGTTTGGTGAGGTCGTCGTGGACAAAGACACAGAGTCTGGTCTGCGAGCGCGCTTCTGCTTCCTCTAGCGTTGAATTCCCCGTCAGAAAAGCGTGTTCGCCGAGGGTCTCGCCCGGACGGGCAACCCGCAGCAACTGTTTTCTGCCACTAGGCAGCGTGCGGCTGATTTTGATTTCTCCGGTGTGTACAACGAACATTTTTCCGGTGCGTTCGCCGGCCCCGTGGACGAGTTCGCCGGCTGACAAGATTTGCGGACGTGCCACGGTGGCCACGAGATCCTGCTGTTCCGTGGTGAGTCCAGAAAATATGGGGACTCTTCTCACACAGTTATCGTCGTGTTCAGTAATGTCTCGGATAAGCAGTTCACGCATGATTGCATATCGTACCGGAAGGCCACTCCCGAGACTTGACCAACGTCAAGGACAATGATTTCGGCTCCCTCTAATCTAAAGATACATCCTCACAACAAGAGGACTTCAGATCACAACTTTGAGGGAAAGGGAACACCATGTCCACACAGAACACCACACATACGCTCCTACGCGCTGAAGGCTTCTCATGCCCATCATGTGTCAACAAAATTGAAAAACGTGTTGGCAAGATGCAGGGCGTCGACAACGTAAAAGTTCACTTCGCCAGCTCGCGTATAGAAGTCGACCACGATGAAACTCAATCATCGGTTGATGATCTTGTTGAAGCGGTGGCCAAAGCTGGATACACGGCCAGACCCTCAGCGTTCTAGACTCCATATACATATCGCAAAAGGGGCGAACACAGTGAACAGGCTACAAAAATGGTTCCGCGGTAACTGGGCGGTACCGGTGATCTCAGGATTTTTGATCCTGGCGTCATTTGCCGTCACCAACCTCGGCGGGGGCGTACTCAACACGGACTTGTCACCACGCTGGTGGTTCGACGCCGGTATCCATGCCCACCACGGCACCGAGGTGTTTACCCTCGCGAATCTGCTCATGCTGGCCGCTGCCGTCGTCGCAGGCTACAACATTGTTTTACAGGCCTTCCGAGCACTGACGACCAAGATGATCAGTATCGACCTGTTGGTGTCGGTGGCCGCCATCGGTGCGGTGATTATTGGGAACTTCTGGGAAGCTGCCGCGGTGACTTTCCTGTTTTCGATCGGTCACGCATTGGAAGCCGGTACGATGAACAAAACCCGATCAGCTTTGGCCGAACTGGTGGCCGTTGCACCGGATACCGCCATCGTCATGCGTGAAGGGGCTCAACGGGAAATCCCGGCGCACCAGGTGTCCAAGGGCGAAATCGTCTTGGTAAAAAACGGGGCAAAGGTACCGGTCGACGGTGTTGTATCGGACGGCACCGGGTCCATTGATGAAGCCTCGATTACCGGTGAGTCCATTCCGGTGGAGAAGACTGCCACAGACCAGGTCTTTGCGGGTACCATCTCTCGCGGCGGATTTCTGCAGGTGGAAGCCACCGGCATCGGTGCGGACACCACATTGGCGCGCATTATTCACCGTGTTGAAGAAGCCCAGGATGCCAAAGCAAAAACCCAGGCATTCATTGACCGCTTCTCTACCTGGTACACCCCCGCGGTGATGATTCTGGCATTGGTTGCCGGGCTGCTCACCCAAGACGTCGTCCTTGCACTGACACTGCTGGTGATAGGTTGCCCGGGTGCCCTGGTCATTTCCATTCCCGTTGCCATTGTGGCGGGCATCGGACGTGCCGCACGCAACGGCATCCTGATCAAGGGTGGCGAGTACCTAGAGACCTCGGGGAAAATCTCGGCGGTGGCCGTCGATAAGACCGGCACACTGACTGAAGGACGTCCGGAACTGACCGACGTGTTGGTGGTTGATGCAAGCCTGACGGAACTGGACGTGCTGACTGTGGCTGCGGCCGCTGAAGCTGGTTCCGAACACCCGTTAGCCCGTCCAATCCTGGAGGCCGCAAATGAACAAGGAGTCTCGCCGCAGGGTTTTCCGCAAAAGATCACTCCTGTTGTTGGCAAAGGCATTGTCGCCGACGTCGATGAGCGCCAGATTCTGATTGGGAACCCAGCGCTGCTGGAACAATATGGGGTTACTCAGAGCCCGCTCGCTACTGAATCCGCGGAGATGTTTGCGGCAGCGGGCAAAACTCCGATGATCGTTGCCGTGGATCAGACGGTCATCGGTGTCGTCGCTGTTGCCGACACCATACGTACCGACGCTGCAGACATGGTGTCGCGGCTGCACGAAGCGGGTGTAACCAAGGTTGTGATGCTCACCGGCGATACCCGGTTGGTGGCTGAATCCATCGGTCATGCCACCGGGATTGATGAGATCCATGCGTCACTGTTACCAGAAGACAAACTGGATGCGGTGACGAAGCTGCAGCGCGAAGGGCACACCGTGGCCATGGTTGGTGACGGCGTCAATGATGCGCCAGCGTTGGCAACAGCTGACATTGGTGTGGCGATGGGCGCGGCAGGCTCGGGAGTGGCCATCGAAACAGCAGATATTGCCCTGATGGGTGACAACCTAATGAAACTTCCGGAGTCCATCAGCTTGGCCAAACGGACCACCCGGGTGATGAAACAGAACATTGTGATAGCACTGACAACCGTTGTTTTACTGCTGGCCGGTGTGTTTGCCGGTGGTGTCACGATGTCCTTGGGCATGTTGGTGCACGAAGGATCCGTGCTCGTCGTGATCTTGAACGCTATGCGGCTCATGCGAAACGACAAACACGGAACCGCACTGCCGAAACAGCAACGAAATGTGGCTACCAGAGCTGAGGATTCAGCTTCGGTGGCGTCCTAACGCAAACCACGAACGCTTGGCCTTGAACAGGGTAGTTCGAGGCCAAGCTTTTTGCTACTCTGAACCTACCTTGTATAGGAATCGGGGAGAGCACCATGGGAAAGCTCATCTATTCAATGATTGTGTCACTGGACGGCTATGTGGCAGATGCCGATGGGAATTGTGCGTCGTGGGCACAGCCCACCGAAGAAGCGCTGAGTTCCCTGAATGACGCCATGACCAATGTGAGCACTTATCTTTATGGTCGTAAGATGTACGAGATGATGGCCGTTTGGGAGACAGATCCGGAACTGGCTGCCTCGTCAGTTAGACATGAGCCTGCAGCGCGTCCAACAGTTTGACGACGGCGTCGTCTTCCTCACCTATGACATCAACCATCCGCAAAACGGGCTCAGAGGCTAACGTCTTCTGTAGCAGCGGCAATGGTGGGGAAGCGGAAGCTATATCCCGAATCTTTGAGCACGGTAGAGCGTGCTTTAGTGCTGCCCATCAGTAACCCTGGTTCCATGCGGAGGAGGTTCATACCAAAGTTGAGCAGGCTGGCCGGAATCGGGAAGTGGCGGGGCGCCAGCCCCGGGGCCAATGCGTTGATGACTTCGGATAAACGGGTTTGCTGCGGGGCAACAGCGACCACCGAGGACGGCGGTTCGGACATATTCAGTAGATGTTGAACGATGCCCACCCAATCTTCTTCATGAATCCAGGGCAGATAACCATCGATATTCGGACGCGTCTTGGTCATGGCCATAGCGGACAGACCCATGGTGATCTCCGACTGTTGTCCCAGGACGACGCCGGTCCGCACGATAATCGCGTCGTCGGGAGCGGATGCCTCCCAATCGTCCACCAACTGGCCCATGCCCTCGGGGCCGTCATGGTCCGCGGTGGGGAAGGTAGCTTCCGTGAATTCTTCTGTGGATGCGGGATCCCACAGCGGCACCGCGCTGCCTTGAACCCAGCGATGCAGTACACCGCCTTCACTTTGGGCGGCTGCCACGGCATCACGCAGCGTTTCGGTTGGTTGCACACGCGATGCTTTGTGTTGTTCAACTTCTTTGGGCGTGAATTTTGGGCCCAGGCGACGGCCGACCAGGTTGATGATATTGAACCCGGACTGGTCCATGAGCTGATCATGCAGTGGACCAATGTCATCGTGTCCCCAGCGTGCTTGTGGGTACGGCGCACCCGATGTAGGGGTCCGGGTCAGCACGACCGCGCGTTGCCCGGCCGCCAACAGTCGAGTCACCAGCCGTGAGCCGAGATAACCGGAGCCGCCGGCTACAATATTGAGTGGTTGATCCAGCTCGGGTCCGGTGGATGCCATCTGGAACATTCGTGCACCAACGGCACCGAGGTCACCGGCTAATGGTGCAGCCAATGCAACGCCCAACGGTACAGCTAACGGGCCAACCACGTGAGTGTGACGCGTCAGGTTTGTGCCACCATTGGCACTCGGTTCAATCCGCCAGTTCTGTTGGGTGTGTCCGCCGGGTTGGTCCTGGCGCCAAGCAAGCTCACGCTGAGTATCAGCGGTCACAATGGTTGCCGGGGGCGCGGTCGCGGCATGGATAAAGCCACGAATCAGTGCCTTGGGCACCACCTTGACGGTGTCTCCGACTTGTAACCGGTCACCTGCCATTTCGGCGGGGGAGAACTGCTGGAGGTGGTCATCGAATTGTAACCACGCGCTGGGATCGCCGAGCAGATCCCAGACCTGGTCTGGCTCGAGAGCTACAAAAACTGATTGTGAACGAGAAAATCCCATGTGTCTATCGTAGGGCGGTTAAACACAACGGTTGGCAAACAACCCATGAGTAGAGTCGTTGCCAACCGTGGTACGGGGTCGTCGGAAACTATTTGGTTGAAACGGTTTCTTCCATCCGAGTAAATTCTTCGTCGATTTCTGGTGCGGGTTTTGCAGTAAGCAAGGACACCACGATGGCAATCACGAAGTGGGCCAATACGCCCGGTACGATTTCGTAGAGGTTGATCGCTTCCTTGATGGCGGGGACCGTACCCCATATGTAGGTGACTGCCGCACCGGCGACCATACCTGCTAGTGCGCCCATCGCGGTGACCCGGCGCCAGTAGAGAGCCAGCAAGATCATCGGACCGAAAGCGGCACCGAATCCGGCCCAGGCGAAACCGACGAGGTCTAACACGGTGGCCTCGGGGTCTTGGGCGATGAGGATTGCAATGACGGATACCAACACGACGGATCCACGGCCGAGCCACAGCTGGGTACGTTCGTTCGGATTGCGTTTGAACAAGCCGTAAATGTCTTCCACGAGCGCCGATGAGGACACTATGAGCTGCGATGACATGGTCGACATAATGGCTGCCAGCACAGCAGCCAAGATAATGCCGGCGATGAACGGATGGAACAGAATTTGTGAGAGTACCAAGAACACCGTTTCTGGGTCCTCGAGTGTTTCACCTTCGCGTTGGAACCAGGCGACACCAATCAACCCGGTCAGGACAGCCCCGAGCATGGAGATGCCGACCCAGCCGGTACCGATGCGGCGGGCCGTTTTGGCTTCTTTGTGGTCACGGATGGCAAAGTGACGCGCCAGAATATGGGGCTGGCCGAAGTAGCCCAGGCCCCAGGCCAGACCGGAGATAATGATCAGCGCGGACGCGGTGGTCATGCCACCACCGGTGAAGGATAAGTGGTCTAGCCCCGCCTGCAGATCTGATTCGCTGATCAGGCTGACCACCTCGCCCGGACCGCCAAGCTGGATGGTGGCGATGACTGGTACAGCCACGAGTGCTACCAGCATCAGCAAGCCTTGGGCGACGTCGGTCAGTGAGACGCCGAGGAAGCCGCCGAAAACGGTGTAGAGCAGGGTGAAGCCGGCAACGACGAGGAGTCCGGTCATATAGGGCCAGCCGAAGGTTGATTGGAAGTACGCGCCGGATGCGACCATCATGGAAGCCACATAGAAAATGAAGAACAGCAGAATGATGACGGCTGAGACCGAACGCAACAGTCGAGTGCGGTCACGGAACCGTTGCTCGAAAAAGGCGGGCATGGTGATCGCATCTTCGGTGATTTCCGAATACACACGTAACCGTGGGGCCACAATTTTCCAGTTCAACCAGGTACCGAGGATCAGACCGATGGCAATCCACGCCTCGATCACACCGGTGGCATAGAGTGCACCGGGCAGACCCATCATGAGCCAACCGGACATGTCGGAGGCTCCGGCTGATAGGGCAGCGACTCGTGGGGACAGGTCTCGGCCAGCCAAGAGGAATTCGCGGCCTGTTTTTGTGCGGCGGAAGGCATAGAAGCCGATACCGACCATACCCAACAGGTAGATGACAATGGCGGCGAGTTGATAGGCATGTTCTTCACTCATAGCAAACAATTATTCGCCACTGTCAGCCAAACCACCAAATCACTGTTGTTTGAATACGACACATGAATCCACAGGTTCATAAAGGTAACCCGTGAATCAGCTGGTCAGAGGCTCAATACTCGGGTTCTGGTCCGGAGAAATGTTTAGCCCCGGGCAGCGTCTTGCGCGTGTTGTTGTATCGCAAATGCCACCGCGGCAACGGCCGGATGTTGGGCGGAAGCCTGACGCATGGCCAAGAAGATATGTCGCTGCGGTGCGGAGTCAAGCGGCACCCAGGTGACCTGAGGTCGCCGGTAGCCACCGAGCATGCCGGGCAGAATGGCCACGGCCTCGCCGGCTTCAATCAGCTGCAAGTGTGCTTGCAGGTCAGCCGAAGAGTACCGGATGTCTGGTTCAAAGCCTGCGACGCGACACTGCTGCAATGCCCAGTGACGTGACGCTGCCGGGGCAGGCTCCATGATCCAGGGCAGGTGGGCGGCATCGGTGAGCTGTGTGACATCGTTAGCCAGCGTGGCGGGAATAGCTAGGCGTAGTGGATCGTCCACCAGGGCGGTCGTGAGCATATCGGGTAACTGGGGGACCGCGTGGCCGGGGTATTGTTCTGCCACAACAATGTCGAAATCCCCGGCCCAGGTATCGTGCAGAGCCTGTTCGGGTTCACGCTGCGCGACTTCCAGTCGGATCTGAGGATGCGTTGCGCCGAGCAATCGAAGGGTGCCCGGCAGCAGTGCTAGGGCAGAGGTTTGAAACATCGAGAGTCGCACGGTACCGGCCACGGTGGAATCCGCCTCGGCCAGCTGAGCAGTAGCTTCTTCCATGATCGCCAACATGTCATTGGTGTGCTCCACCAGGCCCAAGGCGGCGGTGGTGAGCATGACCTTTCGACCTGACGACACCAGAAGCGTGGTGCGGGCCTCCTTTTCCAATCGCGAGAGTTGAGCAGAGACCGTCGAGGGCGCAAAATTCAGGGCCGCTGCCACCTCGGTGATCGTGCCGCGAATCGCCAGCTCACGTAACAGGCTCAGACGGTGCAGGTCTAACACTTTGATCCTTCGGGTTTTATGAACGGTGCTATTCGAGATTATTCGCTATACCCGAATCTACCTCTCGGCGTATGCTGTGTGTCACTATCTCGAACGTTATGTGAATCAGGAGCATCATGCAGTCAGCACAACATCGTCACTCTGACATCATGCCGTGGCAGCTGGGTGATGCCGCGGTTGCCCAAGTGCGCACCTGGTTAGCAACCGCCGCCGGGATCAAACCTGATGCCTCCGCGCAACAACTCGCGGGTGTGCTGAAAGACCCTGCCGGCCTGGACTTTACGGTTGGATTCGTAGATCGCGTCGTGCGTCCGGAAGATAATACGGCGGCAGCCGATGCTCTGGCACAGATTGCGGACGACGTTCCAGCGTTTTTGCCCTGGTATTTACAAACCGCAGTTCGTACCGGCGGTAAACTCGCCAAATTCGTCCCCGGCGCCGTGGTGCCAGCAGCCCAAGCTGCGCTGCGATCGATGGTCGGGCACCTGATTATTGACTCCCGGGATCCACACCTTGGCAAAGCGATCAAGAAGATTCGCACTGACGGCGTGAATCTTAACATCAACCTGTTGGGTGAAGCGATTCTTGGACAGGGAGAGGCCAATAATCGTATTGCAGCGACCTTGGCACTCATTGAACGCCAAGATGTCGATTATGTGTCCATTAAGGTTTCGGCGACGGTTGCTCCGCATACTCACTGGGCGCACGACGAAGCCGTGGACGACATCGTGGAAAAACTTCGCCCGGTCTACCGTGCCGCGATGCATGCTGATCCGGTGACCTTTATTAACCTCGATATGGAGGAGTATAAGGATCTGGATCTGACCCTGGATGTGTACCGCAAACTTATGTCCGAACCAGAGTTTCAGCATTACGCCTCGGGGATCGTGCTGCAGGCCTATCTCCCTGATGCCTATCAGGCGATGGTGCAACTTCAAGGTTTCGCAGCTCAACGCGTTGCGAGCGGGGGAGCGCCCATCAAAGTGCGCGTCGTCAAAGGTGCCAACCTGCCCATGGAACAGGTTCAAGCCGCCATGAACCACTGGCCGCAAACCGTCTGGCCCAACAAACAGGACACCGACACCAACTACAAACGCATCCTGAATTTTGCGATGACGCCGCAACATCTGGCGAACGTCCAGATCGGAGTGGCCGGACAAAACTTGTTCGATATTGCCCTGGCCTATCTGTTGATGCAGCACCGGGGAATCGACGTCGATGGTCCGGTCGACTTTGAAATGCTCTTGGGCATGGCCACTGCCCAGGCAGAAGCCGTCCGAGCCGATGTCGGCCGACTGCTGCTCTATACTCCGGTCGTCCACCCGGATGAATTCGATGTCGCTATTTCCTATCTTGTGCGCCGCCTCGAAGAAGGCGCCTCGGACGAGAACTTCATGTCGGCGGTCTTTGAACTCGACAACGAAAACTTCTTTTCTCGGGAGTCAGACCGATTCCTGACCTCACTCGCCCAACTGGAACACGAAGCCGAGGTCATCCCGCAACCGCGAAGAACGCAAAACCGCCAAACCGAGGACTTTTCGCACGCTTCACCTGCAACCTTCGTAAACGCGGCGGATTCGGATCCGAACTTGGCGGCCAACCGGTCCTGGGGTCGGGAGACCATAGACCGTATGCAGGATTCCACCCTGGGTGATGCCCTGGTGAAGAACTGCAGGGTCACAACTGAGGAGCAGCTAGAAACTGTTATCACCTCGGCCATACAGGCCGGCACGACGTGGCAGGATCTGCCGTTGGCAACCCGCAGCCAGGTACTGATCCGCATCGGAGATCATCTTGCCGCGGCACGCGGTGATCTGATCGAAGTCATGGGTTCCGAAACCGGTAAAACCATCGATCAGTCTGATCCAGAAGTCTCTGAAGGTATCGACTTTGCCCGCTACTACGGTGAACAATGCCTGCATCTGGCGCAGGTGCCGGGCGCCACCCCACACCCCGTGGGGCTCACCGTCGTGACACCACCCTGGAACTTCCCGATGGCCATTCCCACCGGGTCTGTCACCTCGGCACTGGCCGCCGGCTCTCCGGTCGTCTTCAAGCCGGCGCCCCAAGCTCAACGGACCGCGGCTGTCATTGTCCAGGCGATTTGGGCTGCCCTCGACGAATTCGACCTGCCCCAAGCGACCGTGCAGTTTGTGATCGCCGAAGAATCAACCATCGGCACCAGCCTGGTGACCGATCCACGAGCCGAACGCGTCGTTTTGACCGGCGGTTATGAGACCGCCCAACTGTTCAAAGACCTGCGCCCCGATATGCCACTTCTTGGTGAAACCTCAGGCAAGAACGCCATCATCGTCACCCCCTCGGCAGACCTTGATCTTGCCGTGGCAGATGTGGTGAACTCTGCTTTTGGGCATGCTGGCCAAAAATGTTCGGCTGCTTCGCTGGTCATCCTGGTTGGTCAAACCGCCGTCAGTCAACGCTTCCACCGCCAACTCTTAGACGCCGTCAATTCACTGGTGGTTGATCACCCCGATAACCCGCAGGCACAAATGGGTCCGGTCATTCACGAACCGGGCGAAAAACTTAGCCGAGGTCTCACCGAACTTGAACACGGCCAACGATGGCACTTGAAACCCCGCGAGCTGGATGACACCGGTCGCCTGTACTCACCCGGTGTGCGCTCCGGCATCAAGCCGGGCTCGGAATATCACATGACCGAATACTTCGGACCGATCCTGGGTGTGATGTCAGCCAACACACTCCAAGATGCCATCGAATATGTCAACGCCGTACCGTATGGGCTCACGTCCGGCATCCACTCGCTGGACCCCGAAGAAATTGCCACTTGGAGTGAGCAGATTACCGCCGGCAACTTGTATATCAACCGCGGTATTACCGGGGCTATTGTCCGCCGGCAGCCCTTTGGCGGGTGGAAGCGTTCGGCTATCGGCCCTGGGGCAAAAGCCGGTGGACCAAACTACCTCATCGGACTCAGCGACTGGACTGACGACGCATCCACGGTGCCGGATACCGCCGATGAACTGGCCGACCAGTTGGTCAATGCTGTCGCCCCATACCTGGATGCAGAAGACGCACAGTGGCTTTCCGCAGCTGTTGCACACGATGCCATAGCGGTGGGAACCTATACGGGCCAGCGTGATATCTCGTATCTGAAAGTCGAAATCAACGCGCTGCGCTACCGCCCGGTTCCGGTGACCATGCGTCTGACCGGGACCTCATCGCAGGACATTGCGCAGCTATTGCGTGTGGCCTTCGCCGGAATCCGTGTGCAGGGTGCCGTTGCAACAGGGCAAGGAACCGGAACGCTTCCGGTGAACACCATTTCCTTGCCGTCAGATGCTCCACGGGAACTCGTCAAGGTTTTTGCCGAGACAAACGTTGAAGTCGCCTTCGAATACACCGACGCCTGGTTGCAGCGAGCAAACTCCCTCGCCGAAACTGAACCCGCAAGCGGTCCGGATCGTATCCGGTTGATCGGGGACACCGAAATCGCAGATACCATCTCCGCAACCGCGCAGAGTCCAGAGACTGCGCTGTACACCCAGCCGGTGACTTCTGCTGGACGGTTGGAGATGCTGCCGTTCATTGGCGAGCAGTCAGTGACCATGACGGCGCACCGATTCGGCACACTCAACGATCTTCCGGAGCAGGCTCTGGGCGATATCCAATTCGGCTAACGAATGCTTCACTGCTCGTGGGCCCTGACACTGTTCAGCGCGGTATTGCTCATGAACGACGTACCCTAGGCCGCTCATAGCCCTGGTATTCGGTGGCTGGTGGATACTCCGCCCCCGAGGGATATGGCCGCCAGTAAACATCTGACCTTTGCAACGCAGGCTGCCCCGGGCATCCTCGATGAATTCCTTGACCACGCCGGCGACGCGACTCACTCGTCTTTATCCGCGTAGATGCTCTTTTTCTGGTCATAGGCGCGTATCTGAAACCATGCGAAGGCCACGACCCCTACGAGCAGGATCAGCCAGGACCGCTCGGTGGCAAAGAATGCTTCGTCGTTCAAAAAAACCGCTATGAGTTCAATGATCAGCACGACGACGGCGCCAACCACGGCACCCAGTAGGGCGGCCTTTACTTTGCCGGGCATATAAGATTCCTCTGCTGAAGGGTGTCAATGTGGTCGCCGATTATTCGGTCAGTGTGTCTTGCCACGCTTGATGCAGCTCCGAAAACTGACCCCCTGCGGCAATCAACTCATCTGGGGCGCCGTCTTCAATAATCTGGCCCCCTTCTACTACTAATACCCTATCGGCAATCATCACCGTGGATAACCGGTGAGCAATGATAAATGAGGTCCGCTTGCCCAATAATTCTTCCAAGCCCTCTTGCACCATGGCCTCGGTCGGAGCATCTAATGACGACGTCGCCTCATCTAAAATCAGCACATTGGGATCAGCAAGGAAAGCTCGAGCAAACGAAACAAGTTGGCGTTGTCCAGCAGACATTCGCCCACCTCGAGCTAGAACATCGGTATAGAATCATTGCGGGAGGCGCTGGATGAACGTATCGGCACCTATGATGGCTGCTGCCGCTTCGATTTCCTCGCGGCTCGCTTCCGGGTTTCCCAAGGCGATGTTGTTGGCAACGGAACCCGAGAAGAGGTAAGACTCCTGAGTGACCATCACGATGTGGTCGGTGAGGGTTTCCATATCCAGGTCTTTGAGGTTCACACCGTCCAGGGTGATCGAACCGTCGGTGACGTCATAGAAGCGTGCCATGAGTTTAGCGATCGTGGACTTGCCAGCACCGGTAGAACCGACGATGGCAACGGTCTGTCCTGCGGGCACATGCAGCGACGTCGGATGCAGCGCCAGGGGCAGTTCGTCGTCATATCGGAAGGACACATCATCGAACACAATCTCGCCTTGGACATCCGCCAGCTCCACCGGATCTTCAGGATCAGTCACCGAGGATTCTTCGGCCATCAGACCCGAGATTTTCTCCAGTGCGGCAACCGCAGATTGGAAGGTGTTGTAAAAGTTTGCGATCTCATCGATGGGCTGGAAGAACCGGCGAGCGTAGAGCACGAGGGCAACGAGCACACCAACTTGCAGTTCATCACCCAGCACACGGAATCCGCCGACCGTCAGTACCGCAGCGATCGTAATGGTCGACAACCAGCGCAGAGTCGGCTGATAAATACCGAAGAGTTGGATGGAACGCAGCGAGGACTGGCGATGATCTTCGGCTAGCTGCTCATAGCGCTCACCATTGGCTCGTTGACGACGATAGGACTTGACCGCACGGATCCCGCTGACAGTTTCGACAAAGTGGGAAATGAGCCGAGCAGAGTTCGTTTGGATCTGACGGTAAATCACCGACGACCGCTTCTGGAACCAAATAGTCAACATGGTGGCGGGAATCAATAATCCGGCCATGACGACACCCGAGGGGACGTCCATGGTCACAATAAGCACCATGGTAAAGACCATCTGCAATACCGAACCGACCATGATATCCAACCCGGAGTTCAGCAGGTTGGCTAAGGCATCCATATCTGAGGTTTGGCGGGCAACCGTCCGCCCCGAGGCATAGGTTTCGTGGAATTTCATGTCGAGGCGTTGGCTATGTAAAAACAGTCTCTTACGCAGGCCGAACAGCATGTGTTGGCCGATGGTCATATTCCAACGAATAAACACATACATCAGCCCGCCACCGACCAGCGCGGCAGCAATATGTGCTACTGAGGCGGCCACGGCCGGGGTGGCGTTCCCCTCGAGCAGCGCGGGAATACCGTTGTCAATGCCCCAAGCGATAATGGCGGGGCTGGCCACCGAGGCTAACTGTGCCAACACCACGATGGTCGAGAGTCCAACGAGCTGCCACTTATACGGTTTGAGTAGACTGCCCAGCAGTCGAAGAGATGCTCGACGTTCTTCCTTGGTCATTTGGGTATAGCGCGTGGAACTGCCGCGCGTTCTTCCTGGGCCGCTCATAGGTTCACCTCGTGACTGCCTGCGGTGTTGGTGGCCATGATGTAGCGGTAGCGTGGCGAGGAACGCAGCAACTCCTGGTGGGTGCCCACAGCGGTAATCTTACCGTGGTCCAATAATGCGACCCGATCTGCCAGCGAAACAGTAGAGGAACGGTGGGCAATAATGAACGTGGTCGTGTTGTCGAGCACCATTTTGAGCTGATCGATCACTCGTTCTTCCGTCTTGGTATCCAGAGCTGACAGCGGATCGTCCAAGAGCAATAGGGATGGTCGGGCAGCTATCGCCCGGGCTAACGCGATGCGTTGGCGCTGGCCACCTGATAGCGAGAAGCCTTCTTCCCCGATGCGCGTCTCGATACCGTGAATTAAATCGACCACAAAATCTGCATCAGCAGCGTGGAGTGCTTCCCACGCGATCTCCTTTTGGACAGCATCGGGAAGCTCAGGATCTACGCCGAGCAGCACGTTGTCACGTACCGACGACGAAAACAGGGTGGTATCTTCAAACGCAAAAGCCGTGAGTCTGCGCAGGTCATCCAGATCCATGTCGTGGACGGACACTCCGTCTATGATGATGCGCCCACCGGTGATATCAAAGATGCGGGGTACCAATTGCAGCAGCGTTGATTTTCCATTGCCGGTAACACCCACCAGGGCCATGGTTTCACCGGGGCGGATGTGGAGATCTACTCCCTGGAACATGTCGGGCTGGTCCTGTGCTGCATCAGGGAAACGGAATCGGACATCTTCCATCACAAGCTCACCGGTAGCGTTAGCAAAGTCGATAGCAACCGGATGATCGGGGGAGACGATCGTGTTTTCGGAGTCCATGACTTCGAAGTAGCGTTCAAGCGCGGTGGTGGCGTTGACGGCTTGGCCAAACAGCATGCCTAACATCCGAGTTGGGCCGACCACCAGTGTTGCAGTGGCAAAGAAGCTGGCCAGTTGGCCAACGTTCATCCCGCCGGAGTTCACCTGGAAGAGCCCCACCAGCAGGGAAATGCCCAGCACGGTTTCCGGTAGTGCCATCATAAACATATCGAATCGGGCTGTAGTGGTGGCCTTTCGCACCTCATTGTCACGAAGGGCGCCGGCGGTGATTTGAAATTTTTCTAAGGCTTGTTTGCTGCGACCGAAGGCTTTGAGCACGCGAATACCTTGGACAGATTGCTCTACAGTGGTGGAAATTTCGCCGTTAAGATCCTGTGAGCGGCGTGTGAGGATAGAAAATTCCCGCTGGAACCGATAGGTCAACCAGATGATCGGAGGCACGACGACCAAAAAGATACCGGCCAGCAGGATTGATGAACGGGACATCATGTAGATACCAACCAGGACCGTGGCGGCTGATGACACCATCATGATCATGCCAAAGGCGATCCAGCGGCGTATCTGGGTGACGTCTTGTTGGGCACGAGACAGGAGCTGTCCGGAACCCCAGTCGTTATGGAAGGCTACCGGCATATCGAGTATCCAGTTATAGAACCGAACTCGCATTTCACGTTCGGTGTTGGTTGATGGTCCGATGGCAAATACTCTTCGAAGCCAGAGCAGCACCGCTTCGACCAGGCCTAGTGCGACTACCACACCGCCGGCGATCCAGACGGTGGCTGCCGTGGGGGAGGAGTTGAGGTTGTTGACTAGTACTTCGAGTACCTGGGGGATCATCAGTCCAACAACGGACGCCCCGATGGTGACGAGTAGTCCCAAATATAAGCGCGTACGAATGGGCGCGATGATGCGCCATAAACGTGCCATGGCCGCTATCATGAACCAGGCCTCCTGCCAGATTGCTGGGCTGCAACACTACGAAAACTATCGTGTTTATCGTACTGAAGCGTCTTGGAGGTTTGAAGGTCCGGAAGGGGAATTACGCTACTGAGTGCGGTAGTTAGCTACGGTGGAACAATGATTTGCGCCAGTATTCGGGTTCGGCGGTGATCAACATACCCAGCTGGCGGAAGATGGACTCATCCACCGAGCCAAGAATCGTGGTGGTGTGGACATCGCAGCCTCGCAAATGCTGCAGCATATCGATGGCCTTCCGGGCGTCTTCGGATTCAGCGGCAGAAACAGACAGCGCTATGAGCACTTCATCGGTGTGCAATCGCGGATTGATGGAACCCAAGTGTCGGGTCTTCAAAGTCTGAATCGGTTCAATGGCCTGTGGACGCAACAGGTGGACGTCGTCGTCGATCCCGGCTAAGTATTTCAATGCATTGAGCAGCATGGCGGCTGAACAACCTAAAAGGTCAGAAGTCTTGCCGGTGATGATCGTGCCATCACCAAGTTTGGCGGCACTGGCAGGCTGGCCGGAACGCTGTGCGACAGCAGCCGCAGGAGCCACGACTGCCCGGTCATCGCGTGAGATGCCAACACGGGTCATAATGAGTTCAATCCGTGTGGAGACCGTGTGGTCGGTAGTATCCATGCGCCGTTCTTCTACCCGGGCCTTATACCAACGGCGAATGATTTCCTGTTTGGCGGCTTCGGCACACACGGCGTCATCGCTGATGCAGTGTCCCACCATATTGACACCCATGTCAGTGGGCGACTGATAGGGAGACTCACCATAGAGTTGTTCCAACATGGCTTTGAGTAATGGGAAAGCTTCAACATCTCGGTTATAGCTGACAGCCTGCGACTGATAGGCAGCTAGGTGATACGGGTCAATGATGTTGTTGTCATCGAGATCTGCGGTAGCGGCCTCGTAGGCCTGATTGACAGGGTGCTGTAATGGCAAATTCCAGATCGGAAACGTTTCGAATTTCGCGTAACCGGAGCGAAGACCGTGTTGATAGTCGTGGTAAATCTGAGAAAGCGAAGCCGAAAGTTTGCCAGAGCCTGGCCCAGGGCCGGTCACGACCACCAGCGAACGGGTGGTTTCCGCGTATTGGTTTTGGCCAAAACCCTCTTCCGAGATGATTTTCTGAGTATCGGTGGGGTAACCGCTCGTGGGGTATTGGTGTGTGACCTTGAGGCCGGCGCGCTGCATCCGATCGCTAAAGGCCAGCGCGTTGGAATACTCTGCGGACAGCTGGGTGATCACGAGGTGTTCAACCATGAATCCTTCGTCACGAAAGATATCGATCAGCCGCATGGCTTCGTCTTGATAGGTAATACCCAGATCGGCACGAATCTTTTCGTACTCGAGGTCTTTAGCGTTGAGGACCATCATGATCTCGAGCTCGTCTTTGAGCTGCTGGAGCATCAAGATTTTATTATTTGGGGTAAATCCCGGCAGAACGCGTGAGGCGTGGAGATCATCGAAGAGTTTTCCACCCATCTCCAAGTACAGCTTGTGGCCGATGTCTTGGCGCCGCTGAGAAATGAATTGGGACTGCAACTGAATGTACTTCTGCGAGTCGAAACCAATATCAGGGCGAAACGATCTTTCCGGGGTCATATACTCAGCTTCCACGAAACACCATTGTTCCATGAACGCTCGATGGAACCTAGTTATTGACTGCCGCACCAAAGCGTTTACATGTCCTTTGTGTATATGAGAACCGTAACAAAACTCATCACAACTACCACACTGGTCGTGGGTCTAGCCATATGGTCAAGCGCGGCGCAGGCAGTTGTCGAAGTAGAACCGGCGCTCGAACTGCTTGAGGAAATTCCTATTGTTGAAGAAACCTCGATGGAAACCTATGAGCCAGAGTCCTGGGTCCCTGATGCGGACGAAGAGGAGGGCTATTTTAGTGTCGCCGGGTGCTCAGCCGCGCAAGAGATTTTGATCCGCGCTACCCGGCCAAACTCCCAGAAAGTCGATGACGACGATTGCACCCTGCTCGTTGGTGCTGCAACTGATCCATATTCTGGCGATTTTATAGAGTATGACTGGCAAGAAGACACTGACGAGGTGCCGTTTTCCGTCGATCACGTAGTTTCTGCCACCTAATTCGGCAGTACGCTGTGTGTATGTTGCCACCACTGTCTATATCAAGCACAAACACGAGCTGACCATGGACCAAGACGAGCATGATGTCGCACGCTCTGTGCTGTCAGATGCACAATGTGGGACAGTCGGGGCCCAACCAGCCGTGACTCTAGACGAGGTGGCTCACAACGCGAAATTTGGTGATACCAATGAGCATTCTCTTCTCCAGAACCTAGGTGTCGTTGCTGTAGTGATTAGCGGTCTTGTTGCGGTAGCCCTCCTCAGTTGGTGGGCTCTCCAGCGAAAACGGCGTTCGGCCGAGAAGTCGTAAACAGCAATACTGCAGAGCGGGGCGCATTGCAAGACTTGTCATTGGTGGTCTTCGCCACCACGGCACCACAACGTGTAGGGGTTGAGCCGGGGTCGCAGCACAATTACTGGTGGTTTTCGACGCGCAACACGCCGTTTAAAAATTCTTTTTCTGTGGATGAGCCAAATTTTTGGCACCTATGGGAATGTGGAGAACTATTTATCTGTTGTACTAGACCCGCACCATGATGCCGATGCGGCAAATTTCAATCTTGTGGAGTCTTGGTGGATAAGCTGTGGAGAACCCTGTGGGTGAATGACACTGATGTAAGCACTACATCTAGTTATGCTTGGCGTTGGCGATCCCTAGATGTAGTATTAAGTCTGTGGTTGAAGCCGATGAGGGCTTCACCAAGAATTCATCAAGACAACACCGTTGAAACTTCGAGTTCACGAAGTCCGCGGAGTTAGCCGACTCAGAAGCAGCCGATCAAAGGGAGATAGATCATGACTGTGACCGTTTACAGCAAACCAGCATGTGTACAGTGCAACGCAACCGTGCGTGCCCTGGATAAAAAAGGCATCGAATACGACGTTATCGATATGTCACAGGATATGGATGCCCTTGAGCGCGTGCGCGCTCTTGGATACATGCAGGCACCGGTCGTCATGACTGAGGCTGATCACTGGTCAGGTTTCCGTCCAGACAAGATTGCCGATCTGGAGAACGCTGACTCCGCCGCATCGACCGTTGCCTAGGCCAAGTTACAACAGAGGTTTTTGAAAGCAGGGGTAAAATGACTACCCAGGTTCAGGATAGATCGTTCGTGAAATCACCAGAGTCTCAGGACCTGGTGGAAACCAGTGCGAAACTGATCTATTTTTCCTCGGTATCTGGTTATACTCACCGTTTTGCAGAGAAGTTGGGTTTTGACGACGGGTACATGGCGCGTCTGCCACTGATTACCCGCGATCCAACGCTCTATGCACGCGAACCATTTGTATTAATGCTGCCGACATACGGTGCGGGCAAAGGCCCCGGGGTTGTTCCCAAACAGGTTATAAAGTTCCTGAACGTAAAAAACAACAGAGAGCTGATTCAAGGCGTCATCGCTGCTGGAAACACAAACTTTTACGACGCCTACTGTCTTGCCGGTGACATTATTTCGGCAAAGACCAACGTACCGCTCATGTATAGATTCGAACTGATGGGAACACCAACCGATGTGACCAAAGTTCGTGAAGGATTGGATGCATTTTGGCAACAACACTCACTGAACAAGAACTGATTCAGTCAGCTAAGAAACTCCCTGAGGCTTGGCAAAATCTGGGATACCACGAACTGAATGCCATTCTGAATCTCTATGGTCCTGATGGCGAAATCCAGTTCGAAGCTGACCACGCAGCTGCACGACAGTACTTCTTGCAACACGTCAATAAAAACACCGTGTTCTTCCATAGCAAGAAAGAACAAATTGCTTACCTGATCGAAAATGATTACTACGAACCTGCCACGTTCGAGCAGTACCCAGATCAGTTCGTATTCGATCTCTACGATCAGGCTTACGCACACAAATTCCGCTTCACATCATTTTTGGGTGCCTTCAAGTTCTACACTTCCTATGCACTCAAAACCTTTGACGGTGAGCGCTACCTAGAACGGTATGAAGACCGCGTTGTCATGAACGCCCTGTACTTGGCACGTGGTGACCAAGATATGGCCAGCCGCCTGGTGGATGAAATCATCCTGGGTCGTTTCCAGCCAGCCACTCCAACGTTCCTCAACGCCGGGAAGAGTCAGCGTGGCGAACTCGTCTCCTGCTTCCTGCTGCGTGTAGAAGACAACATGGAGTCCATCGCTCGTGGTATCAACTCCTCGCTGCAGCTGTCCAAGCGCGGCGGTGGCGTAGCACTGAACCTGACCAACCTTCGCGAACAGGGCGCTCCGATTAAGAAGATTGAAAACCAGTCTTCCGGTGTCGTACCGGTCATGAAGCTCCTCGAAGACTCCTTCTCGTACGCCAACCAGCTTGGTGCACGTCAAGGTGCTGGTGCCGTGTACTTGAACGCACACCACCCAGACATCACCACCTTCTTAGACACCAAACGCGAAAACGCTGACGAGAAGATTCGTATTAAGACGCTGTCCCTCGGTGTGGTTGTTCCAGACATCACCTTCGAACTGGCAAAGAAGAACGAGCCAATGTACTTGTTCAGCCCGTACGATGTTGAAGCTGTCTACGGTGTACCATTCAGCGAAATCTCGGTTACCGAGAAGTACTACGAAATGGTCGATGATGCTCGTATCAAGAAGACCAAGATCGCACCACGTGATTTCTTCCAGACCGTGGCAGAACTGCAGTTTGAATCTGGCTACCCGTACATGGTCTTTGAAGACCACGTCAACAACGCCAACCCGATCAAGGGCCGCATCTCGATGTCGAACCTATGCTCGGAAATCCTGCAGGTCTCAGACCCATCGACCTACAGCGCAGATCTCTCCTACGACCACGTAGGAAAAGACATCTCGTGCAACCTGGGCTCAATGAACATTGCCAAGACCATGGACTCCGGAGACGTCGGCGGCTCCATCGAAACAGCAGTGCGCGCCTTGACCGCAGTATCTGACCTGTCAGATATTTCTTCGGTCCCATCCATTGCGAAAGGCAACTCCCAGTCTCACGCAATTGGCTTGGGGCAGATGAACCTGCACGGCTACCTAGCACGTGAACAGGTCCACTACGGTTCCGAAGAGGGCCTGGACTTCACCAACATGTACTTTTACACGGTGGTGTATCACGCACTGCGCGCGTCCAATAGGATCGCGATCGAGCGTGAGGAAGTCTTCGGAGGATTTGAGGACTCCAAGTATGCATCGGGTGAATTCTTCGACAAATACACTGACCAGGAATGGAAACCAGCCACCGATAAGGTAGCGCAACTCTTCATCGATGCTGACGTGCACATTCCAACGCAGCAGGACTGGAAAGAGCTGAAAGCTTCTATCATGAAGCACGGTATCTATAACCAGAACTTGCAGACTGTGCCACCGACGGGTTCGATTTCGTACATCAACAACTCGACCTCATCGATCCACCCTGTTGCGTCCAAGGTTGAAATTCGTAAAGAAGGTCGCCTGGGTCGTGTCTACTACCCGGCACCGTACTTGACCAACAACAACCTCGAATACTTCGAAGATGCCTACGAAATTGGCTACAAGAAGATTGTCGATACGTATGCACAGGCAACCCAACACGTCGATCAGGGCTTGTCGCTGACCCTGTTCTTCAAGGACACCGCGACCACCCGTGATGTCAACAAGGCCCAGATTTACGCCTGGACCAAGGGCATCAAGACGCTCTACTACGTTCGTGTTCGCCAGTTGGCACTCGAAGGTACCGAAATTGAAGGCTGCGTATCCTGCATGCTGTAAAGCACTAACATGGGGGTGTGCCGTATGAATATCATTCAGACGGCACACTTTCTCATGTGACCACAAGCGCACAAGTTTTAACCGTAGAAAGAAGTTGCATGACTCCTGAAGAAGTAGCGCAGCGCATACCCACCTACCAGGCAATCAACTGGAACCACATCGAAGACGACAAAGACCTTGAAGTCTGGAACCGTCTCACCACAAACTTCTGGCTTCCAGAAAAAGTCCCGCTTTCAAATGACCTGCAATCGTGGGCCAACCTGACCGAGGACGAACGCGAAGTCTCGATGAAGGTCTTTGCCGGTCTGACTCTGCTAGACACCATTCAGGGCACCATTGGCGCACTAAAACTCATTCCAGACTCGTTGACCTTGCACGAAGAAGCCGTGCTGTCCAACATCGTGTTCATGGAAGCCGTTCACGCAAAGTCCTACTCTTCGATCTTCTCGACCCTGGCCTCCACCGATGCCATCGACAACATCTTCCGTTGGACGCGCGAAGAACCGACCTTGCAGTACAAAGCACACGAGATTATCAAGCATTACGAAGGCGATGACCCGCAAAAACGCAAAATCGCTTCAGTCATGCTGGAGTCCTTCCTCTTCTACTCGGGCTTCTACTGGCCAATGTACCTGTCCTCACAGGCTCGTTTGACCAACACCGCTGACTTGATCCGATTGATTATCCGTGACGAAGCTATCCACGGTTACTACATTGGTTACAAGTACCAGCGCAACATGGAAAACGAGACTCCAGAACGTGCTGCAGAACTCAAAGAGTTCACCTACGACATGCTGCAGGATCTCTACGATAACGAAGTGGCGTACACCCACGACATCTACGATCCGCTCGGCCTGTCCGAGGACGTCAAAAAGTTCTTGCACTACAACGCCAATAAAGCGTTGATGAACATGGGGTATGAACCGATGTTCCCGGATTCGCTGACCGATGTGAACCCAGCGATTCTCTCGGCACTGAGCCCGAACTCGGATGAGAACCACGACTTCTTCTCCGGTTCCGGGTCCTCATACGTGATCGGTGCTAAGGAAGAAACCGAAGACGGCGACTGGGACTTCTAAAACTTCTTATAAGACCTAGTTCCAGAGGCCCTGAACAGCAAGTACGCTGTTCAGGGCCTCTGCTGTTAATACACTTAAGAGAACGACACGAATAACTTTTCGAGTTTTGCGACGTCATCTTCCGTACTCTCACCGTCAGCAAGACACTCCCGCAATGAAGAAGAGATCACGAGGAAGCCAGCACGATCTACTGCCTTCGAGACGGCTGATAGTTGCTGCACAACCTGTGAACAATGTGCATCATCTTCAACAGCGTCAATAACAGCCGCGAGCTGACCGTGTGCGCGACGCAATCGGTTGACAATCTTCTTCTTTGCTTCCGGGTCGGACTCCAAGCCGGTACGTTGCACCATAACTACTTCACCTCATACAGATATGTTTGCCATCATTATACCCCCTAGGGTATCCTGTCTGAATACCCCCTAGGGTATAAGGGAGTAACGCAGAGTAATAGCGCAATAAGGAGCAAAAGATGTGTAGACCAGTGAAATGCGATGTTTGTGCAAAGACCACCTGGGCTGGTTGTGGTCAACATGTCAGCCAGGTTAAGGCAACGGTGCCATCTTCGCAGTGGTGCAACGGTCAGCATTCACAACGTGAAATCGATACGGCGCGTGCCGCAAATCCAGGTTTCCTCACGAGGCTCTTTCGTCGGTAACTCGACCATCACTTGAACATGTAAGGAATCAATATGCTTCTTGAACACATTTACGATACAGACTTTGCCCAGGGCAGCTACTTCATTGGCTGTCAAGTGGAAAATACCGCGATCGTGGTCGATCCGCGACGCGATATTCAGGTGTACTTAGATCTTGCCGAGCAGCACGGTATGGAAATTGTGATGATCACTGAGACTCATATTCACGCTGATTATTTGTCCGGCACACTCGAGCTCGCCGATGCAACTTCAGCCCAGGTATACGTTTCTGACGAAGGTGGTCCAGATTGGCGCTATGGGGCGGGATTCAATGCCGCAGTGCGTATGAAGCACGGGCACAAGATGACCCTTGGCAACATCACACTGGAAGCTGTGCATACCCCCGGACATACTCCAGAACATATGGCCTTTCTTGTTACTGATGGAGCGCAGTCCTCAGAGCCTGGTTTTATGCTGAGTGGCGACTTTGTATTCGTGGGTGACCTAGGTCGTCCCGATCTCTTAGACGAAGCTGCCGGGGAAGTAGACACCCGTTTTGAAGGGGCACAGCAACTATTTGCCTCACTGCGTGATCATTTCCTGCCATTGCCAGACTATGTTCAAGTACTGCCAGCACATGGGTCCGGATCTGCATGCGGCCGAGCACTTGGTGCGGTGCCAACCACCACGGTGGGCTACGAACGAAACTTCTCATGGTGGGCAAGATTTATCAAAGAACAGGATGTTGAAGGTTTCGTCGACGAGTTGCTCGCCGGACAGCCTGAAGCCCACGCCTATTTCAGTCGGATGAAAGCACAGAACCGTGAAGGTCCAAGAGTTCTTGGACCGCTTCCTGAGCTGGTCGAGTATGCGCCTGAAGGACTCAAACCGTTACTAGCTCGTGACGACAAAATTCTGCTCGATACTCGTCCGCACCAGGAACGGTATACCGCAGCAGTGCCTGGCGCTTTGGCGATACCGGACGCTGGTAAAGCGGGGACACATATTGCCTGGGCATACGACCCTGAAACTGAACATCGTGAACTCATTGTGCTAGCCGATAACCTTGAGCAAGCACAGCGTTACCGTGACCACTTTTTGCGCGTTGGCGTCGACGGACTCACTGGTTATGTCTCGAGTCTCGATGGTCTTTTGGAAGACGGTGTGACGACTATTTCAGCCGAAGAACTTCCGCAGTCTGACACGTATTTCCTCTTAGACGTACGCAACATGAACGAATATACGGACGGCTATATCCCGGGGGCACACCAGCTTGCCGTAAGCCGAGTCGTGTGGCACGACGATGAGCTCCCCAGAGATCAACCAATTGTTACCTACTGTGCTTCCGGGCGTCGAGCTGCTGTTGGCTCTTCTGCGCTGCGACGTAAGGGATACCACGTCATTGAATTAGACGGTGATTTTCACACCTGGGCGAATATCGAAGGCAACATGCCAGCATACGCGCAGGTCTGATCGTTCCGCTGTGTTTCGACGTCAACTCACCTATGGCAACGAAACACAGCCGTGCGATAACTCACAAGACAGAGAAGTATCTGGCAAGATAGGCTCATGACCTCATCACAGGAACCAACTAAAACAGAAGATTCTGCGTATTTTCGGCGAATAAACTCCATCGAAATGTCCGAAGATGTGCGCACCTCGTATTTCGTGTCCACGCCACACGCTCAGGGCGCATGGCAGGATGACGAATTGCACATGGCCCCGGTCTCTGGGCTCGTAGCCGCAGAGCTGGAGGCCTACCAGCCGCGTGAAGATTTCATTACCACGCGTATCAGCTTTGACATTCTGGGCAAACTGCACGCTGGAGAAGTCAAAGTCGTGACCGAAACCGTGCGTCCGGGACGCACGATCGAACTGATCCAATCCACTGTCTATGCACAAGGCCGTGCAGTACTCGTCGGTCGTACGTGGAAGGTTATTGCTTCAGACACCAGCAAGGTCGCGAAGCTGAACGACCCAGCTTTACCACCGGTTGAAGAAGCCGAACCATGGGACGAGATGTCCAAACGTTGGCCAGGTGGATTCATCAAGTCGATCGAGGCTCGAAAGTTCGCCGATCACACCCCGGGGCACGGGCGTGTGTGGATCACCACTGATATTGATGTGATCGAAGGCGAAACTCCCTCACCTTTCGTCAAACTGATCGGTCTCACCGACACGGCAAACGGCGTGGCCCCCATTGCTGAACCGAGCACAGATAACGTCTTCTTCGCCAATGTTGATCTGACGATTCACTTCTTGCGTGAACCTGTTGGGACATGGTTGGGCTTTGCTACCTCAGCAAATATTGGAGCAACCGGCGGTGGCATCACTTCGGCCATCCTCTACGATACTCACGGCATACTTGGCCGCTGCGAGCAGTCCCAGACTGTTCGCCTGGCCTAGAACCGGCCTGAAGGAACGACTTCGGCTCCGCAACCCATGAGGATTGCGGAGCCGAAGTCGTTAAAGCGGTCGATTAGTGGCCGCGCTTGATCCATTCGTCCAGGTGTGGTTTTTCATCACCAATCACCGTGAAATCACCGTGACCAGTGAGCACTTTGGTGTGCTCAGGCAGTGGGAAGATCTTGTTCTTGATCGATTCGATGATGACATCGAAGTCTGAGTACGACCGACCGGTGGCGCCGGGACCACCGTTGAACATGGTGTCGCCCGAGAACAACACCCCGCCCTCAAGCTCTGGTGCATGGAAGACGACGCAGCCGGGGGAGTGGCCCGGTGTGTGAAGAGCAGTCAGCGTTACACCGGCGATAGTAAACGTATCGCCGTCGTTGATGTGACCATCTGGTTTTTCATCCGGGTGGGTAGCATCCCACAGCATCTGATCGTCTTTGTGGATCAGGACCGGTGCATCGACGAGTTCACGCAGCTTGATGACCTCGGAAATGTGGTCATCATGACCGTGGGTCAGCAGGATAGCTGACACGTTGCGACCGCCGATTGCCTCACGGACTTTTTCTACGTCGTGGGCTGGGTCAATGACAAGGACATTCTGTTCGTCGCCAACAATGTAGACGTTGTTGTCTACGTTGTGGGTTTCACCGTCGAGTGAGAAGGTTCCGGAAGTTACAATGTTTTCAATCTGTGCCAATTTACATCTCCACCACTGAACGCAGGACTTTGCCGGCGTTCATTTTGTCGAAAGCTTCGTTAATATTGTCCAGGTTGATGCGTTCGGTGACGAACGCATCCAGATCTAGCCTACCCAGCAGGTATTGTTCTACCAACATTGGGAAGTCGCGGGAAGGTAAGGTGTCACCATACCAAGCGGACTTCAACGAGCCACCGCGGCTAAAGACATCCTGGAATGGCAGTTCCAGTTTCATATCTGGGTGTGGCACTCCGACGAGCACGACGCGACCGGCAAGGTCACGTGCGTAGAAGGCCTGCTTATAGGTCTCTGGGTGACCAACGGCTTCAACTACAAGATCTGCGCCGAAACCATCGGTGTACTCACGAATGGTTTCCACGGGATCCTGGTTTTTGGAGTTGATCGTGTGGGTAGCGCCAAGGGTCTTGGCTTGTTCCAGTTTGGCGTCGTCAATATCGACGGCGATGATCGTGGTAGCTCCAGCCAGTTGAGCGCCTTGGATGGCGGCCATGCCGACACCACCACAACCGATCACAGCCATGGTTTCACCGCGCTGGAGTTCACCGGTGTTAATGGTTGCACCAATGCCGGCTACAATGCCGCAGCCCAGGAGGCCAACCGCAGCGTCCTGGTGGTCTTCGAGCTCGGCCTCAATCTTGGTGCACTGTCCAGCGGCGACCAAGGTTTTTTCGGCGAAAGAGCCGATACCCAGTGCGGCTTCCAGTTCGGTGCCGTCTTCCAAGGTCATCTTCTGTTCTGCGTTATGGGTATCAAAGCAATACTGCAGCTGGCCTTTTTTACAGGCACGGCATTCGCCACATACGGCGCGCCAGTTCAAGATCACCTTGTCACCGACTTTTACGTTGGTGACGCCTTCGCCGATTTCCGATACGACGGCAGTGGACTCATGGCCGAGCAAGTACGGGTAGTTATCGCCCACGCCACCTTCAATATAGGAATAGTCCGTGTGGCAAACACCGCAGGTGGAAACATCCACAACCACTTCACCTGGACCAGGATTTGGCACGATGATCGTTTCGATGGTTACCGGGGCGTTCTTCGACCGCACAACAGCGGCTTGGACTTTATGCGCCATGGGGCTTGGTTCTCCTTCAAAGTCATAGGTTTGCCCACAGGATCTGTAGGCAGTCAGACACTATCTGACCATAGCTTGAGTGCCATTGACCATGGTTGGCAACATGCTGGCATACTGGAATTATGTGTGGACGCTACGTGATAGCCAGAGCAATCGGCGATTTAATGGCAGCTTCGGGTGCAGATAACGCCAAATTCGAGGAACTACGCCCGGATTATAATGTCGCCCCAACCAAGAACATCCCGGTGGTGGTTGAGCACTACCAGGAACCACGTGATACTTCTACGGCATGGGAACGCAATCTGTATCTGGCCCGTTGGGGACTTGTGCCGTCGTGGGCAAAAGATCTTTCGTTTGGTCAGCGCACCTTTAACGCCCGAGCTGAAACAGTGGTTGAAAAGCCGTCATTTCGTTCCGCGGTGAAATCCCGACGGGCAGCGATTCCGGTGGACGGTTACTACGAATGGTTGGCGCCACAGATCAAAGGTGAACGCAAACAGCCATATTATGTTCGGCCCAAAGATGGTTCACCGATCTTCTTCGCCGGTCTGTATGAATGGTGGAAGGACCCAGCTGCCCAAGACGACGCAGCGTGGGTACTATCCACCACTATGTTGACAGGTGCTTCCCCCGAAGCGGGGGCTCAACCGGCAATCCTGGATGACCTGTCTGGCCTACACCACCGTCTGCCGTTGCCTATGAGCTCATCGACGATGAACAAGTGGCTATCGGCAGGTGAGGTGACCAAAGACGAAGCAGTACACCTGGTCGATACAGTCGTCGCTGGGGCCTTCGACGTGGCTTCTGAATGGGAAATGTACCCGGTCGCACCGGCTGTTGGTTCAGTAGCCAACAACGGCCCGGAGCTCATTGAGCCTTTTGAACCGGGCCAAGACACCCTGCTCTAGGGCTGGTTGTCTCAACCGAGTTCAGCTGGCAGTACTTCGGCGCTGCCATGCACATGGACATCAAGGAAATTAGCGAACACTTTGTACCAGACTTCAGCGTTGCCGCGGCTTTGAATCCAGTGGCCCTCATCGGGGAAATACAGGTAGCGATGAGCAGTGTGCCCGGTGGTGTCGGTGACGGATGGCGTTATCGTGTGCAGAGCGTGCCACAGTTGCTGTGCCTGACCGATGGGCACCCGGTAATCTTTATCTCCGTGAATCACCAACATCGGTACGGCAATGTCTTGAGCAAACTGATGTGGTGAATACGCTGCCTGTGGCGACATCGCCCGGTCCCAGGTGGCATTGTCAGTGGTTTGTCCCATCGTGGTGGTGTCCCACAGGGAAGCGTGAGTGATAATGCAACGGAATCGCTTTCCGGTGTGTCCGGCAATCCAGTTGGCCATGTACCCGCCGTATGATCCACCGGCCACCGATGTCTTGGTGGCCTCGATATCGTCTCGTGCTTCGGCAGCATCAATGAGGGCTAATAGGTCGGTATACGGGGCGCCGCCTAGCTGTTGATTTCCTCGATCAATCATCGCCTGCCCATAACCAGTCGAAATTGCCGGATCAGGAAGCAACACTGCATACCCGGCGGCCACAAATGGGTCTGGGTTCCACCGATACGTCCAGGCGTTCCAGGAACCCCACGGCCCACCATGCACAAACACCACCATGGGAAAAGGGCCGTCTCCGTCGGGTAGTCGCAACCAGGACCGCACGGTGGTCCCATCAGCAACCGTCACACTGATGGTCGCTAGACGGCCGGGGGAGACCAGGACTGGGGCAGCAGT